>JAFQOY010000061.1 GCA_017412025.1 Clostridia bacterium | reverse complement strand
TACGGCCAGAAAATGATATAGGAAGCGGCTTGCAGCCGCTCCTCGCACCGCGCATGTCGCTGCTGCGGATTTCATATGAAGGGGCTGCAGCCCCTTCATGCATCCCCAAAGTTTAAAACAGACTTTATTGATAATCTGAAGGGCCTCCCGTTTGGGAGGCCCTTGATCATGCTCTTCAGTTATCCCAGCACGACGGTCTTTCCGGTCTCGGAGGACTCGTACACGCCGAGGATGATCTCCAGCGGCAGGCGGCCGGAATACGCCGTCGCCAGCAGCTCTTCGCCGTCAAGGATGGCTCGGACGAGGTTGCCGATCTGCAGCACGTGGCCGGAGTTATCGATCGCCATCGGATCGGACGCGCCGGAATTGCTCGCCTGCGCGCCGACGGGCAGATTGCACTTGAAGTCGCCCAGATCCCAGCTCATGATGCTGTTTTCCTCGAGCACAACGCTGCCCTTGTCGCCGCTGATGACGATGCGGCGCGGATAGCCCGGGAAGCAGGTAGTGGAGCCTTCGATGACGCCCAGCGCGCCGTTTTCAAACTCGAGCACGGCGGCGGCGGCGTCTTCAACCTCCAGCGGCTGGCCGTTCTTTTCCCTGGTCAGGCAGCGGGCAATGCCGTTGATCGTCTTTACCGGGCCCATCAGATAGCGGAACACGTCCACGCCATGGATGCCCTGATTCATCAGCGCGCCGCCGCCGTCCATGGCCTTCGTTGCGCGCCATGCGCCGGAGTTGTAGTAGTCGTTGCTGCGGTAGTAGCGCATGGACAGGCTCGCATGCGTGATCTTTCCGAACGCGCCGGCGTCAATCACACGCTTGACCTCCTGCGTGGAGGCGGCAAAGCGATACTGGGAGATGATGCAGACCTTCATGCCGGTTTCCTTTTCGCAGGCGATCAGCTCGTCCGCCTCGGCAAGGGTCAGGCTCATCGGCTTCTCGCACACAACGTGCTTGCCGGCCTTCATCGCGGCGACAGCCTGGCTGGTGTGCAGGCCGCTGGGCGTGCAGATGCTCACCGCATCCACGTCCGGATCCGCCAGCAGCGCATCGAGCGTATCGTAGCCCTTCACGCCGTACTCGCCTACAAACTTATCAAGACCCGGCTTATACGGATCAAACGCGGCGACGAGCTCGGCGCCCTCGATTTCGCCGATGGACTTCGCATGGAACTTGGCGATCGCGCCGCAGCCGATCAGGCCAAAACGTACTTTCTTGCTCATCAGTTAACCCTCCATCCAGTGATATCTGTCACGCAGAACGTCAAGATACGCCTGCGTCGCTTCATAACCGCCGTTTGAGAAGGACGATCCCTGCGGATGCACCAGATCCTCCTCGGATACGTTCGTGCGGATGCGGTAATGCGTTTCCACGGACACATAGCCGTCATATTCCTGCTTGAGCCGCTTGAAGATACCGTCAAAATCCACCGAGCCCTCGCCCAGCATCGCCGGCACAAAGCTGCCCGGCACGCGCAGGATGTCCTTCACATGCACATGGCGGATGTAGGGCTTCAGCTTCTCATAGCCGTCCGGATAGGGCGGCGGCGTGCCCACATCCACAATCTCGTTGCCCGGATCATACACCGCCTGCACGCACGGATCGTCGATCAGCTTCAAAAAGCGGATCAGAGATTCGATGTTGGCGGTGTATACGCTCGGCTCGGACTCAATCACCACCGTCACGCCGGCGTCCTTTGCCGCGGCGATGATGGGCTCAAACTTATCGACGACCTCGGCAAAGCGCTTCTCTCCATCGTTGAGATTGAAGAACGGGAAGCCGCGGATGATCTTCGTATCCCAGAGCGCCATGGTATCCATCGTGCGCCTGAACGCCTCCACGTGTTCGCGCGTCATCGCAGCATCGTCGATACTGCACTTAAAGAGCGGAGAACTGACGCCGCAGATCGCAAGGCCGTAATCATCCGCAACCTGCCTGACATGGACGATATCATCCTTCGTCATGTAAAATGGATTGCGTTCGTTGACCGAGCGGATTTCCAGGGCATCCAGTCCATATTCCCGGGCCATCTTCGCCGCAACGCGGATGTCCTGAGAAATCTCATCTGTAATCACAGACGTCCTGTACATATTTTCCCTCCGTAACCTTCTCATAATGGGTATCATTTTGTATCGTTTTCACAGAAAACAAGTCGTTCTCTCTTATATTCTATCATAACATAATTGCACGCAAAACACAAACCCCATTTTGCTTCCTGTATTCATTTCTATTTCCTCTTTTTTGCAGGCCTCATTACATTTCCCTTCACATTTTATCCCCTACGGATTGACCTTTTGAATACCTGTTGGTATAATAGCTGCATCAGCCCCCAGAAACCTTTGGGTTGGCGTTTTTTTGTGCCCAAATCGTCAAGGAGGAAATCAATCAATGGCTAAAGATTCCAAGTCCAGGGTCAGCCTGTACAACCGCTGCCTCAACAGCATTGAGCGCATCGGCAACAGCCTGCCCCATCCCGTCGTCCTGTTTGCGATCTTCGCTCTGGCCGTCGTCGTCATCTCCGCCATCTGCGAAGCGCTGGGCGTATCTGCGACCGGCGAGCTCGTCTCCGGCGGCAAGCTGCAGGAAACCACCGTCGGCGTGGTGAGCCTTTTAACCAAGGATGGTCTGGCTTATATGTTTACCAGCGCCGTCAATAACTTCACGACCTATGCCCCGCTGGGCATGGTGCTTGTCGCCATGCTGGGCGTCGGCGTCGCAGAGCAGTCCGGCATGATCGACACGCTGCTCAAGCGCATGGTCAAGGGCACGCCCAAGCGTCTGCTCACGCCGATGATTGTGTTTCTGGGCGTCATGTCCAATATCGCTTCCGACTCCGGCTACGTCATCCTGATTCCGCTGGGTGCGATGGTTTTCCGCGCGTGCGGCCGTCATCCGATCGCCGGCCTTGCCGCAGCGTTTGCCGGCGTCTCCGGCGGCTTCTCCGCCAACCTGCTCATCGGCACGCTTGATCCGCTGCTTGGCGGTATCTCTCAGGCTGCCGCATCCATTCTGGATCCCTCCTATCAGGTGCAGGTGATGGGCAACTACATCTTCATGTTCGCCTCCACCTTCCTGATCACCCTTCTGGGGACGTTCATCACCGATAAGATCGTCGAGCCGCGCCTGAAAGCCTTCGGCGGCGAGCTTGAGGGCGAGGAAGACGCCTCGCTGATGACCATCTCCCCGGCCGAGCACAGGGGCCTGCGCAACGCTGGAATCGCCGCGCTGCTCTTTGTCGCCGTGATCGTCGCCTGCTGCATTCCGTCCGACTCGTTCTTCCGCAACGCTGCCGGCGAGCTGCTGGGCAGCACCCCGCTGATTGACAGCCTGATCACCCTGATCGCGCTGCTGTTCTTCATTCCGGGTACCGTCTACGGCCTGACGGTCAAAACCTTCAAAAACGACAAGGACGTCGCAGACGCCATGAGCAAGGCCATGTCCGGCATGGGTTCCTTCCTCGCGCTGGCCTTTGTCTCTGCGCAGTTCATCAAGTACTTTGAGTATACGAAGCTCGGCACCATCATCGCCCTCGGCGGCGCAGAGTTCTTTAAGTCCATCAACATCGGTCTTATTCCGCTGATGGTGATCTTCGTCCTCTTCTCTGCGTTCATGAACCTGTTCATGGGTTCCGCTTCCGCGAAGTGGAACATCCTCGCGCCGGTATTTGTGCCGATGTTCATGCTCCTTGGCTACAGCCCGGAGCTGTGCCAGCTGGCCTACCGCATCGGCGATTCCTGCACCAATGTCATCACCCCGATGATGACCTACTACGCCGTGATCATCATGTTTGCCCAGCGCTATGACAAGAAGGCCGGCATCGGCACCATCACCGCGACGATGCTGCCCTACTCCATCTGCTTCCTGGTCTGCTGGACCCTGATGCTCATCGTCTGGCTGAGCGTCGGTCTGCCCATCGGCGTGGGCACCAGCCTCTTCTATCCGGCTGTCTGATTCCGGTTTCTTTCGCCGATCGCGCTCCGCTGCGGTCGGCGTTTTTTTGCGCTTTTCTACAGGAAAAGGGAAATGATGCGCCGAATACAAATTTGAGATGATTTTGTCCAAAGGATGTGCGTCATGTTGTTTTCCCGTTTGAGCGCCATATGGCTCGCCTTTTGTCTCTTCTTCACCGTCCCTTGCGCCTGCGCATCGTCGGGGCTTCGGGTGCCCCCTCCCTATCCGCCCTCGCCGGAAGTATCCGATCCCGTCGACCGGCAGATGCAGAACCTCGCCGTCATCTATCAGAAGGATCTGCGCTTCATTGACATCCCTTACGCGCGCGATCTGTTTTACGTGCGCGGCTGCGGACCGGCCTCCATCGCCAACGCGCTCATCACCGCTTTCGGCGTGAGCGATCCCGCGGCAGCCGGAACGCTCGTGCCGGAAACCGTGCGTGCGCTCGGTCCCAACGGGCGCTATAAGACCCGTTTCCTGCGCCTTGACTACATCGACAATGTCCTCACTCGTCAAAAGCTTGAACAGAATGCGGCCCGATATCCCACGCTTGCCGAAGTGATCGGCGCTTATCCGGGAGCCATCGACTTTTCCCTTGACGCCTTCACGCCTGAAGGAATCGTGCAGGCCGCCGAAGCATACAAAGGCTACCCCCGCCTGATGACCGGCAAGCTCTCCGTTTACGAAGGATGGGAAGACGCCGTGCGCATTCTGCATACGCTGCACGAAAACGGCCTTGACGACGCGCTGCTCATCCTCACACTCGGCGGCGCGGGCACAGCCTCAAGCGCCGGCCCCTTCCGCACCAGCGACAGCGGCCACTACATGATGCTCGCCATCCACGCAGGATCGTTCTTTGAAACCGGCAGGGTTTACGCCGTCGATTCCCTTCCGCGCGCCATTGCGGGAGACGAGTACGGCAGTGCCTGCGCCTACCGCAGCTGTTACGCCTTTGTGGAAGAATCGCCGGAAACCGTATTCAACGCCCGCTTCACCGTCTCCCGCATCCGTCCGGAAGTGATCCGCGTTGACCTGAATAAGCAAACGTTTTCTCAGCTTGAAAGCGCCGCGCAGCAGCCTTACGCCAGCGAAGAGGAAAAGCGCGAAGCGCTGATTGCGCTCAAGGCGGAGCTGATGGAGCCGCTCTATCTGCACGGATCCTGCTTTGCCATGCTGCGCTTTCCGGGAGAATGATTTCCATACGTCATCCAAATAAAGCACCGGCGTTCTTTCGGACTGGGCAGCCCGAAGGAACGCCGGTGTTTTCTGTTGCCGTTTTTTATTCCTGCCCCACGCGCACGCTTCTGACGCCGAAGTACTGCGCCATGGACTCGTTCGTCCACATCGCCGCATCCTCATACGCCGTAAGCTTGCCTGTCACGGTCTGCACCGTCCAGGCAGGAATCATCACGTCGTCGTTTTCATCGCCGGCCTCGCAAAGCGCATACTCGTTTTCAAACTGCGCGATGTACGCGGCCTGCGTGCCGTCGATCTGGTCGGAGACGAGCTTGACGTAATTGCCGCCCTGCCCCAGCAGCACGCACACAATAAGCGCCGCCGCACCGACCGCCGTGCAGATCTTCTGCGCCCTTCTATCCGCAAGGCGCGCTCTTGTGTCCGGCTTCTGCCGCAGCAGAATCATCACCCAGGCGATGGGCAGCGCCGTGAGGACGTAGCAGTGATACATGTTCACCACGCGCCCGGAGCCCGCATTGCCGGAGGAATACATGTGCGGAATGATCATCGCGCAGAGAATCAGATAAAACCCTGCCTCTGTCGCCCATGCGGGCGGGCACTTCTCCGCGCGGGTACTGCATTCGGCTTCCATGCCGCGGCACAGCAGCGGCGTAACCGCCGCCAGCAGCGCAAACAGCGGCGTCTTAAACGAGAAGCGCACGATATACCACGCCGCATCGCGCAGCGTCCAGAGGATGGAAAGCAGCAGCCAGAGCATGCCGCTCTGGTGCGCGCCGTCGCGCTCCATGCGTACGGCATTGCCCGGCGCCATCACGGAGAGCAGAAGGCCGGCGCCGATGGGCGCAAGCAGCAGCAGCGTGCGGACTGCCGCGCGCCTTTGCAGCGCCTTTTCTTCCTCCGCGCTGTGCATATACGCCCAGATGCGCTGCAGACCCATCATAAACAGCGCCGCCGCCGTCATCATCGCGGTGATGTAATTGTCCATGCCCAGCGCGAAAAGCAGCCCGGCGCACAGCGCGCCCATGGCCGCAGCCCTTTCCCTGCCGCGCATCACGCCGAAAGCGTCGCACAGCGTCAGCGTCAGCAGCGAGACGGCCTGCGCGCCCATGTAAAACCAGGCGCCGTTAAACCAGTAAATGCCCTCGACCATATCCGGCAAAAACACGAGCAGGCACGCCGAGAGCGCCAGATACATGCCCCTGAACAGCGCCCGGGAGAGCCCGAGCCTGACGCACAGCATGCGCCGCAGGAACACAAACCATGCGGCGAGATTGAGCACGAGCAGCAGAACTGCGTGCACGCCGTAATGCGGCAGACTGAACACAATCGGATTGAGCGTCATGATGATCACGCCCGTCACCGTTCCCTGCCAGTCCCTCCAGGTGCGCAGCGCATAGCTGAGCGCATCCTTGAGCACGTGCACGATGCTGCCGGTTTCCACCCATGTGGGACGCGTATACGCGGCGAACGTAAAATCGTCCGTCGCCGGATGCGCCGCAGGCGCGCCCAGAAAGAACGGCAGCAGCAGCAGCGCCCAGAGCGCGGCGGCTGCGATAAGCCAATGCTTTTTCGTCCTGTTCATCGGATTCTCACGCCCCGAACTCCGCCTTGCAGCGGGCGAGCATGTCGCGAATGGGCAGCTGATACGGGCAGCGCGTCTCGCACACGCCGCAGCCGATGCAGTCTCCCGCCTTCTTCGCCATGCCTGCGTAGCGCTGCTTCGCCCAGTCGCCAAGGCCATAGCGCTGCAGATACCCTTCCAGCACGAAGATACCGCTGATGCCGATGCCGGCCGTGCACGGCTGGCAGTAATTGCAGCGGCGGCAGAACTGCGTGCCCAGCTCGCGGCGGATGGCTTCAATCTTTTCAAGCTCTTCGCTGCCAAGCGGCGTTTCGTCCTCATAAGCCGCGATGTTCTGCTCGATCTCCTTTTCGGCATACATGCCCGGAATGACGACGGAGACGTCCCTGTTTCTTGCGATAAAGCGCAGCGCAAGCGTGGCGTCCTCCAGCGCGCCGCCGGCCAGCGGCTTCATGCAGATGAAGCCCACGTTCTTCTCCGTGCAGCGGCGCATCAGCTCCTCGCCCTGCGTCTCCACGATGTTGTAGGGAAACATGACGGTCTCCACCCATTCCATCTCAAGCGCGCGCTCAAAGACGGACGCCATGTGCGCCGTCACGCCGATGTGGCCGATTTTGCCGGCGGCCTGCGCCTCCAGCAGCGCCTCCAGCGCGCCGCCCGGCGCGACGACCTTTTCAAGCTCCGCCAGGGACGGGTTGTGCACCTGATACAGGTCAATGTAATCCGTGCGCAGGTTTTTGAGGCTCGTCTCGATATCCTGTGCCATCGCTTCCTTCGTGCGCGCCATCGACTTGGTGGCAATCACAAATTTCCCGCGCAGCCCCTCAAGCGCCTCGCCCAGATACGCCTCGCTGACCGTGTAGCCTCGCGCGGTGTCGATGTAATTTACGCCCCTGTCCGCAAGCGTCTGCATGAGCCTTCTGACGGCAGGCACGTCCACCTTCTGAATCGGAATGCCGCCAAAGCCCAGGCGGGAAATGCGAAGACCGGTTTTGCCAAGCGTCGTATATTCCATGATGATCTCTCCTATGCTGATCTGTCAAAATATGATGGTTGTCTTTCTATTATACCGTTCCTTTCCGCGTTTTTCAATGCGCACGGTTTCAAAAAAGCAATCCAGCATATTTTCCGCGGCGCAGGGCACAATGAGAACGAGCAAACGCTCAAATCAAGACAATGGAGGAACGTATCATGAATCAGACCATTCATTGCTCCGTGGAGTCCTGCCGCCATCACAGCGTCAAGAACCTGTGCCAGCTGGAGACGATCGACGTGCGCCCGAACTGCAACTGCCATTCCGGCAAGTGCGACGAGAGCATGTGCGGCTCCTACGACAAGAAGCAGGGCTGAGCTGCACGCTGACAGCATCAGACAAAGAAAACAGGGATCAGTCCGCACGGGCTGATCCCTGTTGATGTTTTATTACACGTTGAAGCGGAACAGCGTCACGTCGCCGTCGTGCATCACGTATTCCTTGCCCTCGGAGCGGACAAGGCCCTTTTCCTTGCAGGCGGCCATCGTGCCGTTTGCCTTAAGATCCTCAAAGGCGACGATCTCCGCGCGGATGAAGCCGCGCTCAAAGTCGGAGTGGATCTTGCCGGCGGCCTGCGGCGCCTTGGTGCCCTTCTTGATCGTCCATGCGCGGCACTCGTCCGCGCCCGCAGTCAGGAAGGAGATGAGGCCCAGCAGGTCATAACCCTCGGCGATCAGGCGATCAAGGCCGCTCTTGCCGATGCCGAGCTCCTCAAGGAACATTGCCTTCTCGTCGTCGTCCATCTGCGCGATGTCCTCTTCGATCTTCGCAGAGATGACCAGCACCTTGGCGTTTTCTTCCTTCGCGATGGCCTTCACATCCAGCACGCCGGGGATCTCGTCCTCGTCCTTGCCCAGGTCGTCCTCCTTGATGTTGCAGGCATAGATCACGGGCTTGGTGGTCAGCAGGAACCACTCGCGCGCAATCTCCCTCTCCTTGTCGGTCATCGGGCAGGTGCGCGCCGGCTGCAGGTTGTCAAGGTGCACAAGCAGCTTGTTGCCCAGCTCGCTCTCCTCAGCAAAGCGCTTTTCACCGGTCTTGACCATCTTGGTCGCGCGCTCCGCGCGCCTGGCAACGCTCTCGCGGTCTGCCGCGATCAGCTCCAGATTGATCGTCTCGATGTCGTGCTGCGGGTTCAGGCTGTCCGCATGGCGGATGATATCGTCATCCTCAAAGCAGCGCACGACGTGCACGATCGCGTCGCACTCGCGGATGTGGGACAGGAACTTGTTGCCAAGGCCCTCGCCATGGCTGGCGCCCTTCACCAGACCCGCAATATCGACAAACTCGATCACAGCCGGGGTCTTCTTCTTGGGATTGTACATCTCAGCCAGCTTGTCAAGGCGCTCGTCCGGCACAGTGACCATGCCGGTGTTCGGTTCGATGGTGCAGAAGGGGTAGTTCGCCGCTTCCGCGCCGGCCTTGGTAATCGCGTTAAAGAGGGTGGACTTGCCGACATTGGGCAGTCCGACGACGCCGAGTTTCATCTATTCATCCTCCGAATCAGGTGTACTTGTTGTTTTAACCAATCTATTATATCTTATCCGCGGCACAAATTCAATCGCTTCAGGCATAAATCACCGTCTGCCGGATCCCGATTTCTCCATGGCATCTGCTGTTCAGGCATCCTTTGCATCCGCGACATCCGCATGCTCAAGCAGCCATTTCGCTACCGCATCCTCGTTGTTCGAGCCAATCACACCGGTGGCGACCGCCTTGAGCTCCGGCGCGGCGTTTTCTACCGCATAGCCTTCATCCGCCAGTTCAAACATATCGATATCGTTTTTCCCATCGCCGAACACCACCAGACGATCGCACCCGAGCAGCGCCCTGAGCTGGCGGATGGCGTTCGATTTGGACGCACGAAGGGGCATCAGCTCCAGCCACTGTGCGCCGGAGTAGATGTCCTTCTGATAGACGGCATGACACTGATCCTTATACTTTTCATAAAACGGCTCAAGCTTCTCTTCTTCATCGATACAGGAGATATAGAATACCTCGCCCCTGCAGAGCGCATCTGCGTCTTTCACCGGGTTTTCCCGCCGGTCGCCGCTGCGGGACGCAATATAGTCCCGCATACCCCATGTGCAGCGCTCCGGAATATAGGAATACCGTTCCACGCCGTCGATGAAAGCATATACAATCGGAAAAATCTCATGGCTGATCAGATCGCGGAGCACTTCCTGAATCTCCTGCCCGAAGAAATTGGAGATCATGATCTCCCCTGTACCATGATCGATGACCAGCGCGCCGTTGTAGACGATCAGCGGTATATGCGCGTCAAGACCCTTCGTCACCTTTGCCGAAGTCACATAGGAGCGCGCCGTCGCATAAGAAAACAGCATCCCACGCGCCGCAAGATCGTTGATCGTCTGATTGGTAAAGTCCGACGTGGTTTCGTCGCTCCGCAGCAGCGTCCCGTCCAGATCCGTCACATACAGCGTTTTCATAGCGTCCTCCTGTCTGTCTGTGCGTTTATTCCCCTTTTTCCTATCATATACCGTCTGCAAAGGCAAAGTCAACGTGCATATCCGGGTTCCCGCATGCAAATATCCGAACATTCAAAACAAACTCCTTGTAATTTTTCAATTATCTCTTGTTTTTGCCAACGAATTCTATATAATAATAAACGTTTGCCGCCACACAGCTGCGGCAATGCAACATGTAACCAAAGAATCATCTGGAGGTTAACAACATGCGTAAACTGATCGCTCTGGCTCTGACGCTGGTTCTGTGCCTGGCTGCCGCCAACGTCGTGGCTGAAGGCAAGCTGGTCGTCTACACCCCGAATCCGGACGCCGAGATCCAGTACATCCTCAACACCTTCGCTGAGAAGTACGACGTCGAAATCGAAATGCTGAGCATGGGCACCGGCGAGTGCTACACCCGTCTGGCCGCCGAGAAGGACGCCCCGATCGCCGACGTGATGTTCGGCGGCGTGGAGACCACCTGGACCCACGACTATCCGGACCTCTTCCAGACCTACGTGGCCAACGGCAACGAGAAGCTCCCGGCTGAGTATCAGAATCCGGACGGACTGATCACCTACTACATCCTGGGCGGTTCCTGCGTCATGATCGTCAACGAGGAGCTGGAGGCCGAGCTGGGCACCCAGATCACCTGCTACAACGACCTGCTCAATCCGGCGCTGAAGGGCATGATCGCCTCTGCCGATCCGAACGCCTCTTCCTCTTCCTTCGCCCACCTCTCCAACATCCTGCTGGCCATGGGCGACGGCGAGAACCCGTACGAGTCCGACGCTGCGTGGGATTACGTCGCCAAGCTGATCGATCAGCTCGACGGTTCCCTGACCAGCGGCTCCTCCGCCGTGTATAAGGGCGTCACCAACGGTGAATACACCGTCGGCCTGTCCTACGAAGTCGGCGTCGCCGGCCACATCGCCAACGGCGCTCAGGGCGTCCGCGCTGTGTATCCGACCGAGGGCGTCTGCTGGACTCCGGTTGGCTCCGCCATCATCAACGGCGCGAAGAACCTCGACAATGCGAAGCTGTTCATGGACTGGCTGATCTCCGACGAGTGCCAGACCATCATGGCGACCGCTGAGGGCTCCGTGCTGCGCGGCGTGCGTACCGACCTGTTCGTGCCGACCGACTATATGCCGGCTTTCGACACCCTGAACCTCAAGCAGGAAGACAGCGAGTACACCTCCGGCAACAAGCAGACCATCCTCAACCACTGGAACGATCTGTGGAATAAGTAATCTGCTGCAGACCATCTGATTATGACCGCCCCTTGCCTTATCGTCTGCAGGGGGCGGTTCTTGCATGTTTCTCCCCCATCTTTGATCCTTTCTCTACCTTCATCATAAAGGAGCCTGCATATTCATGAGCGTTACCATCAAGATTGACCATGCGCACAAGCGCTACGGCAGCAACGTCATCATCGACGATCTGTCTCTGAGAATCCGCGAAGGCGAGTTCTTCACGCTGCTCGGCCCTTCCGGCTGCGGCAAAACCACACTGCTGCGCATGATCGCCGGCTTTAACTCCATCGAGGGCGGCGACTTCTACTTCAATAATACCCGCATCAACGACATTGATCCCAGCAAGCGCCGCATCGGCATGGTCTTTCAGAATTACGCCATTTTCCCGCATCTGAGCGTCAAGGAAAACGTGATGTTCGGCCTGAAGAACCAGCCCAAAAAGATGGCGAAGGCCGACATGGAAGCGCAGACTGAGAAATTCATGCAGCTGATGCATATCGACGAATACGCCAGCCGCAAGCCGGAGCGCCTCTCCGGCGGCCAGCAGCAGCGCGTCGCGCTCGCCCGCGCGCTGGTCATCCAGCCGGACGTCCTGCTGATGGACGAACCGCTCAGCAACCTTGACGCCAAGCTCCGCGTCGAAATGCGCGAGACAATCCGCAATATCCAGCGCAGCGTGGGCATCACCACCGTATACGTCACCCACGATCAGGAAGAGGCCATGGCGGTCTCCGACCGCATCGCCGTCATGAACCTGGGCGAAATCCAGCAGATCGGCACGCCGCAGGCCATCTACCAGCGTCCGGCCAATCTGTTCGTCGCCAGCTTCATCGGCCGCACCAACCTGCTCGGCGGCGAAATCCGCATGGAGAACGGCCAGGCCAATCTCCTCGTCTCCGGCGGATACACCGTTCCCGTCAGCACGCTGCTTGATGCGGAGATGAAGAACCAGAAGGTCGTCGTTTCCGTCCGCCCCGAGGAGTTCGTCATCTCCGAAAACGGCGAGGGCATCGCCGCCACCGTCGTCTCCAGCACGTTCCTCGGCCTCAATATGCACTACTTCCTCAAGCTCGACGACGGCACGGAGGTACAGGTCATTCAGGAAGCGGAGCTTGATCACCGCCTGAAGGACGGCGAAAAGATCCGCCTGGCCGTGAAGGCAGGCAAGATCAACGTATTCTCCGAGGACGGCAGCCGCAGCCTTGTGCGCGGCGTGACCAACGATAATGTGACTGCGCAGGAGGCCTGATGATGAAAGCAACGCGTAAAATGGACGTGTGGCAGATCATCTCCTTCGTGATCCTGGGTCTGTACGCGCTGTTCCTTGTGCTGCCGCTGTTCCAGCTGCTGGTTTCCTCCGTCATCAATCCCGACGGCCAGTTTACCTGGGAATACTTCAGCCGCTTCTTCGGCAGCGAGAATTACTACGGCACGCTGTTTAACTCCTTTAAGGTCGCCGTCGCCGCAACGGCCACATCGCTGGTCGTCGGCATCCTGTTTTCTTATTTCTACAGCCTCTTTGATCTCAAAGGCAAGACCTTCCTGCAGATCATGGCGATCCTGGCCTGCATGTCCCCGCCCGTCATCGGCGCATACAGCTGGATTCAGATGTTTGGCCGCGGCGGCATCTTCACCAAGCTGCTGCGCACGGCGCTGGGCATCCGCCTCCCGTCCATCTATGGCTTTGGCGGCATTGTGCTGGTCATCACCTGCCAGCTTTTCCCGCTGGTCTTCCTCTACATCAACGGCGCGCTCAAAAACATCGACAATTCGCTGATTGAAGCGTCCTCCGGCCTCGGCTGCGGCAGCTTCAAGCGTTTCTTCAAGATCATCCTGCCCCTGTGCATGCCCACCATCCTGGCGGCTGCGCTGCTGGTCTTCATGCGTGCGTTCGCGGATTTCTCCACGCCGCTGCTCATCGGCAAGGGCTACCAGACCTTCCCCGTGCTCATCTACAACAGCTTCGTCGGCGAAACCTCGCGCAGCTCCAACTTCGCCGCAGCCGTCAGCGTCGTGGGCATCATCGTCACCGCGCTGATCTTCTTCGTGCAGAAGTTTGCCAACTCGCGCTTCAACTTCACCATGAACGCCATGCACTCCATCGAGACCCATAAGCCCGGCCCCATTGCAGGATTCTTCATGCACCTGTACTGCTACTTCATCGTCCTCGTTGCGATGATGCCGCAGTTCTTCGTCGCATGGCAGTCCTTCCGCAAGTGCAAGGGCGGCGTCTTCCAGGAGGGATACAGCCTGCAGAGCTACGTCGAAGCGTTTGACAAGATCATGAAGCGCAGCCTGCCCAATACGTTCATCATCGGCGTCACGGCGCTGATCATGGTCATTTTCCTCGCGATTCTGATCGCCTATCTGGTCGTGCGCCGCACCAACTCGGTCAACAATGTCATCGATACGCTGTCCATGGTGCCCTACATCATCCCGGGCGCGGTCGTGGGCATCGCGCTGGTCATCACCTTCAACCGCGGCCCGCTGGTGCTCACCGGCACCGCCGCGATCATGATCATCGCGCTGATCATCCGCCGTCTGCCCTATACCATCCGCTCGTCGGTGGCGATCCTGCAGCAGATTCCCCTCTCCATTGAGGAAGCTGCCATCAGCCTGGGCTGCTCCAAGCTCAAGTCATTCTTCAAGATCACCGTACCCATGATGGCAAGCGGCATCATGTCCGGCGCGATCATCAGCTGGATTACCATTATCACCGAGCTTTCCACCGCCATCATCCTCTACAGCGTCAACACCGAGACGCTGACGCTGACGGTCTATACCTCCGTCGTGCAGGGCAACGACGGCGTTGCTGCCGCCGTGGCGACCATCCTGCTGGTGGTGACCACGATTTCGCTGCTGCTGTTCATGAAATTCTCCAAGAACAAAGATCTCGCGTTCTGACAAATGAGGCGGTCTGCGCTTGCAGGCCGCCTCATTTGTTCACCGTGTAGTATACAAGTTGAAAATCATCATCCGGTATTGACAAATTTATCTGT
>JAFQOY010000005.1 GCA_017412025.1 Clostridia bacterium | reverse complement strand
GCAGCACTGCGCAGCAGAAGATGCAAAGAAAGATGCCTTGTGCAATGTCGCCCGCCATCGGCGGATGCGTTTTGGTTTCGTCCTCTGCGACGCCCAGCGTGCTCAGCAGGAGCGTGCGCGCGTCGGAGCCCTTCGCGCGCAGAGGATTGCGGCCGACAGCGCCGGAACAGAGGCGGAGCAGAAAACAGAAGATCTTCTCTGACAGACGCAGAACGAGCACCAGCGCACGGCTCATCCATGCGCAGTGCGGATGCAGAACATGCAGCGTCATATAGACCCACCCGAACCCGCTGCCGATATACAGCGGCATGCCGGCGGCGCACAGGAGCATCGGCGCGACAGCGCCGCCGATGAATGCGGGCGCGAGGGAGAGGCAGGCTTTGCGCACGTGTTCTTCATATGCCGGAATATTGCGGGCGAATTTGCCGGAATCCAGCTCTTCCTTGAGCGCTACGCAGCCGGGCAGAGCGGAGGCGGCGGTAAACAGCGGCGTCGTGACGAGGACCGCGGCGACGGGATGAACCGCGCAAAGCAGAGCGGCGGCGAGGCCGGGCAGAAGGATGAAGAAGGACGGAGCATGGTGGGCGGCGCGCAGAGAAAAGCGCCGGTACAGCGACTCGAGCGCACGCAGCAGCGCGCCGTGCGCCTGCGGCAGCAGGATATAGAGCGGAAAGGAGAGAAGGAATGCGGCGGGAAGGACGAGCATGCGCATAAAGAGACGCTCCTTTGGCGGAAATTATCGGATGATGACCGGGCTGGTTGTGAAATCCCTGCCGGACATGCGCCGGGCAGGATGGGATGCGCCGAGCGACCAGAGATCCTGCGCGCGGATATCGAGCGCAAAAAGGGGATCGCACGGGTCATAGTCGGCCGCCTTGGCGACAAGAGGAACGGCGCTGCGGCGCTTGATTTCGCGCAGCAGCGGCTGCGCTTCCCGGCGGAAACCGAGTATGCGGGCGTATGTCGGCGTGCGGTGCGCATCGGCAAACGCGCGCGTGACGTCCAGCAGCACATATGCGCAGATGCGTGACAGACGTGCATGCGTGTAGCGCTTGCTTTTGATCAGGGAGAGCAGTTCCTGGCGCGTGGAAGCTGTGCGCGCTGCGGAAATAAACCGGTATTCAAGCCCTTCGTCCATACCGTATAGGCCTGAAAGCGTCTCGAGCGGCGCTGTGCGCAGGCGATAGAGGAGCGCCTGTGAAAGCGCTTCTTCCCGATGAATATCTCCTGCTTCTTCGGCCTGTGCAAGCGTTTGGGGCGAGGGGACGGAGCGAAGGGCGGCGGCGAGGTCGCCGCCTTCAAGCGCGGCGCGCACGGCGGTGGCGCTTGGCAGCTCGCTGAGCGCAGCGTCGTGATATCCGCTGCCCTCGCGCACGACGGGCACGGGAAGAATATGCGGGGGCAGCGCCTGCAGATACTCGGCGGCCAGCGCGGCGTTGGGGCGGGAAACGGCCTCTGCAAGACCGGGAATGCCGCCGAGCTGCTGCGCGGCGAGCGCGCGGGCACGCGGATAGGGCAGGCCGCGATCAAGCGCGGAGCGGAGGGCGGCGGCAAATTCCGGCGTTTCCTTAGCGAGGATGCGGGCGGCCTGGCTGATAAGGGGAAGGGATTCCGCCTCGCAGCCAAAGGACAGATGCGTGACGACGCCCAGCAAATCGAGCAGACGGACGCCGCCCAGCGCAAAATCCGGCGCGGGCGCGCAGGCAAAGCGGGCGGGCAGCTCCAATACCAGATCTGCGCCGCAGGAAAGCGCCGCCTGCGCGCGGGTCCATTTGTCATGCCGGGCAAACGAGCCGCGCTGGGTGACGGGCCCACTCATCACGCAGACGATATAATCCGCGCCGGAAAGGGCGCGCGCTTTTTCAAGGTGCAGCGCGTGTCCCCTGTGGAAGGGATTGTACTCGCAGATAACGCCGCAGACCTGCATAATTCTCTCCTTAAAATATAGATGGATTGACAGAAAAATCCCTTTTCAAAACATCAGAAATGAGTTATAATCATCTTGTGTCTGTATGCGATGGACGCTTTTTTGTGTTGCATAGCCTATTATAGCACGAAGAAGCCGATTTACAAACGGAAATCACGCGGCAAAGGGAATAACATGCGGCCGGGGCGCAGCGCGCTTTGGCGGCATGATGAATATTCTGCCATATCCCAATGAAAATGGAGGTCGATACCCATGAAGATTCTGGTTATCAACGCTGGTTCTTCTTCTCTGAAGTTTCAGCTGATCGACATGGACGATGAGTCCGTGAAGGCGAAGGGCCTTGTCGAGCGCATTGGCATCGAGGGCACCCACTTCAAGCAGACCGTTACCGAGGGCAACAAGGTGATTGAGTTCACCCGCAACATGGCCGACCACACCGAGGCCATCGCGGCTGTTCTGGAGGCGCTCACCGACAAGGAAAACGGCGCGATCGAGTCCCTGGACGAGATCGGAGCCTGCGGCCACCGCGTGCTCCATGGCGGCGAGACCTTCAAGGCTTCCGCCCTGGTGACCGAGGAGAGCATGAAGGCGATCGAAGACCTCGTGCCGCTCGGACCGCTGCACCAGCCGCCGAACATCGCGGGCATCAAGGCCTGTCAGGCGGTCATGCCGGGCAAGCCGAACGTCGCTGTCTTTGATACCGCGTTCCATCAGACCATGCCGCCCAAGGCTTATCTCTACGCGATCCCGTATGAGTACTATACCAATCTGAAGGTTCGCCGCTACGGCTTCCACGGCACTTCCCACCGCTTTATCGCGGGCGAGACCCCGAAGCTGCTGGGCAAGGACCCCAAGGACTGCAAGTTCATCATCTGCCACCTGGGCAACGGCTCTTCCCTGAGCGCGATTGTCGGCGGCAAGGTTGTGGACACCTCCATGGGTCTCACGCCGCTTGAGGGCATCGTGATGGGCACCCGCTCCGGCGATCTGGATCCGGCCGTCCTCGAGTACATCATGGACAACACCGGCATGGACATCCATCAGATGCTCAACACCCTGAACAAGAAGTCCGGCTACGCCGGCCTGTCCGTTTCCTCCGACATGCGCGACGTCAAGGCTGCCGCTGCTGCCGGTGACGCGCAGGCCCAGACCGCTGTGGATATCTGGACCTATCGCCTGCAGAAGTATATCGGCTCCTACATGGTCGCCGTCGGCGGCGCGGACGCGATCGTATTCACTGCGGGTATCGGTGAAAACGACACCGAGGCGATCGAGAAGGTCATCGAGGGCTTTGCCTGGATGGGCGTCAAGATCGATCCGGCGAAGAATGTCCGCGGCTGCTGCGGCGTCATCTCCACCGACGATTCGACCGTGAAGGTTCTGCGCATCCCGACCAACGAAGAGCTGCCCATCGCGCGCGACACGCTGGAAATTGTTTCCAAACTGTAATATTTGCGCTTGACAAGCTCAGACAATCTGCGTATAATAGGGAACGGTCAACTTTGAGGTGAAATGATGAAGCTGGATATCACCAAGGGCATTCAGAGAAAGGGCGTCGACGTCCCGTTTGATTTGCTGGATGCCTGGGGCGAGGATCATTGGAACGGCGATACGATTGCGTATATCCGCCCGGTTTCCTTTTCCGGCACGTATATGCTCGCCGATGAGACCGTCATCGTGCGCGGCACTGCCCGCGCTGCGATCGAGTCCCCCTGCGCCCGCTGCCTCAAGCCCACGACGACCAGCGTCGAGGCCGAAGTGGAAGAAGCCTTTATCCGTGATAAGGGCCAGGAGCGCGAGGCGGACGACGATCAATACATGTATTCGGGCCATGTGCTTGAGCTGGATGAAGCGGTGCGCACCGCGCTGCTTCTGGAGCTGCCGACCCGCATCCTCTGCAAGGAGGACTGCAAAGGCATGTGCTGCCAGTGCGGCGCCGACCTGAACATAAATGAGTGTTCGTGCCAGAAGGATCTGACCCACAGAAATCCTTTTTCGGCATTAGCATCTTTGCTGAACGAGGATGAGGAGGTGTAAACAATGGCTTGTCCTAAGGGAAAAATCTCGAAGTCCCGCGGCCGTATGCGCCGTGCGAACTGGAAGCTGTCTGCGCCCGGTATCGTCAAGTGCCCGCGCTGCCAGCAGATGAAGCTTGCCCACCGTGTCTGCAAGCACTGCGGCTACTACGATGGTAAGCAGGTCATCAACATGGAAGCTGAAGCCGCTTCCGCGAACTAATTCAACAGTTCAAACTCGTCCGGCTGATTGTTCACAGCCGGGCGTTTTTTATTTGCTCAGAATTGTCTACTCCGGGTGGAAAGAGCGAGAGTGAAAGCCTGTTATACTGTGATCACAGCAAGGGAACAACAAAGAAACAACCGAAACGATGAGGAGGACAATAAAATGAAGAAGATGCTTGCAGTGATCACCCTGACGGCGATGCTGATGACGATGGCGCTCTCCACCGCGAGCGCGGCGATCGATTTCACGGGCCCGAAGACGTCGGGACAGCGCCTGTTTATCCGCCCGAGCTACAACCTGCAGGTGAATACCGCAGACAAGTGGACCTGCAGCTGCGGGGCGGAGAATACCGGCAAGTTCTGCTCGGACTGCGGCGAGAAGCGTCCGGCTGCTCCGGGCAGCTGGACCTGCGGCTGCGGAGCGGAGAACGCCGGCAAGTTCTGCCCGGAGTGCGGCGCACAGCGCCCGGCCTCGGCGGGCTGGACCTGCGGCTGCGGGGCGGAGAACACCGGCAAGTTCTGCCCGGAGTGCGGAGCGGCCTGCCTGGCATAAAGCCGCAGCGGGTGCGGCAGGCGTCCGGAGAGCGAGACGGCCTGCTTTCCGGGAATGACGCCGGGGGAAACAGAGAGTTAGAAGCAATGGCAACAGAGAAGTGGATTACCTCACCAACAGGCTCAAAGATCGATATAGCGGATTTTCAGAATTATCTTCTGAAAGGCGCAATCTACGATACAGATTGCGGGTGTGCTGTCTCAGAAATGCTGGAATGCAATCCGAATGAACGCAAGTCGGTTCAGGTTTTCTTGGAAAGGAGATCAAGGAAGAACGCAGCATACACAAATATCCCTGCAAAGAAAGGCAGAGTACATGATGAACGCTGACAAGAGTTCAGATTTCGTTTTGAAGGTTTTGATTTTTCAGTGTCTATATTGAAATCTTTGGCCAGACAAGATATAATTAATACGATTTATCAAATGATTGTGAGAATAGCTGTTTCATTGGCAGGCAGGGAGGAATTCTGTTGAAAGAAGGCAGATTCAATTTGACAGTTGTGCAGCGGCTTGGTAAATTCACTAGAGCAGTGCAGAATTACTCTGCCTTTTTATGTCATTAAGAATGCAAAAGCATATTTCTTTCACGAACACGGGTGAGAGAAGTATGCTTTTGTTGTTATACTTTCAAATGAAGCAATCATTATCATCCGGAGG
>JAFQOY010000060.1 GCA_017412025.1 Clostridia bacterium | reverse complement strand
TGCCTCTGCCCTGGGCGGCTGGTCCCTGGGCTGGATCGGCTATGTGGAGGGCTCCCTCTCCGGCCAGACCGAGGCTGTGCGCAACGGCATCTACAACATCGCCACGCTGGTTCCGATGATTCTGTATCTGGCTGTGGGCGTCTGTCTGCTGGTGATCTATCCGCTGAGCAAGAAGAAGGTTGCCGACAATACGGCTGTCCTGAAGTCCAGAAGGGGCGAATAAAGATTTGAGGGCGTTCTTTTCAGGACGCCCTTTTCATCAAAAAGGAGCAGAATATGAGAACGATACTGAATATCAATCAGGACTGGTTTTTTGTAAAGGGCCTGAGCGAAGTCCCTGCTGTTCTGCCTGAATCAGGCGAAAGAATCAATCTGCCGCACACGTGGAATGCCAAGGATGGGCAGGACGGCGGCAACGATTATTTCCGCGGAACCTGCTGCTATGCTAGACGGCTCGGGAAGAGCGAACTGCCCGCAGGCGAAAAGCTTTATTTGGAGATCAACGGCGCAAGCTCCTCGGCGGATGTTTATCTGAACGGCAAACACTTGGCCCATCACGACGGCGGCTATTCCACGTGGCGCGTGGAGCTGATTGACACGCTTGAAGATGAAAACATGCTGGCGATCCTTGTGGATAACGCTGCCAACGAGCATGTCTATCCGCAGACGGCGGACTTTACCTTCTATGGCGGTCTCTACCGCGATGTGAACATCATTTCGCTGCCCGAGACGCATTTTGATCTGGAAACCTTCGGCTGTCCCGGCGTCCATGTCACGCCGGTGATGGAGGGCGCGAACGCAAAGGTGACTATCAAGGGCTTCCCTGTCAATCTGCAGGCCGGAGATACTGTGCTGTACCGGATTCTGGATGCAGAGGGCGCGGTGATCACGGAGCAGGAAAGCGGCGAATTTGTGATTACGAACGCACATCTTTGGGATGGCGTCAAGGATCCGTATCTCTACATCGCAGAGGTTGTCATTCTGCGCGGCAACGAAGAACTTGACAGGGTATCGGCCCGATTCGGCTGCCGCAGCTTCCGTGTGGATCCTGAACGGGGTTTTATTCTCAATGGACGCGAATATCCGCTGCGCGGCGTCAGCCGTCATCAGGATCGCTGGGAAATCGGCAATGCGCTGCTGCCGGAGCACCACAAAGAGGATATGGATCTTATCTGCGAGGTGGGTGCGAACACGATCCGTCTGGCGCATTATCAGCACGACCAGTATTTTTATGATCTGTGCGACGAGCGCGGTATGGTGGTCTGGGCGGAGATTCCGTATATCTCCCGTCACATGCCCGACGGTAACGAGAATACCAAGCAGCAGATGCAGGAACTGATCATGCAGTGCTATAACCATCCCAGTATCTGCATGTGGGGTCTCTCCAATGAGATTACCATGGATGGTGCGAAGGACCCTGATCTGATCCGCAACCACCGCGAATTGAACGATCTTGTGCATCAGCTGGACGCCACCCGCCCCACGACGATCGCTTGTATCTCCATGTGCGATATGGACGAGGAATACGTCCACATTCCCGATCTGGTTTCCTACAATCATTACTTCGGATGGTACGGCGGCAGCGTGGAAGAATACGGCCCGTGGTTTGACAAGTTCCACGAGAAGTATCCGGACACGCCTATCGGCATCAGCGAATACGGCTGTGAAGCGCTGAACTGGCACAACTCGAAGCCGGAAAGCGGCGACTACTCCGAGGAGTATCAGGCCATTTACCATGAATCCCTGATCCGGCAGCTCTTCTCGCGCAAGTATATCTGGGCGACGCACTGCTGGAACATGTTCGACTTCGGCGCAGACGCCCGAGCCGAGGGCGGCGAAAACGGACAGAACCATAAGGGTCTGGTGACCATCGACCGCAAGTATAAAAAGGACGCTTTCTATGCCTACAAGGCGTGGATGTCGGATGATCCGTTCGTCCATCTGTGCTCCAAGCGCTACATTGACCGCGTGGAGGATGTGACGAAGGTCACCGTGTATTCCAATTTGCCGGAAGTAGAGCTGTTTGCAAACGGCGTGAGCCTCGGCAAAAAGGCGGCGGAAGATCATTTCTTCTATTTCGACGTGCCCAACACCGGAGAGACGGAACTGCTGGCTGTTGCGGGTGAATGCCGTGATGAGAGCATGATCCACAAGGTTGACCAGATGAATCCAGATTATATCCTGCGCGAGCAGGGCGCTGTGCTCAACTGGTTTGATATCACGGAGATTGAAGGGCGGTTCAGCCTGAACGACAAGCTGGGCGACATCATGAAGACCTTTGGCGGTAAGCTGTGGTTTGCCATGCTGTTCATGACGCTGGCGAGGAAGATGAGCGCTGGCAAGCCGAAGGACGGCGGAAAAAAGAAAAAGAAACAAAAGAATCCGGAGATGAACAGCGGCGTGATGAACATGATCGGCGGATTCACCGTGCTGCGCTTTTGCGGCATGCTGGGCATGCGCAATGTGTCCTTCACCAAGGAAGAACTGCTAAGGATGAACGCGCAGCTCAACCGGATCAGAAAGCCGCGGAAATGATGCAAATTCTGTTTGTGGTTCGCATTTGATGGTTTTTCTCTGCTGCTTTTTAGGGGCGATCTGATTTGTTTTACTTGACTTTTTCTCCGTTCAGCGTGATGAATGTCCTACCCTAGAAAGGAGAACATCTCATGACGATTGAAACCAACATCACTAATCGCCGGGAGCTGGCTAGCGCGCTTGCGCAGTACCTGAATACTCGTGCTGTTTACCTCGGGCCGCCCACATTTGCATATCAGATCGGCGACATCTATCTGTCACGTGAAGGGATCGTAAAGTTTTTGAGTTGTTTGTAGATTAAAAGTCCAAGTGTTAAAAGTGGAAATGAAAACTCCTCATAGAGATACCCAAACATATCATGTTTTATAATCTTGTTTTGATATGGGAATATAAGTGATTTTTGAATGATTGCTGAAGAAAATCGATATTTCATACCCGGCAGGTCGAGGGTTCGAATCCGTCTTGAGCCACCATGAAATCCATCAGGTATTGATACAATGCCTGATGGATTTTTTTGTATTCTATTGGCTTTTTTGAGCGGAAATTGAGTGAAATAAGCACAATTTGGGGTGTTTAGAGCAGGTTTTGAGACGATGGGGGCTGTTTGGCGCGGTGGGTTTGAACCGGGGAAGGGCTTG
>JAFQOY010000059.1 GCA_017412025.1 Clostridia bacterium | reverse complement strand
GACCATCAAACTTTCTGTTGACATGCAGGAATACATATCATATAATCTATCTACTCATGGATTGACAAGAATAAGATGGGATGGAATTGACGATGCAGGAAGTGCTTCTTTCTCTCAGACATATATCCAAAAACTTCGGCGAGGGCGACGTTCTTTCCGACGTCTCTCTCGACGTGCACAGGGGCGAATTCGTCACGCTGCTGGGCGCTTCCGGCTGCGGCAAGACGACGACCCTGCGCATCGTATCCGGCCTTGAGACGCCGGACACGGGCGAGGTTATTCTGAATGGTCAGGACATGACCGCCCTGCCGCCGGAAAAGCGCCCGGTGAATACGGTGTTCCAGAGCTATGCCCTTTTTCCGCATATGAACGTGGAAAAGAACGTGGCGTACGGCCTGAAGGTGCGCGGCGTGGATAAAAAGACGAGCGCCGCGCGCGTGAAGGAGATGCTCGAACTGGTGCAGATGAGCGAGTATGCAAATCGCATGCCCGCGCAGCTCTCCGTCGGCCAGAGGCAGCGCATCGCCATTGCGCGCGCGCTAGCGCCGCAGCCGCAGCTGCTGCTGCTGGATGAGCCGCTGGGCGCGCTGGATCTGCAGCTGCGCCGCCAGATGCAGATTGAGCTCAAGCGCCTGCAGAAGAAGCTGGGCATCACGTTCATCTACATCACGCACGATCAGGAAGAGGCCATCAACATGTCCGACCGCATCGCGGTGATGAAGGACGGAAGGTTTGAGCAGCTGGGCACGCCGGAGGACATCTATGACCGGCCGAGGACGCGCTATGTGGCGCAGTTCATCGGCAGGAGCACGATCCTTGAGGGCATGGTCAGGAGCGCAAACGGCTTTTCCAGCGTGGTGGAAAACGCAAACGGCCGCTTTACGGTCGACAGCGCGCACGCGCAGCTGCGCGAAAACGAAAGCTGCGAGGTCTGCGTGCGCACGGAGCGCATGCGCGCAAGCCGCACGCCTGTGGAGGGATTTGACCTGCCGGCGACGGTGCGCGAGGCGCGCTACGCGGGCGGCAGCGTGCTGCTGTACGTCGTGCTGAAGGACGGCACAGAGGTCGTCGCCGAGGGCATCGAGCGCATGGCGGACGCGCCGCAGGCGGGCGAGACGGTCTATATGCACTGGAATCCGGCGCAGGCCGCGGTCATTGGGGGTGCGTCCCATGGCGCATAAGGCGCAAAAGAGCGCGCTGCGCCGCGCAGACGAGCGCCGAAACGCGCTGTTTGTCCTGCCGATGGCGGCGTTTGCGGTGCTGTTTGTGGCGCTGCCACTGCTTTACGTGCTGGGCACGTCGCTGGTGGTCAGCGGAGAAAAGTTCTCTTTCGGCGCGGCGTTCACGCTGGATAATTATAAGAAGCTGCTCCGTGCGGATTATCTCAAGGTCTTCTTCAACAGCATGAAACTGGCCTTGGAGACGACGCTGGTGTGTCTTCTCATCGGCTATCCGTTCGGCTATTTCATGGCGCGCTCCCCGAAAAAATGGAAGGCGCTGCTGATGATGCTGGTCATCATCCCGTTCTGGACGAGCGCGCTGGTGCGTATATACGGCTGGAAGATCCTGCTGCAGGCCAACGGACCGATCAACGCGGTATTAAAGGGACTGGGACTGATTGAAAAAAACATCAAGGTCCTCGGTTCCTACGGCTCCGTGCTGCTGGCGATGGTCTACTGCATGATCTCCTTCATGATCCTGCCGTGCCACAGCGCGGTGGATAAGATGGACTTTACGCTCGTGGAAGCCGCGCGTGATCTGGGCTCTTCGCCCGCCCGTGCATTTGTGGACGTCACGCTGCCGCTGACCATGCCGGGCATTCTGGCGGGCTGCGTGCTGGTGTTTGTGCCCAGCGTCGGCATCTTCTATCTGGCCGATATCATGGGCGGCGGTCTGGTGCTGGTGGGCAACCTCATCCGCGACCAGCTGCTCAAGGTCCGCGACTGGAACACCGGCTCGGCGATGTCGATGGTTTTGATCCTGCTGACGGCAGGCATCTATCTCGTCTATCGCAGGAGCGGCGGCGATGATCTGGGGGTGTTCTGATTTGGCGCACAAGAGAAGAAAGAAGAGAAAGATCTTTTCCCCGATTTATCTGACGCTGGTGCTGCTGATTCTCTACCTGCCGATCCTGATGGTCGTGATCTATTCCTTCAATTCCGGCAGAACGATCGGCGCATGGCAGGGTTTCACGACAAACTGGTATACGCGCCTGTTCAACAACGCACTGATGGCGGACGCGCTCAGGAATTCGCTGATTCTGGCCGGGCTGTCGGCGGTGTTTTCCGGCGTGATCGGCACGCTGGGCGCGATCGGCCTGGCGCACGGGCATATGAAGGGCAGCGGCGCGATTGAGTCGCTGGCGACGCTGCCGATGATGATCCCCGAGCTGGTGCTGGGCATGGCGTATCTGGCGGTGTTTACCGCCATTGGCTTTAAGCTGGGCATGATGGCGCTGGTGATCACGCATACCACGTTCTGCGTGCCGTATGTGTTCATCAACGTGAAGTCCCGTCTGGTGGGCATGGACCCGGCGATTGAGGAGGCTGCGCGCGATCTGGGCGCAAAGCCCATGCGCGTGCTGCGCGATATCACGCTCCCGCTGATCATGCCTGCGGTGATTTCGGGCATGATGCTGGCCGCTGCGATGTCCATCGACGACGTGGTAATTTCTTTCTTTGTGACCAGCGCGGAGACGACGACCCTGCCGCTGAAGGTCTATACCGGTCTGCGCTCGGGCGGTACGCCGGAAATCAACGCGCTTTCCACGCTCATGCTCGCCGCGATCTTTGTGATCGTAGGCATTTCTCAGCTGCTGCGCGCGCACAGCGACAAAAAGCTGTATTCGCAGAGGTAAGCCTGGCGCTTGCTGAAGCTGAAATATAGAATATTTCCCCCATAAAGGAGGACGACGACATGAAAAAGATTCTTGTGCTTGCGCTTGCGCTGGTGATGATGACCGCCTGCGCGATGGCCGAGACCGTGAACCAGGTGGACGAGCAGGTGCTCAACATCTTCACCTGGGAGGGCTACATCGACTACTCCACGGTCATCCAGCCCTTTGAGCAGGAGACCGGCATCAAGGTCAACTATGCGACCTTTGCCAGCAACGAGGAGATGTATGAAAAGCTGTCCGCTGTGAACGGCGGCGACTATGACATCATCCTGGCCAGCGACTACATCGTCAACACCACCCGCGAGGCGGGCCTGATGCAGAAGTTCGACCCGTCGATCGTGACCAACTACGGCAACCTGAACCCGGACTTCACCGGTCACTTCTTCGATCCGACCAACGAGTATGCGGTTCCGTACGTCAGCGGCATCCCGCTGATCGTGTATGATCCGTCCGTGGTGGAGAAGGAGATTAAGGGCTTTGCCGATCTGTGGGACGAGTCCCTTGCCGACACCATCGGCCTGATTGACGACGCGCGCGTGACCCTCGGCATGGTGCTGCTGTCCATGGGTCAGAGCATGAACACGACCGACGACGCCGTGCTGGCTGAGGCGGCTGCGAAGCTCGACGCGCTCAAGGCGAACATCCACGTGCTGGAGTATGAGAACCTGCACAATTACCTCGTCTCCGGCGATATCGGCGTGGCGTACACGTTTACCCCGTTTGTCGCCTTGGCGCTGGACGCCAACCCGGATCTGAAGGTCGTCTGGCCGGAAGAAGGTCTGGGCTTTGGCATCGACAGCTGCTTCATCCCGGTGAATGCGCCGCACGCGAAGAATGCGAACCTGTTCCTCGAGTACCTGCTGCGCCCGGAGGTTGCGGCTGTGTGCGCCGAGTGGCAGTACTACTGCAGCCCGAACGCCGCCGCGCTTGACGTGATCGGCGACTGGTTCAAGGCGCGTCCGGAGTTCATGGGCCTGTATGAGCGCATGGACGACGCGGAATTCGTGCTCAACCTTGATCCGGCCGACGAGCAGAAGTTCCAGGATATCTGGACGACCTTCAAGCTCAGCATGTAATTTTCCGACAAAACGGCGCCGTCCCTGCGGCGGCGCCCTTCAAAGAAAGCCCGCGGAGATTCAGGCGGGCTTTCTTTGAAGGCAAACGAAACACACACATTTTCAGCATTGCATATGCTATACAAAAGGGATGTGATGGCATGTCTGACATGATCATTTGCGGCGGAACCGTTATTGATCCGCAGAAAATGGAAAAATACCGCGCAGATATCCGGGTGGAAAACGGAAAAATCAGCGCTGTTTCTGAATGCGGGAGCATGCATATCCCCGGCGGGACGGACGTAATCGACGCGAAGGGGATGTACGTCTGCCCGGGCTTCATCGATCCGCACGGGCACATCGACGGTCACGCCTATACGGGTGAGCTTTCCCTGCTTCAGGGGATCACGACGACCGTGGGCGGCAACTGCGGCTTCTCGCCCGTCGATCTGAAGCAGTTTTTTGACAGACAGGATGGCTTCCCGATCCACCAGGCAGAGCTGATTGGTATGTGCGCGCTGCGCGAGGCGGCGGGCGCAACCGATCCCTTTCAGCCTGCGAGCGAGGAGCAGATCGACAGGATGGTGCATCTGTGCCATGCTGCGCTTGAATGCGGCGCGGCGGGCGTGTCCCTCGGCCCGGCGTATACGCCCGGTTCGTCGATCATGGAGATGCAGGCGCTGTGCAGGGAGGCCAGGCGCTTCGGCAGGCCGGTATCGATCGACACGCGCATGAATTCGATGACGGATCTTTACTCCCTTCAGGAGGCCATTGATCTGGCGGACGCGACGGGCTGCCGGATGGTGGTTTCCCACTTCGTGTATCAGTACGGCGTGGGCGTGGAGGAAGAGGCGCTTGAGATGATCGATCGCGCGAGGGCGCGCGGCATAGATATGTATCTGGACAGCGGCATGTACAAGGACTGGTGCTCCTCCATCGGCGCGGCGCTGTTTGAGCCGGGCATCATGCGCGCCAACGGCATTGAGCTTTCGCATCTGCGGGTGATCACGGGCGAGCACATCGGCGTTATGCCGGATCATGCGCTGTATGCGCATCTGCGCGAGGCGCATCCGCACGACGCCGTGGCGGTCTTCACCGGCAAGCAGGAGGCGGTGTACACGATCGCACGCTGGAAGGACGCGATGATTTCCACCGACACCGGCGCGTACAGACCGGGAGAAGGGCATCCGCAGATCGCGGGCAGTTTCCCGCGGTTCCTGCGCGAGATGGTGCGTGAGCGGGGCGAACTGACGTGGGAGGAAGCGATCCGCCGCGTGACGCTGCTGCCTGCGCAGGTCTTTGGCCTTGCGCAAAAAGGCCGCATACAGCCGGGCTGCGATGCGGATCTTGTGATCTTTGACCCCGAAAGCATGTCCGACAGCGCGGATTTCCCGGGCGTGGGCAGTCCGAATGCACCGAACAGGGGGCTGCGCTGCGTGGTGGTCAACGGAAAAACGGCCGTAAGGGACAACACGGCGACCGGCGTTGTGGCGGGCAGCGCGCTGCGCATTACGGGCTGACGGCACAGGCCGGGCGGACAGCGGCACACGGGCGTGCTGCTGCGGAGAGCCTGCATGGAATCAATCCTCTTTTCCCATCATATGTATGGATGATCATACGCTCCTGCTGCATGAGGACAGCCCGGCAGCGGCAAAATGCGAACTCTTTTGTGCATTGGACGAAAACTGCGGGAAAAGGGGATTTACAGAAGAAACGAATTACGATAAAATATGAAAGCTATCCCTCTGAGGGGGAACGTGCAGCGTATGCGAAGCTGAACCGCAGGACGAATGGATCCGGCCGAAAACGATTTCCGGCGCCGGATTTCACCGGCTGACATGCGGATACAAGCACCGAGCATGAAACTGGATGGAGTGTATTGACATCATGATTCTTCAGCATAACACCACTGCCGCATTTTACCGGTCGCCTCAGGGGGCGCTGCCGGCCGGCGCACCGGTGCGCCTTCGCGTTGCTGTGATGAGCGCAAGCGAACCGGACAGCGTCGTCATGCGCGTCTGGGACGGGGAAGAGCATTATTTTCCCATGCGTCTGCTCGGCGCGCAGGATGGAAAGCGGTATTATGAGGTGCAGATCAATGTGAGCGAAAAGCCGTGTCTGTACTGGTATCGCTTTGAGGCGGTCAGCGGCGATCATCGCGTGCGTCTGGGCGCGCCGGACGATTCCGGCTGCGGCGAGGGTGCAATCGGCAGCTCGACGGATTTCCAGATCACGGTCTATGATCCCGCCTATAAGACGCCGGCGTGGATGCATGAGGGCGTGATGTATCAGATCATGGTCGACCGGTTTTATCACGGGGAGGGTACGGACGCTCTGATGCATGCCAAGGACGACATGCATGTGGAGCTGCATGAGAAGTGGGATGAAATGCCGTTCCTCAATACGACGGAGAACGGCGACAACTTTGCGCATGATTTCTATGGCGGCAACCTGGAAGGCGTGCGTCAGAAGCTGCCCTATCTCAAGGAGATGGGCGTGAATATCATCTACTTCAATCCGATCTTTGAAGCGCGCACCAACCACAAATACGACACCGGCGATTACACGAAGGTCGATCCGATGTTTGGCGACGAGGCCAAGCTGCGCCAGCTGTGCAAAGAGGCACGGGAGATGGGCATCCGCATCATGCTCGACGGCGTGTTTTCCCATGTGGGCGACGACAGCGTATATTTCAACCGCAGGGGACATTTCGGCGAGAAGGTGGGCGCGTACCGCGATCAGAAATCGCCGTATTACAAGTGGTTCAATTTCAAAAAATGGCCGGACGAGTACGAGTGCTGGTGGGGTTTCCGCACGCTGCCCAACGTCAACGAGATGGATGAGGACTTCAGGCGGCATATCCTGAGCGGAGAGGACGCGGTGATCAAGCACTGGGTTCGCCAGGGCACAAGCGGCTGGCGGCTCGACGTGGCGGACGAACTGCCGATGGAATTCCTGCGCGAGCTGCGCAAAGAGGTCAAGTCCGTCGACGAGGACGCTGCGGTGCTGGGCGAGGTCTGGGAGGACGCCAGCCACAAGGTGGCGTACGGCCAGATGCGCAGCTATGTGCTGGGCGATACGCTGGACAGCGTGATGAATTATCCGCTTCGCGAGGCGCTGATCGATTTTCTGATGGGGCGCAAAAACGCAGGCACCGTGGTTGCCGGACTCAATGCCATCCAGCAGAATTATCCGAAGCAATTCCTCTATTCGCTGATGAACCTGATGGGCAGCCACGACAGGCCGCGCATTCTCAATGTCCTCGCCGGAAACGATGGCAACGACATCCCGCGCGACAAGCGCGCCGCGCACGAGCTCTCTCAGGAGGAACGCATGATCGGCGTCCTGCGCGAACGCATGATGCTGCGCATGATCGTCAGCGTGCCGGGCATGCCGTGCGTGTATTATGCGGACGAGGCGGGCATGGAAGGCTGCGCCGATCCGTTCTGCAGGCGAACCTATCCCTGGGGCAATGAGGATAAGCAGCTGCTGGCGTATTACCGCGGCATGATCGCCATGCGCAACAGCAACCAGGTGCTGCGCACGGGCGAATGCCGGTATATTGCGCCGTGCAACGCTGTGCTGGGCGTAATCCGCAGCATTGAGGGCGGCAGCGACGCGCTGGGCGGCAAGGCGGAGGACGCCTGCGCCGTGACGCTGATCAATCGCAGCTCGCGCGCCGTGACCGTATACCTGACATGCCAGGAGCTGATGGGCGCGAAGGAGATCCTCTCCGACCGCGACGAACGGCATACCGCTCGGGACGGCGCATTCAGCGTCAGCGTGCCGGGCATGCATGGTGTGACGTACTTTGTGCATGCGTCCGACAGGGAGTAAACAGGGGCAATCAAAAAACACCGGGAGACCGGTGTTTTTTTGATTGCGCAGCGTGTCGACAAAGAGCGCCTCAAGCACTCCCTCAGTCTGCCTTCGGCAGCCAGCTCCCTCAAGAGGGAGCCTCCAACGAAGTTTATCAGAATTAGAGAATCTTGTTCTGATAAGCATTTTTGATGCCTCCCTCTTGAGGGAGGGGGACCATCCGAAGGATGGTGGAAGGAGTGGCGAACGGCATTCAATCAGAAAAAAGACTTATGTCAACAGTCTGAAACACCGGGAGAACGGTGTTTTTTTGATGGAATTCAATATGCCGAATCGCCTGCAAACGCGCGGATGGCGGCGCTGCGATTTTCGCCGAGCACCTCTTTGGCCGGGCCGTCCTCCGCGACGAGCCCGTTTTCCATGTAGATCACGCGGTCGGCGACGTCGCGGGCAAAGTTCATCTCATGCGTGACGACGATCATCGTCCGCTTTTCCTCGGCCAGCTGACGGATGACGGTGAGTACCTCGTGCGTCAGCTGCGGGTCAAGCGCGGAGGTGGGCTCGTCAAAGCAGAGGATTTCCGGATCCATCGCCAGCGCGCGGGCAATGGCCACACGCTGGCACTGGCCGCCGGAGAGGTTGCACGGGTATTCGTTTGCCTTGTCGGCCAGGCCGACCTTTTCAAGCAGGGAAAGCGCCTTCTCTTCCGCTTCCTTCGCGCCGCGCTTTAAGACCAGCTGCTGGGGCGCCGTCAGGTTTTTGAGCACGGAGTAATGCGGGAAGAGGTTGTAATCCTGAAACACCATACCCATCTTCAGGCAGATGCTGCGAAGCTCCCTGTCCTTTTTGTATACGGCCTTTCCGTCTTCGCCGGTTGTGACCATGGCGTCTCCGCCGATACGGATTTCGCCACTGTCGATCGTCTCCAGATGGTTCACGCAGCGCAGCAGCGTGCTCTTTCCCGAGCCGCTGCGGCCGATAATCGCCACGACTTCGCCGCGGGAAACCTGAATGGATACGCCCTTGAGCACGCCGGTTGTGCCAAAGCTCTTTTTGATGTCAATTGCCTGCAGCATACGGCACGCCTCCTTAGTCCTTGTAGTATTCCATGCGGCGGGTGAGATGGCTGAAGACAAGCGTGACCACGCCGTTCATCAGCAGATAGAACAGGCCGGCGACAAACAGCGGCTCGACCGATGCGGTGCGGCTGGCCTCGTTTTTCGCCGCGCGGAACAGCTCGCTGACTGCGATGATGTTGGCCAGAGAGGTATCCTTGACCAGCGTGATGACCTCGTTGGAGACGGGCAGCAGCACGCGCTTGCAAACCTGCGGCAGCACGATGTGGAAGAAGGCCTGCAGCTTCGTCAGTCCCAGAACCTGGCTGGCTTCATGCTGGCCCACGGGGATGGACATGATGCCGCCGCGGAAAATTTCGGCAAAATAGGCCGCATAGTTGAGAGAGAAGGCGACGATGGTCGCTGAGAGGCGGTCGAGGTTGAAGCCCAGGAACATCGGAATCGCAAAGTAGATGGCGAAGAGCTGCAGCATCAGCGGCGTGCCGCGCATGACGAGGATATACAGCGAGATGGGGAAGGAGATGACGCGCCGCCTGTTCATGCGCAGCAGCGCGATGACCATGCCCAGCGGGATGGAAAACAGCAGCGTCAGGAAGAAGATGGTCAGCGTGGTCGTGAAGCCGCCCTGCATGGAGGAGAGCAGCTTGAGAAACGCCTGCGGATTGTTGAAATACTTCATATGGAACCTCACGGCAGATGATGAAAGAGAGAAAACGGAGGGGATGACGTGCGAATGAGGCTGCACGCAGGCAGCCTCATTCGCAACTTGGAGAATCGCTTATTTCTTGTATTCGGGCGCATACTTGGCGACGGTGGTCACGTCGTTGGCGAACCACGCGGCGCGGATGGCGTCGAGCGTACCGTCCTCGCAGATGGCGATCAGCTGCGCGTTGATGGCGTCGGCCAGGGTCTGTTCGCCCTGACGCACGGCGATGCCGTATTCCTCGGCCTGCAGCACCTCGGGCAGGACGATGAACTGGGAAGGATCAGCCTGCTGGCTGATGTAATAGTTGCCCACGACGGAGTCGATCAGCAGCACATCGATGCCGCCCAGACGCAGATCCATCAGCGCGGCGACGAAGTCGTCGGACAGCGCGATCTCGGAAAGAGAGTCCTTGATTTCGGGATTGGCCTCAAGCACGTCGACGGAAGCGGAACCGGCCTGCGTGCCCAGCACCTTGCCTGCGACGTCATTGACGGAGGCGATGCCGGAATCGGCCATGACGACCATGATCTGCTCATTGGCCAGATACGGCATGGTGAAGAGCATCTGCTCCCTGCGCTCAGGGGTGATGGTCAGGCCGGACCAGATGCAGTCGATGTTGCCGCCGTTGAGTTCCAGCTCCTTGGCGTCCCAGGAGATCGGCTGCAGCACGAGCTCAACGCCCATGCGCGCGGCGACTTCCTTCGCCAGGTCGATATCGAAGCCGACGTGTTCGCCGTTTTCATCCACAAAGCCCATCGGCGGGTACGCCTCGTCAAAGCCCATGACGAACTTGCCCTTGGCAAGGACGTTGGCCAGACCGGTATCCTCGGCGACGGCAAAAGCGGCGGTCAGGAGCAGCGCTGCGGTCAGCAGAACAGCGATCATCTTTTTCATAACGGAATCCCCTCTCAACGAATACTTTATTATGTTAGTGCTTTAATGTGATAAAGTATAGCACTGAAAGAAGCGGATGTCAATATGATTTATATATTATATGGATGATATGACAGAAAACATGTTCTGTGCAGGGAAGCAGAAATCCCCCTTCCGCCGTCTGCTGACGGCGGAAGGGGGAAACGCTTTGATCTTATTTGAACGCAGCCTCAAGCGGACCGCGTTCGCCGACATAGACGGGTATTGAGCTCTCTTCAAGCACATCGCCGTGCAGCGTCAGCGAGGTGCGCAGCGTCAGCACACAGGCATGCTCCGGCAGCTGCGCTTCCAGCACGCCGATATAGCCGCCCGTGCAGCGGCACGGCGCGCGCAGGCGCGCAAGCTCCAGGCCATCCGCATCCTCAAGCGCGGCGCAGACGATCAGCGGATCATTGGCCGTATATGCGCCGCCGGGGATGAACGCCTGGATCGAGGCGCTGAAGCGCGAGGAAACCCACCATGCGCCATAGAGAGGCTGCGCACTGATGTGCATCGGCGCAAACGCGGTTCGGAGGCTTTCGGCGATATCGGGCGCAGCCCATTCGCCGGGCGCGCAGAGCGCGCCGGAATAATGCCCCTGCCGCGCGGCTTCCGCGCGCATGCGGATGCAGACGGCGCGCAGCTGCGCCAGTGTATTGGCGGCGTCGGCGCGCGCAGGATCGACCGGCATGCCCGCGATTTCGCGGACCAGCTCGGCGGCGGTCATCGAGGGATCGACCGGACGGGGCAGCTGCACCATGGAGCCCATCTGCCATGCGGAACCCTCTGCAGAGACGACGCCGTATTCGCCCACGCGCTCGGCGGCAAAGCATGCGCATGGCATGCGTTCCAGGCGCTGCCGCAGCGGGATATTGTCGCTCATGCGGACGGCGATTCCGGCTCGGGTCATCGCGCGGCAGAATGCGTCCGGCGCGGGCGCGGCCAAACGGACGGCAGGAATGCAAAGCGGCCGAAGGCGCTCAAGCAGCATGTCGGGCGCAAGCATGGCCTCCTCCCCGGTCAGCGGCAGCGCATACCCGGGCGCTTTGCCCGGATAGCCGCACATGAGCGTCACGCCGTCGCAGGGAATGAAATAGGAAGCGCCTTCCTTCTGATAAAGCAGCGTGATCTTCATTGCGCCCGGCGAGTAAGGCGTGCCTGCGGAAAAAGCGGGCAGAGCGGCAAACAGGGACAGATTGACGTCCGTGGTTTCGCCGGCCTGAAGGCGGCAGGAGAGCGAACGGATGGCGTCGCCGGATCCGTCCGGATGGACGGGCTGCGCGCGCAGGATGAATTTGCCCGGATGCATTGCCGTCAGCTGCGCATGCAGCGTGAGCAGTTTCTGTGCGGGGTCAGGCGTGATGGATACGCGGGAGAGACGCCCAAGGCGCGCGGTATGCAGCATCACAGGGCCGCATATGCCCGCAGGGCGCGCGTCGTCAAAGCGGATGGAGAGCGTCTCTCTGCGTCCGGTCTGCAGCGCGCCGCTCAGATCGACGGCGAGCATGCACGGATAGGCGGACAGGTCAAATGCCTCTGCGATGGCGCGATGGGCGCAAGCGCCGTCAAACGCGGCGATCTGCTGATCGCCGAGCAGGATGCTGCCGCGGCCGGCGATGTGGTCAATCGTCAGCACGGCGTAATCGCCCCGGAATGCGCCGAAGTCGATCTCACAGCGCAGCGTGACGCTGCCGGGGATGGAATCGGGAATCATCGCCGGAAGCGCAAAGGGGACGCGCGCGGCAGGCTGAGGATCAGACGGAGCATCGCCGGGGGAGTCGCCGAGCAGCTCGGCAAAATCACAAAGCGCTGCGGCGCCCGGCAGCGAAAACGATGCGGCAGACGGCTGGGGAAGCAGCTCTTCAGGCAGGGTTTCCGCCTCGATATGCCAGCAGCGCAGAAGCGGAATCAGACGGGACATCAGGCCCGCTCCTTCTGCCCGTCGATAACGGCCTTGGCCATCAGCAGGCCGCAGATGGTCTTGCCGTCGCGGATTTCGCCGCGCATGACCAGAGAGACGGCTTCCTCAAGCGGCATGCGCACAAGGCCGAGGAACTCGTCCTCGTCCGGATGCGTCTGCCCCTGAGAGAGCTCCTGAGCCAGATAGATCGCGATTTTTTCGGTGCAGAAGCCGGGCGTAGTGAGCACGGAGGTGAGCAGCGTCATGCGCCCGGCCTGAAGGCCGGTCTCCTCCTCCAGCTCGCGCACGGCGCATGCGTAGGGATCCTCGTCCCAGCTGTCGAGCTTTCCGGCGGGGATTTCAAGCGTCACACGGTCAACGCTGACGCGATGCTGGCGCACCAGCAGCGTCGTGCCGTCTTCATAGACGGGTACGACGGCCGCTGCGCCCTTGTGCACGACGATCTCGCGCGGCGCGGCATGGCCGTTGGGACAGGTGACCTGCCATTTTTCAACGCGCAGGATTGCGCCGTCATAAATGGTTTCCGACGAAAAGGGGATTTCTCTCAGCTGCTGATCATCCATATCTGACACTCCTTGCATGAATATCCATATTCTATGAGCCGGTAGACACGTATACGGTAAATTCCGTTGTTTAATTCGGCTCGCATGGGAAGAATCCCTGCCTGCGCTGCGTCTGATATATGTGAAACGAAAGCAAATCCCTGGCAAAGCCGCCCGCGGAGTTGACAGAAGAAGCTGGCCGTTTTACAATGGTTTCATACGCTGGTATGGCAGGGCGCAGGGGGATGGGCCTGATCAAAGGTTTTCTGCGAGCCCTTGGTTTACCCGAAAAAGGAGGATAAACAGATATGAAAAAAGTCACCCGCAGTCTGTCGGCTCTGGTGCTGAGCGTGCTGCTTGCGCTGGTCTCTCCGCTTGCGCTGGCTCAGGACGATTACGGCCTCAATGCGCAGATTGTCCTGACGATGGAGGACGGCTCCGAGCAGATTTTTTCTGTGCCGATGCTGACCGTCTCTGAGGGAAAGAGCATCTATTGGGTGGATATGAGCGCGTTTGACGAGGAGCAGATGGCGGCGCTCGCCTCCGGTCAGCTTGTCGTGTATGACGAGATGGGCATGCAGGTGGCATATGCCCCGCTGTATGGCGCGGAGCTGGCGGAAGGGCTGATGGAGGTTGCTGACGCTTCAGATCCGGAAATCATGCATGCGCTGATGCTTGCCCCTGTTCCGATGCCGGAGAGCGCAGAGGATGCAGAGATGATCCTCTGCGAGTATGGCTATGAGGAGACGTACGCAGGGGAGTATGCCGAAGAGTACGAGGCGTATGAGGAGTACGAAGAGTACGCTGAAGAGTACGGCGAGTACACCGAAGAGTACGGGGAGTACGAAGAGTACACCGAAGAGCACGGCGAATATATTGAAGAGTACGAGGAGTACGAAGAGTATACCGGAGAGTATATCGAAGAGTACGAGGCGTATGAAGCGTATACCGAGGAGTACGGCGAGTACGAAGAATATACCGAAGAATATACCGAAGAATATACCGAAGAATACGAAGAACAGACCGGAGAGTATTCTGAAGCGTATATCGGGGAATATGCCGGCGGGATGATCGAAGGATATACCGGCGGATATACGGAGGAAGAGGCCGGTCAGGAGATTATCGTACCGGCGTATGTGACGCCGAAGCAG
>JAFQOY010000058.1 GCA_017412025.1 Clostridia bacterium | reverse complement strand
CTGCTGCTGCGCCCGTGCAGGATATTTCCCGCCCGGAGGATCTGTTCATCCTGCTCTATACCTCCGGCACGACGGGCAAGCCCAAGGGCGTCATGCTCACCAACAGCAACCTGACCAACTACACCTATTTCTACGCGGAATCGTATGGAATCTGCGAAACCGACAACATTCCCGCGTATGCCAGCTTTGGCTTTGACGCCAACATGATGGACATGTATCCCACGCTGCTCCGCGGCGCATGCCTGCATGTGCTGCCGGAGGAAATGCGTCTGGATCTGCCCGGCATCCGGGATTACTTTGAGGAAAATCACATCACCGTCGCCTTCCTCACCACGCAGCTGGGCCGTCAGTTTGCCGAGAGCATGCAGGTTTCTTCGCTGCGCGCGCTTTCCGTGGGCGGCGAAGCATTGGTTCCGCTTACTCCCCCGTCGTTTGCTCTGTTCAATCTCTATGGTCCGACCGAATGCACCGTCGCCTGTACCCGTCAGCAGGTAGATCAGCTCTATGACCGCGTGCCCATCGGCAAGTCAACACCCAATACGGCGCTCTATGTGGTGGACAGCCGCGGCAGGCTTGCGCCCGTGGGCGTAGCCGGCGAGCTGTGCATCTCCGGCGCACAGGTGGCTGCCGGCTATCTGAACCGTCCGGACCTCACGGCAGAAAAATTCGTGTCCAATCCCTTCAGCGATGATCCCCTGCTTTCGCGCATGTACAAGAGCGGCGACGTGGTGCGCTTCCTGCCGGACGGCGCGATCGACTTCGTCGGCCGCAGGGATTTCCAGGTCAAGATTCGCGGCTTCCGCGTAGAGCTGACCGAGATCGAAGGCCGTATCCGCGCCTTCCCGGGCATTCGCGACGCAGCCGTCATCGCACAGGAGGATGCGGGCGGCGGCAAGCGCGTCGTGGCCTATGTCGTTTCCGACGCGTCGGTGGATATCAAGGCGATGAATGCCTTTATCGAGGAAGAACTGCCGCCCTATATGGTGCCCGCGGCGACCATGCAGATCGAGCGCATTCCGCTCAACCAGAACGGCAAGGTCAACCGCCGCGAGCTTCCGCGCATTCAGATTCAGGCGGAGGAAAATATCCCCCCGCGCACGGACATGGAGCGTGCGATCTTCGAAGTTGTTGCCTCCGTCCTCAAGATGGAGGATTTCGGCGTAACCACCGATCTGATGTACGCCGGTCTCAACTCTCTGTCCGCCATCAAGGCCGCCGCGCTCATCACCGAGCGCACGGGCAAGAACCTGCGCACACCGGAGCTGATGCGCGAAAAGACCATCGAAAAAATCGCTATCCTGCTCGGCAGGAGCAGCAGCTATGAAGCCAAATCCTACAAAAAGCGCGAATACTATCCGCTCACGCAGAATCAGCTTGGCCTCTACTTTGCCTGCCTCAAAGACCCCGGTACGCTGGTATATAACATTCCCTTTGAAATCGGCTTTAGTCCGGATACCGATGCGCAAAAGCTTCTTGAGAGCATTCGCCGCGTGATCGACGCACACCCCTATGTCAAGACGCATTTCGCCTTGAAAGACAACGAACCTGTGCAGCTGCGTCAGGATGACCGGACGATCGAGATCCCGGTGGATACCTATACGACCGAGACATACGCCGCAAAGAAGGCGTCCTTCGTGCGCCCCTTCTCCTTCTTTGAGGGGCCGCTGCTGCGCATGGAAATCTGCATTCTGCCCGACAGTGTATGCCTGCTCTGCGATTTCCATCACATGATCTTCGACGGCGGCTCCATGGATATCTTCCTTCAGGATCTCTCCGCCGCCTATGACGGCACGGAACTGAAGGCGGAATCTTTCTCCAGCTTCGACCTGGCGCTGCTTGAGCAGGAAAACGCCAGCGGCGACGCATTCGATCAGGCAAAGGTATTCTTCCATGCGCGTCTGAGCGACGGCGAAGGCGCAACCGTCTTCCCCACGGACAATCATGCCGGCGGCACAGGCCTGCCCCGCACCGTACACGCCAGAATCAGCAAGAGCAGCGTGGAAGACGTCATTAAGGGCCAAAGCATCACTGCGTCCAATCTCTTCCTCGCCGCCACCGCCCTTGTGTCGGGCCGCTTCGCCTCCACCCGCGACGTGCGCATCGCCTCCATCACCAATGGCCGTGAGGGCGTGCATGTGCAGCGCAACATCGGCATGCTGGTCAAGACTCTGCCCGTCGCCCTGAAGATGAATCCTGACGACAGCGCGTCCGCCTATCTGAGCAGCGTGCAGCAGGAGATGACCGACGTGCTTTCGCATCAGGTCTATCCGTATCTGCAGGCATCTTCCGATTATGGCTATAACAGCCAGATGCTTTACGCCTATCAGGGTGGTGTGGTCTCCAGCTATACCGTCGCCGGCAGTGCGCTTACCCTCACCCCATTGGGGCTTAACCGCGCTAAATTCCCGATCTCTATCAATATTCAGGAAGACGGACAAAGCTTCATCGTGGAAGCGGAATATGACGATGCGCTCTACACCGAAGCGACCATGCGCACGCTGGCACAGTCCATCGCGCATGCCGCCGGTCAGCTGGCAGGCAGGAGCGAGGCACCCATCGCAAGCCTGTCCATCTGCACGGATGAGCAGCGCGCGCTCGTTGAATCCTTCAACCGAAAGCCGGAAGGCATGCCCGCAGGCACGCTCCATCAGCTCTTTGAAGCATGGGCGCTGCGCACGCCGGAAAAGACCGCGCTCATTGCCGCGGACGCCACGCTCACATTCGCCGAGCTCAACCGCCGCGCCAACGCACTGGCCAACAGCCTGCTTGCTCTCGGCGTGCAGCCGGAGGATCGGATCGCCTTCATGCTCCCGCGTGACAGCCGCATTCTCGTTTCCATGCTCGGCATCATCAAGGCGGGCTGTGCCTATATTCCGGTCGATCCCGAGTATCCCAGAGAACGTGTGGAACACGTGCTTAGCGACAGCGGTGCACGCTATATCTTCACTGACGGCGACTCTCCGATTGAAAACAGCCTGAACATCGACAGCCTGCTGCTTGGCGAAGACACTGCCAATCCCAACTTGCCGATTAACCGCGACAGGCTCTGCTACATCATCTACACCTCTGGCTCGACCGGAAAGCCCAAGGGCGTCATGCTCACCCACGGCGGTATCGTCAACTATGTGCTCGACGATCCCCAAAACCGCCATGTGCGCGCGCTGACGCAGAACCAGTGCATCATGGCCTCCGTGACCACGGTGAGCTTTGATATGTTCCTCAAGGAGGCCTTCACCACCCTGATGAACGGCCTGACGCTGGTGCTGGCGGATGACGAGCAGGCCAAGAACCCGGACAAGCTGGCCGTGCTCTTTGAAAAGACCGGTGCAAACGCCTTCAACGCCACACCCTCGCGCATGCTGCAGTATATGGAGCTGCCGGAAATGAAGCAGGCTCTTGCCCAGTGCAAGGTCATCATGGCCGGCGGCGAAGGCTATCCGCCCGCGCTGTATCGAAAGCTGCGCGAGATCACAGACGCCGTGCTCATCAACACCTACGGCCCGACAGAAATCACCGTTTCTTCCAACGGCAAACTGCTTGACAGCGAGCTGATCACCATCGGTGCGCCGCTCAAGGGCGTCGTGGAAGAGGTTATGGATATCGAGGGTAATCCGCTGCCGGTCGGATTCACAGGCGAGCTGTGGATCGGCGGCAACGGCGTGGCCCGCGGCTATTTCGGCAATCCCGAGATGACTGCAGAGCGCTTTGTCAGCTGGAACGGCATACGCTGGTACAAATCTGGCGACGTTGCCCGCTGGACAGAGAACGGCGAAATCATCATCCTCGGCCGAAACGACGGCCAGATCAAGCTGCGCGGCCTGCGCATTGAGCTGGGCGAGATTGAAAACGCCATCAGCGCCGTGCCTGAAATCCGCAGCTGCGCGGTGCTGGTCAAAAAGCTGCACGGTCAGGAGCACCTGTGCACCTACTACAGCGCAGAGCGCGATCTGCCTGCGGAGGAACTGCGCGAAATCCTGCTCCGGTCGCTGACCAAGTACATGGTGCCTACGGCCTATCTGCAGATGGATCATCTGCCCATGACCCCCAACGGCAAGATTGACCGCAAGGCTCTGCCTGATGCACAGCTCATGCAGCGTCAGGAATATGAGCCGCCGCGCAATGAAGACGAGCAGATCTTCTGCGACATCTTCGCCGGCATCCTGCACCTTGACCGCGTGGGCGCCACGGATAACTTCTTTGACATGGGCGGCACCTCGCTGCTGGTCACGCAGGTGACCATCGACGCCGCGGCAAAGGGAAAAACCCTGAGCTACGGCGACGTATTCGCCAATCCCACGCCGCGCGAGCTGGCCTCCCTGGGCGATGTGCCACAGGCCAAGGCGGACGAAAACAACATCGCGGACTACGACTACAGCCCCATTCACACCCTGCTTGAGGAAAACACGCTGGATACGCTGCGTTCCGGCGAGATGAGAGAGTTGGGCAACGTATGCATCACCGGCGCTACCGGCTTCCTGGGCATTCATGTGCTGCGCGCTTTCCTACAGATGGAAAAGGGAACGGCCTTCTGCGTGGTCCGCGGCAGAAAAAGTCTCTCTGCCGAGCAGCGTTTGCGCAGCATGCTGGCCTATTACTTCGGCGGCGATACGCTGCCGTTCAGCGGCAAGCCCTTCCTGGATGCGCTGGATGAGCTGATGGGCAGCCGGATCGTGGTGATTGACGGCAGCATCACCGATTCCGCCCTGTATGAGACGCTTGACGCGCTGCCGATCGACACCTACATCAACTGCGCGGCCAATGTCAAGCACTTCTCCGCCGGAACGGACATCGAGGACGTCAACTATGGCGGCGTGAAGCTCGCCCTTGATTTCAGCAAACGCAAGCGCTGCCGCTTCGTGCAGGTCTCCACGGCCAGCATCGGCGGCATGAGCGTGAACGGAGAGCCGATTGAGACGACGAAGCTGGACGAGCGCATGCTCTACTTCGGACAGGATCTATCCAACAAGTATGCCGGCAGCAAATTCCTGGCCGAGCGCGCCATTCTGGAAGCCGCGCTTGACGGTCTGGACGTGAAGATCATGCGCGTGGGCAATCTGATGGCCCGCGATGCAGACGGCGAATTCCAGGCGAATTTCCGCACCAACAACTTCCTCAGCCGCCTGAAGGCCTATCATCTCGTCGGCGCTATCCCCTACGAGGCCATGGGCATGAGCACAGAATTTGCACCGATCGACTATACGGCGCTGGCTGTACTGCTGCTGAGCAGGACGCCCGCAGCATGCCGCGTCTTCCATCCGTACAATGATCACGATGTATTCCTGGGCGACGCCGTCGCCGCGCTGACAAAGCAGGGCATCGTCATAGAGCCCTGCGAGGCCTGTGAATACGAGCGCAGGTTCAGCGAAGCAATGCGCGATTCCCGAAAGGCAAAGCATCTCAATGCGCTCATCGCCTATCAGGAGCACGGCAAGCGTATCGTGCCCATCAAGTCCGTCAACAGCTATACCTCGCAGGTGCTGCTGCGCCTGGGCTTCATGTGGCCCATCACCTCTCAGGCGTATCTGAAGCAGTTCTTTATGATGATGGAAGGCCTTGGCTTCTTTGACAAGGACCCTGAGCTTTAAGAAGGGAACGCAAACCATGTATGAACGAACAGGCAAACTGATCCGGGAAAAATTCAAAGAGTATCTGCTTCCCACCATCATGACCTCAATGGCGGTGTCCTTGGCTTCGGTCGTGGACGGCGCCATCGTAGGCAATCTGCTGGGAGATGTGGCGCTGGCAGCCATAGGACTGGCCGGCCCCATCATCTTCTGCATCAACCTGATCTACATGCTCTTTGGCGTAGGCGGTCTCACCTGTGCATCCATCGCCAAGGGAAAACGCGAAATGGATCAGGCTGACCTAATCTTTACCCTCACAATGAGCGTGGGCATGGCTGCTATGCTGCTGTTTTCCCTGGTCATGCAGTTCATTATTCCGCCGCTTTCGCTTTCTCTGGCAGGCAATGATACGGCGCTTGCCTCCATGCTGGAAAGCTATCTCAGGCCCCTGGTCTTCACAGGTCCGGCACTGATGTTCTCCTCCGGCATGGCGCTGTTCATCCGCACAGACGGCCAGCCCAAGAGCTCCGCTGTAGTCGTGATCATCGCCAATGCAGTCAATCTGGTATTTGACTACGCGTTGATCCGCTTCTTTAACACAGGCATCTGGGGCGCAGGTTTCTCCACGACGCTGGGCTATATCATCGGCGCGGTGATTGTGATTCCATATCTGCGCTCTGCGTCGCGCACCTTCCATTTCGTCCGCCCTGGCAGAAAGAGTCTGCATACGCTTGTCGGCATTCTGAGCACCGGCCTGCCCAAGAGCCTGATTCAGATTGCCAACATCCTGCGTTCTCTGGCGCTCAATTCCATCATCATCAGCTTCCTGGGTTCGATTGGCATGTCTGTGATGACCGTGTGCATCAATGTGCAGATGATTTCCAATATCTTTGTCGGCGGTGTATCGGACGCCTTGCTGCCTATCGTCGGCACGCTGTTTGGCGAACGGGACAGCCATGGCATTCGCCAAGCCATGAAGACCGCGCTTGCCGTACTCGCCGCGCCCTGCACAGCGCTGATCACATTCCTGCTGCTCGCACCCCAGCTCATGGGCATGGCTTTTGGCATCCATTCCGAGGAGGGACTCTCTGCTGTCAGGCCGGCGCTTCGCCTGTTTGCACTGTATCTGCCCTTTGACGCCGCCATTCAGCTCCTGCAAAACTTTTATACCACCACCGGACGCAAGCAGTTAGCGTCTGCTATGGTCATCATGAACGGTCTGATCTTCGTGCTGCCCTTCGCCTTTCTTCTTGCCCATGCTGCGCCGCATCTCTTTTGGCTCAGCTATGCCTGCTCAGGCGCAGCCACGCTGCTCGTTACAGCAGCTATCGGTATGCGCATCAAAAAAAAGGAGAAGGTATGCAGCGTCCTGCTGCTCAGGGAAAGCCATGGCGATGATCTCCGATATGACGTGACCATCAAGTCCACCGCACAGCAGGTAGCAGGCCTTTCGGAGCACATCATCAGCTGGTGTATCGAACACGGAGTAGAAAACCGCATTGCCAACAAAGTCGGCGTAGCCATCGAGGAGATGGCCGTCAGCACGGCGCACTATGCTCATCACGACAGTGATAAAGGCGTGATTGATGCGACACTTTGTCTCACTGGCAAAACGCTTGAAATCCGCCTGCGCGACAACGGCGAGATCTTTAATCCCGTCGAATACGTCGCAGACGAAAACGACGGCTGCATTACGGATGGCATTGCGCTCATCCGGCAGTTGGCAGACAACATCGACTATGCCCGCCAGCTGGGCTTTAACACAACGGTGATCTCCTTCTCCATGCATTAGCAGTAGAAGCAGCTGTTGAGCGTATTCAGGGACTGTTTGCCCGAAATAAACTGGAGCACGCACGCATCATGCCTGTGGATTCACCGTTGGTGCATACCCAGAGCGGCAAATCCCGTATCGCATTCAAGGAATTCGTTTAAGCAGCACCACACTCGCTGATGTGCGTGCATGAAGAATCCCGATGCCATTCAGATCACAACAACAGCATAGACATAAACAGCACCCGGCAATCAGCAGATCACCGGGTGCTGTTTATTTTACAACTAAATAGACAAGAACTGCGCCTTACTCT
>JAFQOY010000057.1 GCA_017412025.1 Clostridia bacterium | reverse complement strand
TTTCTGGCGCAGAAGGAGGGATTTGAACCCTCGCGCCGCTTCACGCAGCCTACTCCCTTAGCAGGGGAGCCCCTTCGGCCTCTTGGGTACTTCTGCAAGACCTGCACAATATGAAACTGGATAGCGGAGAGAGAGGGATTCGAACCCCCGGTACCTCTCGGTATCACTGGTTTTCAAGACCAGCGCCATAAACCACTCGGCCATCTCTCCAGTCTGCTTGAACCAGCAGAACTATTATATGACAGCTCCCTCTCTTTGTCAACCCCTTTTTTTCTTTTCCCGAAAAAAGGGAGGCCGCGCAAAGCCTCCCTTCCCTCGTCCTATTTCCTCAGCGCCAGCAGCGCGCGGCCGCCAGCCGGATGCAGGCTGTCGGGCGCGACGCGCAGGCGTCTGGCCGTCTCCCACTGCGTCTCCTCCGGCGCGGGCCAGACAATCACAAATCCATGCTCCGGTTTCTCCGTCTCTCCGGACTCTATCGCGCATATGCCGTGCACGCGCTGCGTCTGATGGCGCACGGCATGCAGCCCCAGCACGCAGCGCACCTCCGCCCTGTCGCTTGTGCACGCGCCCGGCGCAGCCTCAATCGGATACGCCTGCACGCGCAGATCTCCATCCCCTTCCACGGGGAACGCCATGGAAAACGGCTCCCGCGCATGGACGCTGCAGGGAATGTCCGAATCCGCAGGCAGATACAAAAGCGTCAGATTCATCACGCCGTCCACGTTCAGCCGCCTGCCCGCAGGCGAGGTCATGGCAATCATCGGCTGAGCAAACGCGGCCAGCGCCGTGCCGATCGGCGGCGCATCGTTTTTAAGCGTCATCTGCAGCCGTACGCTCTCGCGCACATCCGAAACCGTCTCGCTCGTGTGTACGTCCAGCGTCTCTCCTTCCGGCAGAAGCGCAGGACCGCCGACGCTGTAGACGTCCTCGAGCAGCTGCGTCTCCCGCTGCGTCTGCGCCTCCAGCATGACGCGCACCTCCGCCTCCACGCGGAGCATCATCCCTTCCGCCGTCTGCGCGGCGTCGGCCATCACGTCCAGCACCTCCGCCGATGCGCGCAGCTGCGCATTTTCCGGCATCTCCGCCTCAACCGCCGCCTCATACGGCAGTTCATGCTGCGTCGTCACCAGCGCCCTGCCCGGCGTCTGCGGCCTGTGCAGCACGCGCACCTGAACCACGCCGCTGACGCCGATGCGCCCGCTGCCGCCGGAAAACTCCTCCACAGTCGCCGTGGCCGAAGCGCTGAGCGCCTCTCCTGCGTCCAGCTTGGCCGGCAGGTCAAATTCCTCGCGCACAAGCGCCCGCCCTTCGCCAAGCATCTGGGCGGCGCAGTATGCGACCGTCCGCATCTGTTTGAACACCGTACACGCCGGCTTCTGCGCAGCGGGCGGCACGATATCCGTGATCCATTCCCTTTCCGCCATCTCAAATGCATCCGCCTGAATATGTACCAGCGCGCGCAGCGTCATCCGTCCGCTCATGGCGCTTCCCTGCGTCTCCTGCACGGCTGCACAGGCCTTCACGCGCATCTGCGGCGACAGGCCGGGCATGGATATCCCATGCTCAAAGCTGCAGCTTGTCTCAAGCGAGCGGATTTTCGTCAGATCCCCCTGCGTATAGAGCACCTGAAACTGCACCCGTCCGCGCACGACCGCCTCTCCTGCGCCCGCCTTCACGCCCATGATGTGCGCCTGTGCCTGTACGCTGAGCACCGTCACCGCGTCCCTCATGCTGCCCGGCAGCGTCGCATCCCCTTCAATGGTCACCTGATCCTCTGCGCGAGCCGCCAGATGCTCAAAGCGCAGAGCCTCGCGCGTCATTTCCAGTTCCACGCGCCATCCCCCCTTTGTCCATGCTGTTGCGCTTAAGCCTATGCATGCCAGAAGGCAGGTATGACAAAGAAAAAGCAGCATATCCGCCGGACGTCTGCGGAATATGCTGCATCGCAGTCTGTGAGGTAATCCTCCCCATGGCCCTCAGCAAACGCCTGCTCGTCGGCGCAGGGCGGCCTGACCGAAGGACGCCGTTTGGCGCCGTTTCACGAAAAGAGCGGTTACACCGCGTCCGGCGGCGCGACATAAAGCGGCAGCGGCAGCGAAAAGCCGCCAAACCCAAAGCCGCCGCCCTCCGCGCCCAGCGCCGCGCAGGCTTTTTTCACCTGCTCCTGTCTGTAGATCTTGTAATTGTAGCCGGGGACAATGGAAAACGCCTCGCACACCGAGGACAGCCATGCGGCGCGCTCCTTCTGCCAGGGCGCTGCGGTCAGGCGCATTTCCCCGTGCCTTGCCCCGAGCAGCTTCATCACCGCAGGCAGCGCCGCCTCATCCTCAAGCAGCAGCTCCGCCACGCGGCACTGATCCGGATTCTGCCGCAGCGCGCCATAGCCCGCAAATGCGCCGTCCTTCAGCACAGCGAAGGGTTCGTTGTTCCACGAGCGCAGGATATCAAGGAACGCCTCTTCACGCCGCTCGCAGAAGCAGGGCTGCGCCCTCAGCAGCGCAGAGGCGGCCGGCACATGCGCCGCCTCCATCGGCACGACCGCGTATGCGTCCGTCTGCAGGTCTCTGAGCGCGTGGCGCGCGTTATCCGGCGTGAATACGGCGTCCATGCTGTATCCGCCCAGATCGTAGCCAAAGTACGCATAGCGCTGCCTGAGGCCGCCCAGCACGGCAAAATCCGCGCCAAGCTCCGCGGCCTTCCGGTCCACTGCGTCCATCAGCGCCTTCATATAGCCCCGGCCGCGCGCCGCAGGATGCGTGCTCACCGAGCCGACGCCCAGCGTCGTCAGCTGCACGCCGCCCATGTGCATGACCACCGGATACGCCAGCACCGTCGCTGCAATCCTGCCCTCCTCGCGCACCACAAAGTGATGCGCCGCGCCGTCTCCCTGCGCTCCATAGAGCTTGGGCAGCAGCGTCTGAAAGTCGTGCGGCCTGTGCGCCTTGGAAAACACGTAATCGATGAATTCGACGATCTCCCGCTTCTCCTGTGCCTTCGCCCAGTACATTTCTGTCGCCATATGCCGTCCCTCCCGCCGTTCCGGTTCATCCTGCGCGGCGTCCGTCTCTCCCGCGCCGCCCGGCCTTTTTCTGCCATTATAGCATGCATCGATCCCCTCATCAAGCGATTGAAACCGCACGCACCGTGTGGTACAATGGGAGAAGAAATCAAACACAGGAGGACGTCCCCGTGAGTCTGAAAGAACAGATGCAAACCGGAAAGGTCTATGTCGAATTCGGCCACAAATCCGCAGAAGACCAGGCATATGAAAAGGAAACGGAGCTGCAGCGCCAGGTCTGCAAGGAGATCTGCTTTGACTACAACCATACCCGCCCGATGGACCTTGAGCGCAAGGCCGCTCTGCTTGACAAGCTGCTGGGCAGCCACGGCAAGTCCATCTGGATGGAGGCGCCGATCAACTTCGCCTACGGCTGCAACACGCACATGGGCGACCATGTGTACGCCAACTTCAACCTGACGGTCGTGGACGACGGCGAGTGCCGCATCGGCAGCTACGTCATGTTCGCGCCGAACGTCACCATTTCCACCACCGGCCATCCCGTGCATCCCAGATACCGCGACAAGGGCGGCCAGTTCTCCCTGCCCGTCGTCATCGGCGATCATGTGTGGATCGGCTCCAACGTCGTCATCCTGCCGGGCGTGACCATCGGCGAAAACAGCGTCATCGGCGCGGGCAGCGTCGTCACGCACGACGTCCCTGCCAACGTCGTCGCCTTCGGCGCGCCCTGCCGCGTCGTGCGGCCGATCACCGACGAGGATCTCGTCTATTACCGCAAGGGCATGAAGGTCAACGAGGACTGGGCCGACGAATAAGCCTATGACAAAAGCCGGCGGAAAACCCGCCGGCTCAGGCGCTGTCTCAAAATAGCTCAACGAGCTATGAGAGGCAGCGCCTTTCATTATATCGTTTTTTAGGTAAACGCAAAAAAGTGTGCAGCAAAAAACAGCACATAACTTTCTATATGAGGTTGAATTGCGAACTAATATGCT
>JAFQOY010000056.1 GCA_017412025.1 Clostridia bacterium | reverse complement strand
GTGGTGGCGGGCAGCGTGCTGCATTTGCTGGCGATTCTGCTCTTTGCGCTGTAAAAATTTCAATTCAGAACGGCTTTGTCCGTTCTTTTTCTATATCGGGGCGCTGTTTGGCGGGCTTGCCGTATTGCAAAGCGTTCGGGCGGGTGGTACAATAAGATATCATTCGTCTGACGGGAGGGCTGACTGTGATCCGAATCAAAGAGCTGTATCGCCTGCAGAATCTCAAACGGCTGCGCCTGATTGCCGGACAGGACGGGCTTGAGCGCACGGTGACGGCTGCCGTTCTGCTCGAGTATGATCCGTCCCGGATGCAGCTGCCGGACTTTTACCGCGGCGATCTGGTTGTGACGACGCTGGCCTATGCCATCGGGGATAATCAGCTTGTGGCCAATTCGCTTCTCGCGCTGATGAATCAGGGAATTGCGGGCCTGCTGGTCAAGACGGCATACTTCAGCGAACTGCCGCAGACGGTGGTCAACATGGCGAACCGGCTGGGGACGCCGCTGTTTCTCTTTGACGAGACGTATATTGAAGAGGTTATCCTGGAGGTTACGGAGCTGATCCGCGGCAAGCGCCATTTTTCCGGCTATGAAAAGGAGCTTGACGCATTGATGCGCGGTGGACTGACGCCGGAACAGACCAAGGAGCATGTGCAGAAGATCGATCCGGTCGGCAGCCGGATGTACAGGATCTGCGCGCTGTATCCCAGAGAGGGGATCAGCACGGCGGCAGACAGGCTCTATGCAGTGCTCAGCGGAGACGAAAGGCTGGGGCAGCGATATGTCTGCATGGAATGGAGAACGATGCTCATCCTGCTTTGCCGCATGGGCGAGGAGGAACAGGACAGCCGGGAGGAGCTTTCGCTTTTGCTGGAGCAGCTGGGCGGCGGAAAGCTGCTGGATGCAGGATTGAGCGGCGTGCGGACGGAGCAGACGGCGTTTGGACTGGCGCTGAGCGAAGCGGTCTATGCCGCCCGCGCTGCGAGGCTGACGGGCAGGAGCGTGATGGCTGCGCATGAGCTGGGGTTGTATGCCTATCTGTTCCCGATGAGCGAGAATGCGTTCGTCTGCGACCAGTGCCGCAGGAGCCTTGCCCGCATCCGCGAGTACGATCAGCAGAACAGGACAAACCTGGAGCAGACGGCAAGGGTATATGTGAACGAACACATGGAGATTGCAGGCGCGGCAAAGGCGCTTTTCCAGCATCCCAATACGGTGCGATACAGATTGACCAAGATTCAGAAGCTGATGGAGATGGAGGAGGACGCGCTCTTTGCTCCGATGCTCAGCCTGATGGTGAATCTGTCCAGAATTCTGGAGGAAGAAGGGCGAAGCTGAGCGGGATACAGACCGGATGCTTCGGGGAGAGGATAGTACATGAATGAACGCATGCGCGCGCTGAAGCTGACCATTCCGGTCATGTGCGGTTATCTGTTTCTGGGCACGGCGTTTGGCGCGACGCTGGCGCAGGCGGGCTTTGGCCCCGCATATGCGCTGATGATGAGCGGGCTGATCTATGCCGGCAGTCTTCAGTTTGTGATGGTGCCGCTGATGGCGGCAGGCGCAGGGCTGTTGACGTCTGCGCTCACTGCGCTGATGGTCAACGCCCGCCATCTGTTCTATGGCGTCAGCTATATCGGCCGGTTTGCGCGGATGCATGCGCTTGTCCGGCCGTATATGGTTTTTTCGCTTACGGATGAGACGTATTCTGTGTTTTGCAGCCTGCCGGACAGCGAAAGCGACGGCGTGATGGTGCGCGTGGCGCTGTACGATCAGCTGTACTGGGTTGCAGGATCGATGGTCGGCAGCATCCTGGCGCAGCAGCTGCCGTTTGATTTGACAGGTATCGATTTTTCGATGACGGCACTGTTCATCGTCATCTGCGTGGAGCGCGCGATGAACAGGAAAGACCGGCTGCCGCTTGCCATTGGCGGCGGCTGCGCGATGATCTGCCTGCTGCTGCTGGGGCCGGATGCTTTCCTTGCGCCCGCCCTTGCGGTGACGGCCATTCTGCTGACGGCGATGTGCAGAAAGGGGGCGGCGGCGTGAACATGCATGCGGTCTGGATCATCCTGATCTGCGCGGGCGTAACGCTCCTGCTGCGGGCTGCGCCGTTCTGGTTCTTCGGCGGGAAGGGCGGTGTGCCGAAGGTGATCGTCATGCTCGGCGGCATGCTGCCGGGCGCGATCATGGCGGCGCTGGTGGTGTATTGTCTCAAGGGCGTGCCTTATGGAACGTTTGCAGACGGCGCAAAGCAGCTGCTGGCTGCTGCGGTCGTCGTGGCCGTGCATGTATGGCGGCGCAGCACGCTGCTGAGCATCGCGGCGGGCACGGCGGCGTATATGCTGCTCATCCGCCTGTGAAGCAGGAGAGCGGCGCACGGGCGCGCAAAATGCGCGCGGAATGAAGGAATGAAAAGGCGAAAGGTGAAAAGCGATGAACATCATTGCCCGGGCGGCAGTTTATATCTATGACGGAAGCCCGCTGGCCCCCGTGTTTCCGACGAAAACGGGGAAGCCGACGGACGAAACCGGAGCGTATCTCTCTGCGATTGCCGAAAAGATCATGACCTCGGATACGAGCCGGAGCACCTGTGTGGAGCCCGGAAGCGCGCAGGAGGAGCTGCTCAGGCGTTTTGGCTATACGCCCTTTGCCGAGGCGGCGGAAACGCTGATGCGCGGCATGGACGAGAGCATGCAGGCGCTGGAGATCCCGCGTGCGGGATTTGACATGGTGATCTTCTCCTTTGACAGAGAGAATGATCCGCATCTGTGCGTCGTGCAGCTGCCGTATCGCAGGGCGATGGTGCATCAGATCGAAGTGCAGGAAGAGCAGACAACGACAGCGCTTGCGGAGCATGGCTATGTGCTGCCGCTTTCGGGATCGAAGGCGTTTTCTGGCTTTGCGGTCAACTTATCCACGGGCGATATCCGTCTGCGCGATGCGGCGGTGCTGACCAATGTGGGCAACCGCATGCTGTTTTCCGAGGCGCTCTTTGCAATGGCGCAGACGCGCACGACGAAGGAGGCCGTGCAGGCTGTCAGCGAGATGATCGCGCAGGCTGCGCCGCCGGAGATGACGGAGCAGGAACTCAGGCCTGCTGTTAAGCGCGCAATGGCGAAGTCCATCGAGGAAAAGGGCGTCATCGACGTGCAGGATGTGGCGCAGGAGGTCTTCCGCAGCGACCCCGAGCGCGAGGCGATCATCGAGCAGGTTTCCCGGCAGATGCAGGAGGAAGCGATTGAACCGGTGATTCCGGTGGAGAACAGGCGCGTGATGACGCAGCTGCAGAAGCTGAAAATCAAGACCGACAACGGCATTTCCATCACGCTGCCGAGGACGCTTGCAGACGATGAAAACAGCTTTGCGGTCGTGCAGAATGAGGATGGTACGATTTCGATCATCATCAGCAAGGTGCAGGAACTCAAGACGGAGTGAACATTCAGGGAGGAAACGGCAATGGATTACGGCGTATATGGTCAGTATATTCTGGATGAGACGGCAGCGCTGCTGGCGGTGGACAGCCCCAGCGGCATGACGGCGCAGGCAGCGGAGCATGTGATCGCCCGCTTTGCGGCCCTTGGCTATGCGGCGCAGCGCACGCGCAAGGACGGCGTATTTGTTTCCCTCGGCGGCAGGAACCAGAGCGATGCGATCCTGCTTGAAGCGCATATGGACACGCTGGGCGGCATGGTCTGCGAGATCAAGAAGAATGGCAGGCTCCGCATTACGCCTGTCGGCGGATTGAGCGCGGCCAACGTGGAGACGGAGAACTGCCGCGTGATCACCAAATTCGGCGGCGCGATTGAAGGAACGGCGCAGCTCGTCGATGCGTCCATTCATGTCAACGGCAAATACAAGGAGACGGAACGCACGTTTGACACCATTGAGATCGTGCTCGACGAGATGGTGGAAAGCGCGGAGGACGTGAAAAAGTTCGGCGTGCGCGTAGGCGACTATGTCTGTTTTGAGCCGCGCACGCGCGTGACGAAGAGCGGATACATCAAGAGCCGCTTCCTTGACGACAAGCTGAGCGTGGGCATTGTGCTGGCCTATGCGAAGTATCTCAGGGAGGAAGGCGTCGTTCCGGAGCGCGCGGTGTACGTCCATGTGACCTCGTTTGAGGAGGTTGGGCATGGCGGAAGCACCAATGTGCCGGACGGCGTGACGGAAGCGATCTCGGTGGATATGGGCTGCGTGGGCGAGGGACTTGACTGCGACGAGCGCATGGTATCCATCTGCGCCAAGGACAGCGGAGGCCCGTACAACTACGATGTGGTGAAGGGGCTGATCGCTGCTGCTGAGAAGATGGGCGCGCCGTATGCTGTGGACGTCTATCCGCATTACAGCAGCGACGTCAATGTGACGGTGCGCTCCGGCCACGATGTGCGCCACGGGCTGATCGGCGCGGGCGTGTATGCTTCTCATGGATATGAGCGCAGCCATGTGGACGGCGCGCTGGCGACGCTCAAGGTGCTCATCGGCTATATCGGATAATCGGATGCGGAAAACGGCATAAAAGAATCAACCTGATTTTTTGCGCGGCGTGGCTTCGGTCACGCCGTTTCTGCGTGATATGAACCGATGAGGCGCAGGAAACGACCGAACAGACAGAAATCAACATTTCCTCCGATTTGTCTGCTATGATCATATCCGTAATCAATATGAAACGGAGGACGACATAAATGATGGCAATTCGGACGGATGGGCTGACCAAGCGGTATCAAAACCTCACTGCCGCAGATCATCTCAGCATGGAAATCCGGCAGGGTGAATTGTTCGCTCTGCTTGGCGTAAACGGCGCAGGGAAGACCACGGTCATCAAAATGCTTTCCTGCCTGACAAGGCCCACGGAAGGGGATGCGTCCGTATGCGGATGCAGCGTCACCAGGCGTCCGGAGGAGGTCAAGCGGCGGATCGGCGTATCCCCGCAGGAGACTGCCGTTGCGCCGAATCTTTCTGTGGAAGAGAATCTCAGGCTGATCTGCGGCATTCACGGATTCTCCAAAGAAAAAACGCAGGAAAGAATCACCGCGCTGTCCGGGCAGTTGGCGCTTCATGCTGTTTTGGGGAGGAGGGCCGGAAAGCTGTCCGGCGGATGGCAGCGCCGTGTCAGCATTGCCATGGCGCTGATCAGTGAACCCGAGGTGCTCTTTCTGGATGAGCCGACGCTGGGCCTGGACGTTATGGCGAGGCATGAGCTGTGGGAGGCGATCCGCGCCTTAAAGGGATGCGTGACGATCATCCTGACGACGCATTATATGGAAGAGGCCGAGGCGCTTTCCGACCGAATAGGCGTCATGAAAAGCGGCCGCCTTCTTGCGGTGGGAACGGCGGAAGAATTGAAAAAGAAGGCTGGAACGGACTGCTTTGAAACGGCTTTCGTATCGATTGTGAAGGAGGCTGCCATATGAAAACGATGACATATGCCAAACGATGCGCCAAAGAGATTCTGCGGGATCCGATCAATCTTTGCTTTGGTCTGGGGTTTCCGCTGGCGCTGCTGCTGCTTTTGAGCAGCCTGCAGGCCAATATCCCGGCAAGCCTGTTTGAAATCAACACGCTGACGCCGGGCATGACCGTATTTGGTCTGTCGTTCATGACGCTTTTTTCTGCGACGCTGATTGCGAAAGACCGTGAAAGCGCCTTTCTGCAGAGGCTGTATACGACGCCGCTTACGGGACTTGATTTTATCCTGGGCTATATGCTCCCGCTGCTGCCCATCGCCGTCGGACAGAGCGTTTGCTGCTACCTGTTCGCGATTCCTCTGGGGCTTGCCGTTCGTGTGAATATGCTTTATGCTATAATCGGAATCATCCCCATGGCTGTGTTCAATATCGCATTGGGGCTTTTGTGCGGCAGCATCCTGGGCGTCAGGCAGGTTGGCGGGGTTTGCGGCGCATTGCTGACCAATCTTTCCGCCTGGCTTTCCGGCGTGTGGTTTGATGTAAAGCTTGCGGGAGGATTCTTTGAGAAGCTGGCCAATGCGCTGCCCTTTATGCATGCGGTTGAGATGGAGAAAGCGCTGCTTGGCGGGGACTTCAGGCTTGCAGCCGCGCATGCTCTGCCTGTGCTCTTTTACTGCGTATGGGCAACGGCGGCTGCGGCGTACTGTTTCCTCCGGCAGATGAAAAGGCAATAAGGATTTGAGGCGATGAAATACAAACTCATTATCGACAAAAACGCTGAAGAAGAAGTCACGGCTGTCGTTCATGCGCCTTCTTCTTTGACGCGGCAGATCGAAAACCTTGTCCGCAGCTTTTCCGGAGCGGACAGCATCCTGGGGTACAGGGATGATGAGATGCGGAAGCTGGCGTTTGAGGAGATCGAGTGCATCACCATTCTTGACAGAAAGGTGATTGCGATGGATGCGCATGGCAATCGCTACCGCCTTCAGGAGAGGCTTCGCGATTTGCAGGATATTCTGCCCTCCTATTTTATCCGCATCAACAAATCCGCCCTTGCCAATGAGCACCGCATTCTGCGGTTTGACGCGGCGTTCAGCGGCGGCGTGGACGCCGTGTTCCAATGCGGCTATCGGGAATATGTTTCCAGGCGCTGCTTTGCGGAGATCAGAAGGAGGTATGAAGGCATATGAAAAAGATTGTTCTGGAATTCTTGCGCCGCGGACTGATTGCCTGCGGATTTGGTCCGATTGTTCTGGCGATCCTTTATCTGATTTTGCAGCGCCAGGGCGTCGTGGAGATCCTGACCGTCAATCAGGTCTGCCTGGGGATATGCTCATTATCCGCTCTTGCCTTTGTGGCGGGCGGCATGAACGTCATCTATCAAATTGAAAGCATGCCCTTGATGGTGTCCATTCTGATCCATGGCGGCGTTCTGTATATCAGCTATCTGGCAGCGTATCTGATCAACGGCTGGCTCGCCTGGGGCACGGCGCCAGTTCTGGTTTTTTCCGGCATTTTTGCCTTGGGCTATCTGGCGATCTGGGCGATCATTTATTCCGTTACCAAACGGAATACGGAAAAGCTCAATCAGATTCTGAAGGAAAAGCAGGAAAACGAAAAAAACCGTTCTGCCAATGGGTATTCGGGCGGGGATTCCGCCTGACTGGCTGCAGGCGCTTGACGCAAAGAAAAATGAGCGATTGCTGATCGGGGCAGATATCGCTCATTTTATTTTGCTGCTGAACCTGTTTTGGGGACGGACGTTCGGCGTCTGTGCCGGGCTAGTATGCGGATGGCATTGATGGATCAGGGGCGCGCATTTACATCAGGTAGAAGGGCAGGGAGATGAGCAGACTCAGCGCAATTGCAGCGAGCACGTCGCTGATGTAATGCTGGCCGCTGAGCACGCGCAGCGCGGCGATGAGCAGGCAGAGCCCTGTCATGGAGACGAACGCCCATGTGACGGGAAAGGCATACATGACTGCCAGCGCAATGGCGGCGGCGCTGGCAGTGTGACGGCTGGGCATGCTCTTGCCCTTGCCGGGGCGATAGCTGCCCGCAGGCTCCGCCTGAAAACGGTCATAAGGGCGCTGGCGGTTGATCAGCGGGCGCAGCGCCGTGACGGCGAGGAAACATGCGGCAGGGACGAACAGCGCGCGGATGAGCCGGATATCCCGGCGCAGCATCAGCGTGAGCAGCGTACACAGATAGGACACGGCGCAGACGTATGTCGGCAGACGAAGGGCAATCGCTCCGCCGGGCAGATGGCGCAGCGCGGCGCGCGTGGCGTTTGTCATGCGGATGTAGGTTTCTCTGTTCATGGCGGCCTCCGGCGGTTTATCTTGACCCTGCAGCACGATGCAGATATAATAGATGCAGCGACAAGGCAAAGGATGATCGGTATGAAAAAGACGACAAGGCCCATGAAAGCGGCTATCTTTGATATGGACGGCACACTGATAGACTCTATGGGCGAATGGAGAAAGCTCAATTGTTCATTTGTGCGCGGTCAGGGTATCGAGCTGACGGAGCAGCAGGAGAAGGATCTTTACAGCATGTCCGGCTCGATGGTCATCGGCTATATCCGCGAGCACTTCGGCGTGGAGGTGGATTTTAACGTCCTGCTGCAGCGCGCAGGCAGGCTGATGGAGCCGGTCTATACGGCTGGCGTTCCGCTCAAGCCGGGCGCAGGCGCATATCTCAGGCGGCTCAGGGAGCGGGGCGTCAAGTGCGTCGTGGCGACGGCTACGCCGTCAAGGCTGGCGATGATCGCGCTCAACAGGATTTCGTTGGTGTCGGATCTTGACTATATTTTCAGCACGGACATGACCGGCGGAAACAAATCGGATCCGGCGTTCTACGACCGCCTGTGCGCGATGATCGGCGAAAAGAAAGAGGACTGCGTGATGTTTGAGGATGCACTTTATGCCATGCGCGGCGCGCGCGAGGCGGGGCTTGGCGTCGTCGGCGTGACGGATGATACGAATGAGCGCGACCGGAGGGCGATTCACGAGGTCTGCGACGTCGTGATCGACTCCTTTGATGAACTGGAATGACCTTCTGATATGGCAAAGCCTTCCTGTAAAGGAAGGCTCAGACCGTCAACAAAGTATTGTTGACGGTCTGACGCTGCAAGTCTGCTAACGCATACTTGCAGCGGATAAAACATCATTTTCTTGTACGCTGCGCGTACGGCCAGAAAATGATATAGGAAGCGGCTTGCAGCCGCTCCTCGCACCGCGCATGTCGCTGCTGCGGATTTCATAT
>JAFQOY010000055.1 GCA_017412025.1 Clostridia bacterium | reverse complement strand
GGTGTCAGCCATCGCGGTCATGCTGGTCATCAGCATCGCCACAACGAGAAGGAGTCCAAGGATCTTCTTCATGGAAAAATGCCTCCCGAATAAATTTAGCGTGTGATTCGCCCATCAAGGTGCGTATCACACGCCGTCCTGTGTATTCTAGCACTTTATATACCATTCGTCAATAGAATCACAAGCTATTTCCCCATAAATTTAAAGGATTTATTTTATGGAACTTTTGTTTCTCCAGAAACAAGTGTTACTCCGCCAAAGCTTTCAGCGTTTCTCCCGTCAGGCGGTACGTCGTCCATTCGTCCATCGGCTTTGCGCCGAGGGACAGATAAAAATCGATGCTCGGCTTATTCCAGTCAAGGCAGCACCACTCGAGCCTGCCGCAGCCGCGTTCTTGCGCGATACGCGCCAGCTCCTGAAGCGTCGCCTTGCCGTATCCCCTGCCGCGGTATTCCTCAAGGATGAACAGATCCTCCAGATACAATCCCGCGCGCCCGAGGAATGTCGAAAAATTATGGAAGAAGAGCGCAAAGCCGATCTCCTTTCCATCCACAACAGGAAAGATGACCTCCGCCTTTTTCTTTTCAAATATCCACTCCCGGAGCAGCTCCGGCGTGGCGACGACCTCATCTTCCATTTTCTCGTATTCTGCAAGCCTGCTGATGAAGAAGAGAATCTTCTCCACATCTGTTTCTTCGGCCATTCTGAATGTCAGCTGATCCATATGCGTTCTCCCATCCATGCGTTTTGATTCATTATACCATGGAAACAGTTTCCCATCCTCAATTAAGACTATATTAAGAATCCCCTCAGTCAAACGCATAGCGTCGCCCAAACGCCTGAGGACAGTAAGTAAAATAATGCCTGTCAAAAGACAGGCATCTCATAAAATCCCTGGCAATCCTTCAGGATGTTTTACATGGAACGGAAATGCTCCACACTTTCAATCATTTGTTCAAAATCATCCAGTCTTTGCGCCGAACCCGTATATTCAAACAAATACGTATATCCATTCACGGTGTTCAGATACACCACATTTGCATAGCTGAACGGCTTTTCAATCATGAGCACGTTCGCCTTATAGTACTCATATCCGCCAACTGTCACGATTTCTACGTTTTCGGCATCGATGTTGTACATCTGTGCAATATCCGCCGCAGTAAACACCTGGTCAATCGACGATCGATTCATCCCTTGCATGAGTTCGGCATCCTTTGCCCAGAGCTCCGTCCACAGATCTGTCGAAACATATACGATATTGGCGCCTTCGTTGCTGCCTTCCGCTTTCCATTCAAACTTGACAGCCGTTGATTCATCATCCTCGCTGTCCGCCAGCGACCATCCTGCCGGAATGTCAAATGCTGTGTTGTTTTCCTTATCGTGATACTGCAGTACGCCGCTTCCTGTCTTTCTTTTCGGCTCTGCCGCGCTCGAAACGCTGACCGGCGTCTCCAGAATCTGATCCGCGCTCTCCAGTCCGCCGGCCTCCGCATACAAGGCCCAAAGCACCGCGCTGGAATCCATCACGATTTCAGGAAATTCAAATTCCACCCTGTCCTTTTCACCGATCAGTCTGACCATAATCGGTTCATCTCTTTCAAAAGCCTGATACCACGCATTCATGGTCCCCAAAGAACTTCTGCCAAGCTTAATGAGAATCGATTCCTCCACGGTACCATGCTTCAGTTCACTGATATCCGTTTTGTCCGGCGAATACGCATATATCTCTTTTCCAATCACAAATTCCACGGTCTTGACGTTCAGCTGTTCCTCTTCTGTGCGGTAGTAAATCCATATTCTCGGCACAACATACTCATCGCTTTCCTTGGGGTTGATCACGATCAGGTCTGTATTCACCGCGCTGTAATAGTTCTGCGAATCATATTTATGGGAAAAGCTTCTTTCTTTTACCGGCAAATCTGCATCAATAAAGACTGCATCTTCCTCATGCGTGACGAGAAATAACCCTTCAAATTCACCCTCAAATTCAAACTGAGTTAAATCAAACTCGGCCAATGCCGTATTGAAGAGCACGCACAGCCACAATGCAGCCAAATACAATACCCTTATCATCTGCCTTGTCCTTATCCTCCGCATGATTCACATTCCCCTTTCTGTTCCATGTGCTATTTATTATATTCCTCTTTCTTTCCTCTGTAAACATCAACCTGAGCGATTCACATTCATTCTCTCTGATACGTTCTGCTTTTCTCCGGCCAAATCCGGATATACGGAAAAGAGGCTGTGCAGCTGCACAGCCTCTCGAGTTCCGTTATAGGAAGCAATCTGAATACGCACGCAAACGAAATCAATACATTTCCTTGACTTCGACGTCCTTGTAGCGCGGCATACCGGTGCCGGCCGGGATGATCTTGCCGATGATGACGTTCTCCTTGAGGCCAACGAGGTGGTCTTCCTTGCCCTTGATCGCGGCTTCGGTCAGCACGCGGGTCGTCTCCTGGAAGGAGGCGGCGGACAGGAAGCTCTCGGTCGCCAGCGCAGCCTTGGTGATGCCCAGCAGGATGCGCTTGGCAACAGCCGGACGGCCGCCGTTCATGATCGTCTTCTCGTTTTCCTTCTCAAAGTGGAAGATATCCACCATGGAGCCCGGGAGCATGCTGGTGTCGCCCGCATCCTCGACGCGGACCTTGCGCAGCATCTGATGGACGATGACCTCGATGTGCTTGTCGCCGATGCCAACGCCCTGCAGGCGGTAAACCATGAGCACTTCCTTGAGCAGGTGCTCCTGAACAGCCTTGACGCCCAGGATGCGCAGCAGGTCGTGCGGGTTGATCTGGCCTTCGGTCAGCTCGTCGCCCGCAACCACGCGGTCGCCTTCCTTCACCTTCAGGCGGCTGCCGTAGGCGATGGGATACGCCTTGATGGTGCCGTCGTCGGATGTGATGAGCATCTCGCGCTTCTTCTTGTTTTCGCCGATGGACACGGTGCCGGAGATTTCCGCCAGCATCGCCTCGCGCTTGGGCTTGCGCGCCTCAAAGAGCTCCTCAACGCGCGGAAGACCCTGCGTGATATCCTTCTCGGACGCAACGCCGCCGGTATGGAAGGTACGCATCGTCAGCTGCGTGCCCGGCTCGCCGATGGCCTGCGCCGCGACGATACCGACAGCCTCGCCGATGTTGACGTAGCCGCCATGGGCCAGATCCTGGCCGTAGCACTTGACGCACACGCCGGTCTCGTTGCGGCAGGTCAGCACGGAGCGGATCTGCACGGCCTTGATGCCGGCAGCCACGATCTCGTTGCCCTTGTCGTAGGAGATCATCTCGTTCATCGGGACGATCACCTCGCCGGTCATCGGATTGACGACGTCTTCGGCGGCGACACGGCCGACGATACGGTCGATCAGCTTCTCGATCGGATCGCGCTCGGAGCCGATTGCGGTCACGGTGATGCCGCGGATCTTCTCGCGGCGGGAAGCGAAGCAGTCCACTTCGCGGACGATGACTTCCTGAGAGACGTCGACCAGACGGCGGGTCAGGTAGCCGGAGTCCGCGGTACGCAGCGCCGTATCAGACAGCGCCTTACGGGAACCGTGAGAGGACTGGAAGAATTCAAGAACCGTCAGGCCCTCGCGGAAGTTCGCCTTAACGGGCATTTCCAGCGGGCGGCCGGTCGGGGAGGCCATCATGCCGCGCATGCCGGCCAGCTGGGAAACCTGGGAAATGGAACCACGGGCGCCGGAGTCCGTCATCATACGAATCGGGTTGAACTCGTTCATGTGGTTCATGATCTTGCTCTTGACGTCGTCGGTGGTCTTCGACCAGACCTCGACCACGCGGGTATAGCGCTCCTCGTCGGTCAGCATACCCCTCTTGAAGAGCTTCTCGATCTTGCGGACCTGCTTTTCAGCCTCTTCAAGGATCGGCTTCTTCTCCGGCGGCACGATGACGTCCGCAACGGCGACGGTAACCGCGCCGATGGTGGAGTACTTATAGCCCATCGCCTTCACGTTGTCAAGCACCTCGGCGGTCTTGGCCACGCCGTGCTTGCGGAAGCACATATCGACAATGCGTCCCAGTTCCTTCTTGCCGACCTTGGTATCAATCTCCAGCGCAAACATATCCTCGAGGGTGTTGCGCGGCTTGAAGCCCATATCCTGCGGCACATTGTTGTTGAGGATCAGGCGTCCCAGGCTGGTTTCGATGCTGCGGCGGTAGGTCTTGCCCTCCCACTCGCGCGCGATACGCACGGAGATCTTCGCCTGCAGATCGATCTGGCCGGTGAGGTAAGCCATCATGGCCTCGTCCTCGTTGGCAAAGCGGCGGCCTTCGCCCTTCGCGCCCGGACGGATGCAGCTGAGGTAGTAGCAGCCGATAACCATATCCTGAGACGGAGAGATAACCGGCTTGCCGTCCTGCGGCTTGAGGATGTTGTTGGCGCACAGCATCAGGAAGCGGGCTTCCGTCTGCGCCTCCATGGACAGCGGTACGTGAACGGCCATCTGGTCGCCGTCAAAGTCCGCGTTAAAGGCGGTACAGGACAGCGGATGGAGCTTGATCGCCTTGCCCTCGACCAGGATCGGCTCAAAGGCCTGAATGCCCAGGCGGTGCAGCGTCGGCGCGCGGTTGAGCAGCACCGGATGCTCCTTGATGACGCTCTCCAGGATGTCCCACACGCGGGTTTCGCCGCGGTCGACCATGCGCTTGGCGCTCTTGACGTTATGGACGATGCCGGTGTTGACCAGGCGCTCCATGACGAACGGCTTGAACAGCTCCAGCGCCATGCCCTTGGGCAGGCCGCACTGATGGAGCTTGAGCTCCGGACCGACGACGATAACGCTTCGGCCGGAATAGTC
>JAFQOY010000054.1 GCA_017412025.1 Clostridia bacterium | reverse complement strand
GCGACACGGTGAACGTGACGCTGGAGATCCGCAACGGCGCAGACGCTGTGATCCGGGATGTTTCTGTGCAGTATGCCGTGCCGGAGCTGTGCGCTGCGGCGGACGGTGCAAAGACCGCGCAGAGCGTAAAAGAGATTGCGGCGGGAGAGACGGCGACGCTGAAGACGGCGTTTGTCGTCCGGGGCGCGCAGACGGGCGCGCTGCCGCAGACGGGCGATTCGTCCCATATGCTGCTGTGGCTGCTGCTTGGCGGCATGTCTGTGTTTGCGCTGCTCAAAATGGGCAAAGACGCCCGTAAGCAGCTGACGGCGATTGTGCTCTGCGCGGCGATGCTGGGCGGCCTGCTGCCTGCGGGAGAGATTGCAAACGCACGGGCGCAGGAGATCAGCCTTGGCAGGGAACTTACCGTCTCCGAGACGATTGAAATCATGGGCCAGGAAGCCGAACTGATCGCAGTGGTCGGATACACGGCGGTCACCGGCGCAGAGGCGCGCACGCTGTCTGCCCCGAAGGGCGTGGATATCAGCTGTACGTCCTCTGCCGAGGGCGTGGTGCACTGGGGCGCGGTGTCCGGCGCGACGGGCTATGAGATCTACCAGAGCCGCACGAAGACCGGAACGTACACCAAGAGCGCAGAGAAGGAAGGCGGAACGACGAAGAGCATCGCGTTCCTGACCTCCTCCGGCGTCAATTACGTGAAGGTGCGCGCGTACAAGACGGTAAACGGAACCCGACAGTACAGCGCGTATTCTGCGCCGAGACTGGTATTCCCGGTCGGCATCGTGGACGGCGTGAGCGCGACGTTCAACAGCGCCAGCGGCAACGTGGTGCTCAAGTGGAACACGACGGCAAACGCACAAAAGTACAAGATCTTCGCAAGCGACACGGAGAACGGAACGTACAGCGACGTGGTGACGGTGCTGGCGAAGACGGGCGCGACGCAGAGCGCGTCCCTGAGTTCTTCGCTGAAGAACAAGTACATCAAGATCCGCACGGTGCGCGACGACAACGGAACCCGTTCCCACAGCGCGTACAGCACGCCGGTGAAGGCGTCCGCCGTGTCTCTGGCTGCGCCGACGGGCGTGGACGTCAGCTGTACATCTTTAAGGGAAGGCGTGGTGCACTGGAACGCCGTGTCCGGCGCGACGGGCTATGAAATTCTTCAGAGCCGCACAAAGACCGGAACGTACACCAAGACCGCGGAGAAGACGGGCGGAACGACGAAGAGTATTACGTTCCTGACCTCTTCCGGCGTGAACTACGTGAAGGTGCGCGCGTATAAGACGGTAAACGGCATCCGCCAGCACGGCGCCGAATCTGCGCCGAGGCTGGTATTCCCGGTCGGGATTGTGAACGGCGTGAGCGCGACGATCAGCAGCACCAGCGGCAACGTGGTGCTGACGTGGAACACGACGGCGAACGCGCACAAGTACAAGATTTTCGCGAGCGACACGGAGAACGGAACGTACACGGACGTCGTAACGGTGCTGGCGAAGACGACGGCGACGCAGAGCGCGTCCCTGAGCTCGAGCCTGAAGAACAAGTATCTGAAGATCCGCACGGTGCGCGACGACAACGGAACCCGTTCCCACAGCGCATACAGCACGCCGGTGAAGCCGACGCAGACCCCCACGCTGGCGCCGACGCCGAACCCGAGCCTGAGGCCGACGCCGCCGGCGACGCCCACCGGCGTGTCGGCAGCGGCGCAGAGCAGCAGCTCCATCAGGGTGAGCTGGTCTGAGGCTCCGCTGGCGACAGGCTATTATGTGTATCGCGCGACGAGCAGCGGAGGCACGTACAGCAAGGTGGGCACGGTGGATTCCGGCAGCACCACAAGCTTTACGGATACCGGGCTGACGGCGAACAAGACGTATTACTACAAGGTGAAGGCGTACAACTTCGATGGCGAAAGCGGCCTGAGCAGCTATGCATCCGCCAAGACGAATGCCGAAGGCAGACCGTCTGTTCCCACCGGCGTGTCGGCGGCCGCGCAGAGCTCAAGCGCCATCAAGATCAGCTGGAGCAAGGTATCCGGCGCGACGGGCTACTATGTCTATCGTTCCTCCAGCCTGAACGGCACGTACAGCAAGGTGGGCACGGTATCTTCCGGCAGCACGACGAGCTATACCAATACCGGTTTGTCTTCCGGCACGGCGTACTATTACAAGGTATCGGCGTACAACAGCGCGGGCGAAGGTACGAAGAGCGGCGCCGTCTCTGCCACAACCCAATACGTCGTTCCGTCCAAGCCGGCGGGCGTAAAGGCGGCCGCGCAGAGCTCAAGCGCCATCAAGATCAGCTGGAATCAGGTGACGGGAGCGGAGGGCTACTACATCTATCGCAGCGCCAGCGCCAGCGGTACGTACATCAGGATTGCGACGACGTACTCCGGCAGCACGACGAGCTACACGAATACCAATCTTTCTGCGGACACGAAGTACTATTACAAGGTGAGCGCATATAACGACGCGGGCGAAAGCGCGAAGAGCGGATATGTATACGCAACGACGCAAGAGGAGAGCTGCAGCCTGAGCGTGAGCGCGGCAAGCTGGTCCCCGTCGTATACGGCTTCCGGCAAATCGGTCACGGTCACGCACTGCGGATCGTATTCCATCAGCACGGAGATAGACGATGAAAGCCTGTACACCGGCAGCTATGCCGGCACGGCCAGATGGCTGACTGCCTCCAGAAGCGGAAATACCATCTCGCTCAGCGCGCTGGCCAATTACAGCGCAGGCTCCCGTTCCGGCAGCGTCTATGTAACCTGCTCCTGCGGCGAGGAGAAGGAAATCGTTATCACGCAGAAGGGCGGCGGGTACAGCGCGCCGACGCTGAAGCTGCGCGTGGACAGCGAATACTTCGGTGAAGGCAGCGAGTATGGACCGCTGACGATAGGCGATCACCTGTGGCTGACGGCGGAGCATGCCAATACAAGGCGGCTCTATATCCGCGTGTATGATCCGGATACCGGCGCAAGCATTGTGAACACAACGTTTGATGATGCGGTCAGCGGATCGAGCACGGCGTTCTACCCGACGATCAAGAGCGGCGTTGCATCGGGAAAGTATACGATTGAAGCGACGGCCTCCAATTCGGATCTGCGCAATGATCCCTATGCGCAGAAGAAGAAAATTGCGTTTAAGCTGATCGTTACAGCGCCAGGTCAACGCAATCCCGATATGTTTGATAAGATGCAGGATCGCGCAGATTCCTGGGTGGATTATACCTGGATTCCGCAGTATGACGTCCCCGTTCACAATCCGAATTACTACGATGCATACGGAAATAAAAAGACGGGCGCAGCGGAGTATTATTACAAGGCGGGAAACACATACCATGGACTGCCGTATACCCTGAGTTCTTCAAAATACCGGCCGGATACCTGGAATAAGAAGGCACAAATCAAGTATGTAAAAGCAGAATATCAAGTGTATAAAAATGGAAAATGGGTTACTGAATATAAGCATACGCCTGCAATAGGCGCAGACTGTTCGTGTCTGGTAAACGATGTGCTGTGGGCAGCGGATGAAACGAGCATCAGCCATAATGGTCAAACGTATATTACGTCAAACAATGCCGCTAAGTTCAAAACAATTGACTGGGATGAAGTTGCAGCTGGAGATGTGTTGGCGACAAAGAGTGGATATGGAAGCCATATCATGTATGTATATGGAAGAAGCGGAGATACGCTGACCATTGTTGAACAGTGCGGAGGAAACGGAGCGACAGCATGCGGGAATCGCACGACCAGAGCTGCTGGTGGATATTATGTATGCGGAACGTGCGTAAACTGCAAGGGAGTATCCAAGTCTGGCACGCTGAAAAGGACTATGACAATCGGAGGTACGGAGTCCAACAAGTATCAGCCGTATCGTTATAAGCCTTTGTATGGAGAATAAGGGAAAAACTGTAGAATCAGGAATCCCCTGTCTGTGATTTTGCAGACAGGGGATTCTCATGTGCGGTGATCAATGTTTGAAACAGCGAGAATTGGAAAAAGAATCAAATCTTCTTTTCCTCAATCCACTTCTCCCAGACCTCCGGGCAATACCCGACCGTGGCAAGCCTGCCGTTTCTGACAATCGGCAGCCTGAGAAGCTGCGGCTTCTCCATCAGCCCGGAGAGGATGGTATCCCGGCTCTGCGTATAGGCGATCACGCTCTCGCGGAAGGCCTTGCTGTCCCTGTCGCAGAGATGGTCAAGCCCGACGGCGGCGGCGACGCTCTCCAGTTCGCGCTTGCCGATACCGAACTTGAGCACGTCCACCCGCTGGTAGCCGATGCGCCTCTCCTTGAAGAAGCGCTCCGCCTTCTGCGTATCAAAGCCTTTTCCGGCATAAATCTGCAGCCCCATATGGTTTTCCTCCTGCTTTTCCTGTATAATGATGCTGAATTCATGATACCCTCTGGCGGCGCAGCCGTCAAGGCGGAGGAACAATATGGCAAAGAAAATCGCGCTCGTGACGGGCGCTTCCGGCGGCATCGGCGCGGCCTGCGCGCGTGAGCTGGCAGAAAAAGGATATACCGTGCTCGCGCACGGCAACCGCGGCATGGAGGCCGCGCAGGCGCTGTGCGCGCAGCTGCGAAGCGAAGGGCTTGACGCGCATGCCGTTGGCTGCGATCTGGCCGACAGCGCGTCCGCGCAGCGGATGTGCGGCGAGATCCTGTCGCTTTATCACCGGGTGGATGCGCTGGTGCTCTGTGCAGGCGTGTCATATACGGGGCTTCTGACGGACATGACCGACGCGCAGTGGCATGCCGTGATGGACGTGAACGTCTCCGGCGCGTTCTATCTCATCCGCGCGCTGCTGCCGGGCATGGTCTCGCGCCGCGAGGGCGGCATTGTGACGATATCGAGCATGTGGGGGCGCGTGGGCGCGTCGTGCGAGGCGGCGTATTCTGCGAGCAAGGCGGCGCTCATCGGTCTCACGCGCGCGCTGGCGAAGGAGGCAGGCCCCAGCGGCGTGCGCGTGAACTGCATTGCTCCGGGCGTGATCGATACGCGGATGATGGACGAGCACAGCGAGGAGACGAAGCGCGCGCTGGCGGAGGAGACGCCGCTCATGCGCTTGGGTACGCCGCAGGATGTGGCGAAGGCAGCCGCGTTCCTGCTTTCGGAGGATGCGTCGTTTATCACCGGCCAGGTGCTGGGCGTGGACGGCGGCTATATCTGATCCACGGCAGATTTTTCTTTTTGAATCTTTCAGATATCTGTACACAGAATTGTGCGAAAAATGACGGAAAAGCCCCGAAACAGGGTAAATATTGTGTAGTGATGTATACACAGACCACAGGATGTTGTGGATAAATGGAAGCCGGTCAGCAGGAGACCTGTGGATAAACTGCATTTTCGCAAAAAACAGACTGCCCGAAAAGAGCCTTGAAAACAGGGCTTTTTTTTGCTATGATAGGTGCGCTGCCGGGGGTAAGTTTTCCACAGTCCGGTGCAGACTGCCGATGGACTGTGAGATGTGGTGCAGATATCCACAACTTATCCACAGGCATATTGTTATTTGGGGAAAAACACAAAATGCTGTATACAGCATCGGTGAAAGATACAAGATATAAGATGGAGGATACCGCGATGGATCATGTGGAACTCTGGGACAAAGCGAAGCTGCTGCTGCGCGAGGAACTGAATATCACGTCCTTCAATACGTGGATCGATCAGCCGCTCAAGCCGGTGTATGTGCTGGATGACAAGCTGGCGCTGGAAGTGATCAGCGACTTTATGGAGAACACCATCCGCCCGCGTTATATGTCGCTGATTACGGAGGCGGTGTCCCAGGCGGCCGGCCATGAGATGACCGTGGAGCTGATGAGCGTCAAGGAGCGCATTGCCTGGCAGGAGAGCCAGAAGAAGGAGGAGCAGCGCCCGATGCAGGGCGTGAACACCTTCAATCCGAAGTCGACGTTTGAGACGTTCGTCGTCGGTTCCTCCAACCGCTTTGCGCACGCTGCTTCGCTGGCGGTGGCCGAGGCGCCGGGCATGGCGTACAATCCGCTGTTCCTCTACGGCGGCGTCGGCCTTGGCAAGACGCACCTGATGCACGCCATCGGCCACTTCATTCAGGATCATTTCCCGAACATGCGCATGCTCTACCTGCCCAGCGAGACGTTCACCAACGAACTGGTTTCCGCCATCAAGAACAACAAGAACGTCGAGTTCCGCGAGCGCTTCCGCAATGTGGACGTGCTGATGCTCGACGATATCCAGTTCATCGCAGGGCGAGATTCCACGCAGGAGGAGTTCTTCCATACGTTCAACGCGCTGCACAGCGCGGGCAAGCAGATCATCATCTCCTCTGATAAGCCGCCGAGGGAGATTGCGCGCCTTGAAGAGAGGCTCCGTTCCCGCTTTGAGTGGGGCCTGATTGCGGATATCCAGAAGCCGGATCTGGATACCCGGATCGCCATCCTGCGCAAGAAGGCGGAGAACGAAGGCATCGCCGTCAGCGACGAGATGCTCGAGCTGATTGCCGTGCGCGTGGAGAGCAACATCCGCGAGCTGGAAGGCTCTCTCATCCGCGTGAACGCCTATGCAAAGCTCAACCGCTGTTCGATTGACGAAGAGGTGATTGCGCACGCGCTGCGCGACATCGCCGTCGTGCGCGATCCCAAGCGCATCACGCCGGATCTGATCATCGAGTGCGTGGCGGATTACTACGGCTTGGGCTCGGCGCTGCTGCGCGGCAACTCCCGCAAGAAGGAGATCGCCACCGCCCGCCATGTGGCCGTCTATCTCACGCGCGAGATGACAGGGCTTTCCCTGCCTCGCATCGGCGACGCCTTCTGCCGCGATCATTCCACGATCATCAACTCGTGCGAGAAGGTGGTCAAGCTGATGGAAGAGGGCGGCGAGATGAAGGCGATCATCGCGGACCTCAAGAAGATCATTTCTGAAAAGTAAAGACAAAGCAGCACGGACAGAGCAGTTTGCCCGTGCTGCTTTTATTCTGCTGTTTTGCTGCGATGCGGGATGAAAAAGCGTGATGGAAAAGCCCGATTCGGGTCATGCTATTGCCAAAGACGAGAAAGGAACGATGGGCCATGCCGCAAAGCAAGCGCATTTCTCCCTTTGGCTTCAGGGACAAGATCGGATATCTGTTCGGTGATTTCGGCAATGATTTTACCTTTATTCTTTCCACGACCATCCTCATGAAATTCTACACGGACGCCATTGGCATTTCCGCCGGCGTGATCGGTACGATCATGATGATTGCTCGCTTTGTGGACGCATTTACCGATGTGGCGATGGGGCGTATCTGCGACCGGAGCGAAACAAAACCGGGCGTCGGCAAATTCAGGCCGTGGATTCTCAAGATGTGCATTCCGGTGGCGCTGTCCTCGTTTCTGATCTATCAGAGCCGCGCATCGGGGCTTGCCTATGGGCTTCGGGTGGCTTATCTGGCGGTGACGTACATCCTGTGGAGTTCGGTCTTCTATACGTCCATCAATATCCCGTATGGCTCCATGGCCTCCGCGATATCGCCCGAGCCGGGCGACAGGCAGAGCCTGTCCACGTACCGCTCCATGGGCGCGGCGCTGGCGGGGACGGTCATCGGCTTTGCGCTGCCGATTTTTGCGTATGAGAAGGTGGACGGCGCGGAGCGGCTCGTCGGCGCAAGGGTGACGCAGATCGCAGGCGTGTTTTCGCTGCTGGCTGTGGCGTGCTACCTGCTGTGCTATTTTCTCACGCGCGAGCGCGTGATTGCGGCATCGGATGGGACGCGCGCGCACAGGACGTCCGTGTTCCATATGCTCAGAAGCGCGGCGGGAAACCGCGCGCTGCTCTCCATCATCGCGGCGACCGTCGTCATGCTGCTGGCACAGCTGACGATGCAGAACATGGCGGGCTACATCTATCCCGACTATTACAACAACGCGACGGCGCAGTCGGCTTCTACCCTGCTGATGATGGCGGGCATGCTGATTGCCGCCGCGCTGGCCAAGCCTCTGGCGGCGCGCTTTGGCAAGGCGGAGATCAGCATTGCATCCAATGTCTTTGCGGCGCTGATCTGTCTGCTGACGTACGTGCTGCGTCCGGCCAGCGTCTGGGTGTTTGTTGCGCTGCAGGGGCTGTGCTGGCTGGGGCTTGGCATGTTCACGATGGTCTCCTGGGCGCTGATCACGGATGTGATCGACTATGCGGAGATCCGCAACGGCGTGCGTGAGGACGGATCGATCTATGCGCTGTATTCCTTTGCGCGCAAGCTGGGCCAGGCCGTTTCCGCCGGCGCGACAGGATGGCTGCTGACGCTGATTGGCTATGTGTCCGGCGCATCAGGCGGGCAGACGCCGCAGGTGCTGGGCGGCATCTTTGCGATTTCCACGCTCGTGCCAGCCGTGGGTTTTGCGCTGCTGGCGGCGGTGCTTTGGCTGTGGTATCCGCTCAAGAAGCGGCAGGTGGAGGAGAACGTGGCCCTGCTCAGGGAAAAGCATGCTGCGCAGCATGAGGAGGGGCAAAAGGATTCCGAAAAAGCAGGCGGGCAATGAACCGTCATGCCGGATGAATGGAACTGATATTGAAAAGGAGATAAGCAGCATGAGAGAGATCATCAGCCTGAACCGGAAATGGGCGTTTGTGATGGGCGCGCCGTCCATCCCTTCGGATATCCCGTCGCCTGCCTACTATGTGAGCCTGCCGCACACGTGGAATGCGATTGACGGTCAGGACGGCGGCGGAGACTACTATCGGGGAACATGCTATTATGTGAAGCGGCTTGAGCGTGAGGAGATTCCGCAGGGCAGGCGGCTGTATATGGAAATCTGCGGAGCCAATTCCTCTGCCAGGGTTTATGTGGATGGAAATCTGCTTGCCGCGCACGACGGCGGCTACTCGGCCTGGCGCGTCGATGTGACCCAGGCGCTTGGCGGGGAGGGTGAGCCGCTGATCGTGATCGCCGTTGACAACAGCGCAAACGACCATGTTTATCCGCAGATGGCGGACTTTACGTTCTATGGCGGGCTGTACAGGGACGTGAATCTCATCGCCGTGCCGGAAAGTCATTTTGATCTTCAATATTTCGGCGGGCCGGGCATTGCGGTGACGCCGGTTGTTGAGGGAAGGGATGCGCGCGTGAGCGTCCGGGCGTATGTGTCCGGTGTGCGGGAGGGTCAGCGCATCCGCTTTACGATCAAAACGCCATGCGGCGGGATCGTATCGGAGGCGGAGACGCCGGTCAGCCAGACGGAATGGGAGACATGCATCAGCGCCGCGCATCTGTGGCACGGCAGGAAGGATCCGTATCTGTACACAGCGGAGGCGGCTTTGCTGGAAGGGGATACGGTGCTTGATTGCGTAAAGACGCGCTTTGGCTGCAGAAGCTTCCGTGCAGATCCTGACGAGGGTTTTTTCCTCAACGGAGAAAGCTATCCGCTGCGCGGCGTCTCCCGCCATCAGGACAGATGGGGAATCGGCAATGCGCTGACGCCGGAGCATCACAGGGAGGATATGGCGCTGATTGCAGAGATGGGCGCAAACACCATCCGCCTGGCGCACTATCAGCATGATCAGGCGTTTTACGACCTGTGCGACGAGTACGGCATGGTCGTCTGGGCGGAGATCCCCTATATTTCCCAGCATCTTCCGGACGGAAGGGAAAACACGCTGCAGCAGATGCGGGAACTGATCGTGCAGAACTACAACCATCCGTCTATCGCATTCTGGGGCCTTTCCAACGAGATTACGATGAAGGGCGCGCAGGATCCGGCGCTGATTGAAAACCACCGCGCGCTCAATGATCTGTGTCATGAGATGGATCCGCTGCGCCTGACGGCGGCTGCGGCTGTATCCATGTGCGACATGCATGCGCAGTACCTGAAGATTCCGGATGTGATTGCGTACAATCACTACTTCGGCTGGTACGGCGGCGACGTGTCGATGAACGGCCCGTGGTTTGACCGGTTCCATCGCGAGCTGCCGGATATGCCCGTCGGCGTATCCGAGTACGGCTGCGAGGGACTGAACTGGCATACGTCAAATCCGGCGCAGGGCGATTACACGGAGGAGTATCAGGCGTATTACCATGAGGAACTGATCAAGCAGCTCTTTGCGCGCCCGTATCTCTTTGCGACCTACGTGTGGAACATGTTTGACTTCGGCGCGGACAACCGCGCAGAGGGCGGAGAAAACGGACAGAACCACAAGGGACTGGTGACCTTTGACCGGAAATATAAAAAAGACGCCTTTTATGCGTACAAGGCGTGGCTGTCGGACGAGCCGTTTGTGCATATCTGCGGCAAACGGTATGTTGACCGCGCGGAGGCAGTCACCAAGGTGACGGTATATTCCAATATGGATGAGGCGGAGCTGTTCGTCAATGGGAAATCCGTGGGAAAGAAGAAGAGCGCCGATCATTTCTTCCGGTTTGACGTGCCCAACGCGGGCGTAAGCAGGCTGACTGCCGCCGCAGGAGACTGCAGGGACGAGAGCGTCATCCGGAAGGTGGATGCGTTTAACGAGGCATACCGCCTGCGGGAAAAAGGCGCTGTGCTCAACTGGTTTGATATCACCGAGCGGGAGGGATATTTTTCGCTTAACGACAGGCTGGACGATATCCTGGCCACACAGGAGGGAAACGAACTCTTCGCCGGGCTGATGCATCAGATGATGCGCGGGGATAAGAAGATCATGGGGTTTGACATGACGCCCGAGATGATGAAGATGCTGGGGGGCTTCACCGTCATCCGGATGACGGGTCTGATGGGCGCGGCCAACGTCCGTTTCACAAAGGAGCAGCTGCTGGAGCTCAATGAAAAGCTCAACCAGATCAGGAAACCGAACAAGGGGAAGGGCTGAGCCCTTCCCCCTGTTTAATTGAAGAAAACGGATTACACGCCCAGCAGACGAACGCGCTTCATGCCGGCGATGGCCTGCACGCGCTCGCAGAGCGCATCCTGCGCACGGGCGGGGATTTCGTCCATATCCACGACGGAAACCGCCATCGTTCCGCGGGAACGGTTGACCAGATCGGAGATGTTCAGGCCGAAACCGGCGACGGCGGAGGTGATGGAACCCAGGACGTTCGGCACGTTCTCGTGGATACACAGCAGGCGCGGCTTGGAGACCGGCGCGACGTCGATAGCCGGCAGGTTCACGCTGTTGCGGATGATGCCGGATTCGAGGAAGTCGCGGGTCTGCGCCGCCGCCATCACGGCGCAGTTCTCCTCGCTCTCGGGCGTGGAAGCGCCCAGATGCGGGATGGCAATGACGCCGTCAAGCCCGATGAGCGCATCGGAGGGGAAGTCGGTCACATAGCAGGTGACGCGGCCGTCGCCCAGCGCGTCGATGAGCGCAGCGTCCTCTACCAGGCCGCCGCGCGCAAAGTTCATGATGCGCAGACCCTTGCGGCAGATGGACAGCGCACGGGTGCCGACCATCTTTTTCGTCTTGTCGTTGAGCGGCACGTGCAGTGTGATGAAGTCGCACTCGGAGAAGAGCGCGTCCAGAGAATTTTCGCGCTTGACCTGGCGGGAAAGCGTCCACGCGTGCTCGACGGAGATCATCGGGTCATAGCCGATGACATTCATGCCCAGATGCACGGCGGCATTGGCCACCAGCACGCCGATGGCGCCGAGGCCCACCACGCCCAGCGTCTTTCCGCGCAGCTCGGGGCCGACGAAGGCCTTCTTGCCCTTTTCCACCAGCTTGCCGACTTCATCGCCCTTGCCCTTGAGCGTGCGCGCCCATTCGATGCCGCCCACGATATTGCGGCAGGAGAGCAGCATGCCGGCCAGCACCATCTCGGCGACGGCGTTGGCGTTGGCGCCCGGGGTGTTGAACACGCAGACGCCCTTTTCAGAGCATGCTTCCACGGGGATGTTGTTGTAGCCTGCGCCGGCGCGTGCGATGCACAGCACGCTGTCCTCGATCGGCATGTCGTGCATGGATGCGGAGCGCACGAGCACCGCCTGCGGGTTGGCGATATCGTCGTCTACCTTGTATTTGCTGTCCAGCTGCGTATAGATCGCAGAAGAAATCGCGTTGAGCGTTTTGATCTTATATTCCATAGAGGTTCCTTCTCTCTGTTGATGATTGGAGACGAAGCCGCATCCATCTGAGATGGAGAGCTCATCCGGCACGACCGCTGCCGCGCCGCCTTCCCCGGAGGGAAAAGCGAATTCTGTGCTTATTTGTTGGCCGCTTCAAAGTCTTTCATGAAGTCGACCAGCGCCTTGACGCCCTCCATCGGCATGGCGTTGTAGATGCTCGCGCGCATGCCGCCGACGATGCGGTGGCCCTTGAGATTGACCAGACCCTTCGCCGCAGCGGCCTTGACAAACGCCGCGTCCTTCTCCGGATCGCCGGTGACGAAGGTGACGTTCATGCGGCTGCGGTCCTTGGCTTTCGCCGTGCCGGTAAAGAGCTTGCTCTCGTCAAGGAAATTGTAAAGCAGATTGGCCTTCTCGACGTTGACCTTTTCAAGCGCCGCCACGCCGCCCTGCGCCTTGATCCACTCGAAGGTGAGACCGGCGACGTAGATGCCGAAGCAGTTGGGCGTGTTGAGCATGCTGTCCGCGTCGGCCATCTTCTTGAGGCTCATGACCTTGGGCGTACAGGGCATTTCGTTGCCCAGCAGATCCTCGCGTACGACCACGATGGTCACGCCTGCAGGGGCGACATTCTTTTGCGCGCCGGCATAGATCAGGCCGAACTTGCTGACGTCGTACACCTCGGAGAGGATGTTGGAGGACATATCGGCCACCAGAGGCACATCGCCCGTCTCGGGCACGTGGTCATAGCGCGTGCCGTAGATGGTGTTGTTGGTGGTGATGTGGACGTACTTTGCATCCGGGGAGAGGGTATATTCCGGGATATAGGTATAGCTGTCCTCACGGGAGGAACCGGCAACGACGACCTCGCCGTACTTCTTCGCTTCCACCAGCGCGTTGTGCGCAAAGTTGCCGGAATCGATATAATCCGCCTTGCCGCCCTGCATGAGGTTCAGCGGCACGGTGGCGAACATGGCGGTAGCGCCGCCCTGAAGGAAGAGCACTTTGTACCCCTGCGGAATGCCCATGACGTCCTTCAGATCGGCGACGGTTTTGTCGAAAATCTCAAGATACATTTTAGATCGATGACTCATCTCCATGACGGACATACCCGTACTGCCATAGCAGAGCAGGTCCTTCTGTACCTTTTCAAGCACCTCAAGCGGCAGCATGGACGGGCCGGGAGCAAAATTGAATACACGATCCATAAACAGTAGCCTCCTCTATATTCAGCCGGCAGCGAAAGAATGCAGGATAAAGATGTGTTACGCATCATTTTCACGCCGTGATTGCATCATTTTAACATAAAAATGAACCAATTTCAATCCTAAGATTATATTTGCGTGAAATTATCGACAAAATACTGCATTGATTCAGCGTGTGAAAGAAATACGGCGGACAAGATGAAAAGGGGAAGAAAAGCTTCGCTTTCCGCAGCCGGGCGGCATGGCTGCACAGTCTGTTTTGAACAGGCAAAGAATTTCAGCCTGCGCCTGAAAAAAACAGGCTTGACGGAGCAAGGCGGAACATGATATGCTTACGCTGAATTGGGGCGGAGAATACCGCCTGAGACAGCGGCATGACTGACGGAAGTGGGACGACCCACAGGAAGTGCCGCGGCGCGCTTGCGTGCGCTTGATGCCGACCGTCTGGGCGCACTGAGAACATCGGTGCGCCTTTTTGTATGAAAAGACGCTGCCGGAACGACACAAGGAGGATTCTGTTATGGCTTACATGTCCGATATCGAAATCGCGCAGTCCTGTCAGATGAAGAACATCCGCGAGATCGCGGCTGTGGCTGGCGTGGATGAGAAGTATCTGGAGCTCTACGGCAACTACAAGGCGAAGGTGGATTACAACCTGCTCAGTGAAAACAGCGCGCCTGACGGTAAGCTGATTCTGGTGACGGCCATCTCCCCGACCCCGGCGGGCGAGGGCAAGACCACCACGTCCGTCGGCCTGGCCGACGGCCTGCGCAAGATCGGCAAGAATGCGGTGCTTGCCCTGCGCGAGCCGAGCCTTGGCCCGGTCTTCGGCGTGAAGGGCGGCGCGGCCGGCGGCGGCTATGCGCAGGTTGTGCCGATGGAGGACATCAACCTGCACTTCACCGGCGACTTCCACGCCATCGGCGCGGCGAACAACCTGCTTGCCGCGATGCTGGACAACCATATCCAGCAGGGCAACAAGCTGGGCATCGACGTCAAGAAGATCACCTGGAAGCGCTGTGTGGACATGAACGACCGCCAGCTGCGCAATGTGATTGACGGTCTGGGCGGCAAGATGCAGGGCGTGCCGCGTGAGGATGGCTTTGACATCACCGTTGCGTCCGAGGTCATGGCTGTGTTCTGCATGTCCTCCTCCATCACCGACCTCAAGGAGCGCCTCTCCCGCATCATCGTCGGCTACACCTATGACGACAAGCCCGTCACTGCGGGCGATCTGAAGGCCGCCGGCGCGATGGCTGCGCTGCTCAAGGATGCGCTCAAGCCGAACCTGGTGCAGACGCTGGAGGGCACCCCGGCGTTTATCCACGGCGGTCCGTTCGCCAACATTGCCCACGGCTGCAACTCCATCATGGCGACCCGCATGGCGATGAAGCTGGGCGACTACTGCGTGACCGAGGCCGGCTTCGGCGCGGATCTGGGCGCGGAGAAGTTCCTTGACATCAAGTGCCGCAAGGCCGGCCTGACGCCTGCCGCCGTCGTCGTCGTGGCGACGGTGCGCGCGCTCAAGCATCACGGCGGCGTGGCGAAGGCCGATCTGAACAACGAGAACCTTGATGCGCTGGCAAAGGGCCTGCCGAACCTGCTGCGCCATGTCAGCAACATCACTACCACCTATCAGCTGCCGTGCGTGGTAGCGATCAACCGCTTCCCGATGGACACCGAGGCGGAGCTTGAGCTGGTGCGCGAAAAGTGCCGCGAGCTGGGCGTCAACGTTGCGCTCTCCGAGGTCTGGGGCAAGGGCGGCGACGGCGGCGTGGAGCTGGCCAATGAGGTCGTGCGCCTGTGCGAGAGCGGCGAGGGCAATTTCCGCTACGCGTATGAGCTCAATACCACCATCGAGGAGAAGCTCTCTGCGATCGTGAAGAACGTATATCGCGGCGCGGGTGTCGCGCTGACCCCGGGCGCAAAGAAGCAGGCGCAGCAGCTTGAGGCGCTGGGCTTCGGCGAGTATCCGATCTGCATGGCGAAGACGCAGTACTCCTTCTCCGACGACCAGAAGCTGCTGGGCGCGCCGGAAGGATTCACCGTCACCGTGCGCAACCTGAAGGTCTCCGCGGGCGCGGGCTTCATCGTCGCGCTCACCGGCGATATCATGACCATGCCGGGCCTGCCGAAGGTGCCGGCGGCGGAGAATATCGACGTCACCGAGGACGGCAGGATCGTTGGCCTGTTCTGATCAAGACTCAATATACCTTTCCCTATGGGGAAGGCAGATCGCCGGAGGCGGGACGGATGAGATTTCCGGACGAGGGGATCTCACCCGCCCTCCGGGCGCCCTCCCCCAAGGGGAGGGTTTATTTGGTTATTGGAGGTAATGTCATGCTTCCCGAAGGATTTGTATATGTGAAGGACGTCATCCCGTCCGTCCGTGAGGACATCCGCTATGCAGGATATCACAACTTTGTCGGCTGCCCGGTGGACGGATACTTTGCGCCGCGCGCCGTGCTGCAGGAGAAGGCGGCGCTGGCGCTGAAGGAGGCCGCGGCTGCGTTTGAGAATCTGGGCTATGGCCTGCTGATCTACGATGCATACCGTCCGCAGCGCGCGGTGGATCACTTTGTCCGCTGGGCGCAGGACGAAAGCGACATAAAGATGAAGGATGAATTCTACCCGTCGCTTGACAAGAGCGAACTCTTTCCCAAAGGGTATATCGCCGTCTATTCCGGCCATTCGCGCGGGCTGACGGTTGACCTGACGCTGACGGACGCACAGGGAAAAGAGATTGACATGGGCGGGGAATTCGATTGGTTTTCCAGAATCTCTTCCCACGATTATAAGAACCTGACGGACGAGCAGAGGGCAAACCGGCAGCTGCTGCGCAGCGTCATGCTCGCATCGGGCTTTGATGATTACAGCGAGGAATGGTGGCACTATACGTTTATCTGCGATGATCCGAAAGTGTATTTTGATTTCCCGATCGAATGACGAAGGAAAAGAACGGAAAAGCGCCGCACGCGCGTCGCCGCAGCGTCATGATACGCTGCTGAAGGACGCGCGTGCGGCGCTGGCTTCATGAAAAAACAGAATGCGTTTTCCGGGTGCGCCCGGTTATGTGGGGATGGGGCCCGTGGCGGCAGGATTGGTATGCTGCGGCGGGAAGCCGCCCAGCCAGCCTGCGTCGTGAAGGGTTCCTGTCTTCATGTCGATGTTGTGCAGGATGCTGCGCAGATACTCGTCGCTTGAGCGCATGCCGCGTTCCGCGTCCTCGTCAAGCGGAATGGTCAGAATTTTGCGGATGCCCTTTTCTCCAAGGATGCACGGCAGGCTCATGGCGACGCGGCGCAGGCCATATTCTCCGTCGGGGATGACGGAAAGCGGCAGGACGGTGCGCGAATCGAAGAGGATGGAGCTGACGACGCGGCAGGCGGCCAGTGCAATGCCGGAGGAGGTATACCCCTTGAGCTCAATGATGTCCAGTCCGCTGTCCTTGACGGCGCGCGTGATCTGCTCGCGGTCGATGGGCTTTTCCAGTGCGAATCTTTCCTGCAGCTGATCAAACGGAATGCCGGCGACGTTGACTGTGCCAAACGGAATAAACGCCGTGCCGCCGTGCTCGCCCAGAACAAAACCCGTCACAGACTTGACGTCAATGCGCAGGACGTCGGCGAGCATCTTGTGAAAGCGCGCGGTGTCCAGCAGCGTGCCGGTGGAAAAGATCCTTTCGCGCGGGTAATCGTATTTTTCCGCACAGAAGTAGGTCAGAATATCGACGGGATTGGTGACGTTGATGAATATGGCGTTCCGCGTGTACCGGGTGACGCCGTCCATGACGTCCTGCAGAACGCGCAGGTTTTTGCTGAGAAGCTGCATGCGGTCGGGCGTGTCGCCCGGCTGGATGGACGGACCTGCGGTGTTGATGATGATCTGTGCGTCTGCGCAGTCGCCGTAGTCGCCGACGCGGATGGGACAGCCGGAAAACGAGGAGAAGGCGAGCGTGTGGCTGGCGTCCATGGCCTCGCCCAGCGCCTGCTCCCGGTTGATGTTGATGAGGATGATCTCCCGTGCGAGGTTCATGCCGAGGATGGAATTGAGCATGGCGCTGCCGACATGGCCTGTGCCGATGATGACGATTTTGCCGCGCTGAAAAGCCATGATTGAATGCCTCCATATCCGAATTTAGCATCAGTATGGACGGATCAGGCGCGAAAATTTCGTCTGCATACAAAAAAGTGTTGGAAAATCCGGGCAGGCGCGGTATACTGTTGAGCATGATTTCCGGCGCTGCTGCGCCGGACAGATATATGGATCAGCAAGAAGGAGGAGAACGATATGCGTTCATCTTTCATTCCTCAGGGATATCAGCCGCATTTGACCCTCTATCAGACGCAGAGCGCGATCAGCCTGATCAAGCGCGTGTTCCAGGATTCTCTGGCGCATGCGCTGCATCTGGAGCGCGTGTCTGCGCCGCTGTTTGTCGAGCCGTCCTCCGGCCTCAACGACAACCTGAGCGGCGTGGAGCGCCCGGTGAGCTTTGACGTGCCGTATGCCGGCGCGGATGCGGAGGTCGTGCATTCCCTTGCAAAGTGGAAGCGCATGGCGCTCTACCGCTATGAGATTGAGCCGGGCAAGGGCATCTACACCGACATGAACGCCATCCGCAGGGACGAGACGCTCGACAACCTGCACTCCATTTACGTCGACCAGTGGGACTGGGAAAAGGTGATCACTGAAGAGGCGCGCACGCGCTACACGCTGCACGAATGCGTGCGCAACATCGTGGGCAGCATCTGCGATACGCAGCTGACCGTGCGCGGCATGTTCCCCCAGCTGTGCGACACGCCGCTGCTTGAGCGCAACGTGACCTTTGTCACCGCGCAGGAGCTTGAATACCTCTATCCGGACAAGACGCCCAAGGAGCGGGAAAACATCTTCGCGGAGAAGCACGGCACGATCTTTATCCAGGGCATCGGCGGCAAAATGGAAAGCGGCATGCCGCACGACGGGCGCGCGCCGGACTATGACGACTGGGAGCTCAACGGCGATCTGCTCTTCTGGGATCCGGTGCTTCAGTGCGCGATGGAGATTTCCTCCATGGGCATCCGCGTCAGCCCCGAGTCGCTCGACCGCCAGCTGACGCTTGCCGGATGCGACGAGAGGCGCTCCCTGCCGTTCCACAGGATGCTGCTTGCGGGCGAGCTGCCGCTGACGATGGGCGGCGGTATCGGCCAGAGCCGCCTGTGCATGCTGCTGCTGGGCAAGGCGCACATCGGCGAGGTGCAGTCCTCCATCTGGGATGAGCAGACGCACCGCGTGTTTGAAGAGGCGGGCATTACGCTGCTGTAAAAAGGCTTCCCTTCGGGGAAGTTTTTTTGATGAACCGGCAGGAAATGCGCGGATGCTTCCGTCTATATGATCAGAAGGAAAATAACGGGAGGGGAAATACGATGAAAAAGAAAAGCTTTCTGCTGCTTGCACTGCTGCTTGCGTGCCTCCTCGCGTCCGCCGCCCTGGCGGACGACTATGGCACAGCCGTCGTCTACGCCAGAAACGGCGGCAGGGTGCACCTGCGCGAGGGCGCGTCGTCCAGTTCGGCTTCGATGGGTCTGTTCTTTACGGGCGTTGAGGTCAACATGCGCTCCAATCCTAATTACAGCGACTGGGTGCTGGTGCACATCGAGGGCCTGAGCGGATACATGCATTCCGATTATCTGCGCTGGGGCAGCGCGGTTGACAGCGTGCGCAGCACGTTCGGTTCCGGCGTGATCGACGCGACGAGGTACGTCAATTTCCGCCGCGGCCCGTCCACGGAGTATAAGATTCTGGGCAGGATCGACGACGGCGAGCGCGTGACCATCATGGGCGAGACGAAGGAGCGCTGGTATTTTGTCCGCTATAAGGGTACGGACGGCTTTGTCAGCGGCAGCCTGGTTGATTCTGTGCAGCTGCCGTCCACGACGCAGGTTGCGCCGTATATCCCGCAGCCGCAGTACACGTCCGCGCCTGTGACGGTACCTGTGACGGGAACGATGACGGGCGTGTTTCCGACCCGGATGCCGCTTGAATGGACGCACTCGAGCGGCGCGGGCGCATGGCGCACGCAGCTGAGCCTTGACAGTGAAGGCGGTTTCGTCGGCGAGTTCAGCGATCAGGAAGGAAGCATCGTCTATCATTGCGCATTCGAAGGACGGTTTACCGATGTGCGCCGGGTGGATGCGTACCGGTATGTGATGACGCTGTCGAAGCTGGACATTCATGGAACGGTTGGCGAAGCCGTGGCGAGGAATGGCGTCCTCTACATCACGCAGGAACCTGCGGGGCTTGAAGAGGGGCATCAGTTTGTGATCTATATGCCCGGCACGCCGCTGAAGGAGATCCTGCCGGAGGAGAGGACGTGGCTTGAGCAGCGCAATACGGAGAAGCTTCAGGCGTACTTCCTGTGTAACAGGGATCTGGGGCGCGGGTTTATGCCGTGCGAGGAATAACTGACAAAGAAAAAGCCTGTGTTTGCGGCGGGCTGGGTCAGCCCGCCCTACGGCGATGCGAGGCGGTTTGCTTATCCGGGCAAGATGGATGGGGATATCTTTGCTTATCGACGTAGGGTGTCCTGACCTCAGGGCGCCGTGCGTCAGAGATTCGTCTATTCTGCAAACGGAGATCCTGCCGGAGGAGAGGACGTGGCTGCAGCAGCGCAATACGGAGAAGCTGGAAGCATACTTCCTGTGCAACAGGGATCTGGGGCGCGGGTTTATGCCGTGCGAGGAATAACTGACAAAGAAAAAGCCTGTGTTTGCGGCGGGCTGGGTCAGCCCGCCCTACGGCGATGAGAGGCGGTTTGCTTATCCGGGCAAGATGGATGAGGATATCTTTGCTTATCGACGTAGGGCGCCCTGACCTCAGGGCGCCGTGAGGCAGAGATTCGTCTATTCTGCAAACAGAATGGACAGAAGCAATATGAACATGAACGGTCTGAAGCGGCGCTTCCCTGCGGAGCGCCGCTCATAATTTACTTAAAACGTTTAGTGCAACTAAACTGCCGCTTTCTGACCATCAAACTTTCTGTTGACATGCAGGAATACATATCATATAATCTATCTACTCATGGATTGACAAGAATAAGATGGGATGGAATTGACGATGCAGGAAGTGCTTCTTTCTCTCAGACATATATCCAAAAACTTCGGCG
>JAFQOY010000053.1 GCA_017412025.1 Clostridia bacterium | reverse complement strand
GGGCGATGGCATCTACGGCGTCGTAGAGAATACCGTCATCCGCAATAATTATTTCCATGATACGCTTGGCACCACTTCAACTTTTGAGCCACCCATCGGAGGCGCAGCCTTGCAGCGCAGTGGTTATTACCGTGTACTGGACAATGTAATGGTAAATACCGGAGGTATAAGACTGGACAGCTCCTTTGATCCTTACAGCTATCTGGATTCTGTTGTAATTCAGGGCAACCAGATCTGGAACACCGGCAGCAGGGACCGCGGCGGCTATATTTATTCCGAGGGCGGAATTTTCCTGTTTGCCAGCCATCATGGCGAAATTATCATTGAAGATAACGTGTTCTACGGCACGGAAAACGGCCATCCGAGAAACGCTCTGCTGAATCTGGATTTCTTCGACAGCGATGTCTTCAATGAGAATACCGTTCCGCAGCTGATTAAGAACATCTATGTGCAGTATGCGGGCAGGGACTTTGCGTATTTCGAAATGCAGAACGAAAAGAACTGGCCGATTGATGCGGTAGATACTGTGGCAAAGGCCGTCGAATGGTTTGGCGATACCCTTTCCAGCTTCTTTATCAAGAACTAGGCTCTGATTTCAGTGGTATAGATTGATTATCAAGGAGGAAGTTTGAAATATCTCGTCATGCGATAAAGAAAAAAGGCATACGAAAACAAGCCATCGTACTGAGATGGCCGATTCTTATACTAATATGCTTGCAAAAACCTTAGATAAATAAAAGTGTACTCACGCTCTGAACATAGAAAATATGTGTTGAAATATGCAGAAAACGCGTCAATTGGTGATGATGAACCGATTGTTGATTTCTCTGATATTACGGAGAGCATTACAACTAGCACTTTGGACGATGATATAGTAATACCCGTTTATTCCGGCATCTGTTTTTCTGATTTGTGGATGCGCAAATAAACAGTTCGGAGATTTTTATCGAGATATGCCCTTCTAGCCTTTGTTGTTTGCCTGAAGGTTAGAAGGGGATTAATTCTCAAAAACACTCTTGATAAGTCATATCAAAACGCCTATTTTTGTCGTATCTGATGGTTTACAAAACATTCGGATTCCTACTATAATCATGGCGATACTATCCGGAAAGAAAGAGTAGGATTCATATGGTTTCAACTGCGCTTCTGATTATCATCTATCTGTCCTTTATCAGTTTGGGTCTGCCGGATTCGCTGCTGGGCAGCGCATGGCCGACGATGGTTTCTGAACTGAACGCGCCGCTCTGGGGCGCGGGCCCGGTTTCCATGACCGTATCCCTGTGCACGATCATTTCCTCTGTGAACTGCGCGCGGCTGATCTGCCGCTTCGGTACGGGCGGACTCACGGCGCTTTCAGGGCTGCTGACGGCGGCGGCGCTGATGGGCATGTCCTTTTCCGGGAATTATGCCTTCCTGCTGCTGCTGGCCGTTCCGCTCGGCCTGGGCGCGGGCGCGGTGGATGCGGCGATCAACAATTATGTGGCGCTGCACTGCGAGGCCAGGCACATGAACTGGCTGCACTGTTTCTGGGGCGTGGGCACGGTGATTAGCCCGTTTGTGATGAGCGCGGCGCTGTCCGCCGGTATGAGATGGACGGCGGGCTACAGGTGCGTGAGCGCGATGCAGTTTGCGCTGGGTATCGTGCTGCTGATGACGCTGCGGCTCTGGGGAGGAGAAAAGACGAAGGAAGAGGAGCGGAACGCAAAGGTGCTCTCCGTCAGGCAGGTGCTGGCGCTGCCGGGCGCCAGGCAGGGGCTTTTCAGCTTTACGTGCTATTGCGGAGTAGAATCAACGTTCATGCTTTGGAGCGCGACGTATCTGGTGATGACACGCGGCATGGACGCAGCAGCGGCCGCGTCCATGGGAGGCCTTTATTTTATCGGCATGACGGTGGGACGCGGCGTTTCGGGTTTCATTGCCATGAAGCTGACGCCCAGGCAGATGGTGCGTCTGGGACAGGCGATGATGGCGCTGGGCGGGATGCTCCTGTTTATCCCGGGGCAGGGCATTGGCGTTTTCGGCCTGCTGTTTATGGGCCTTGGCTGCGCGCCGGTGTATCCCAACATCGTGCAGGACACGCCGCGCAATTACGGCGCGGAGAATTCCCAGGCGGTCATCGGCGTGCAGATGGCGTTTGCCTATGTCGGCTCGCTGTGCATGCCTACGGTGTTCGGCTGGATCGCCGATGTGCTGGGCTATGGCGTGATGCCGGTGTTTTCGCTGGCGCTGACGGCGGCGATGATTGCGCTGTACAGCGCGCAGCAGAGCATTGTGAATGCAAGAAACGCAGAATAAGCAAATGAAAACGGAGACGATTGTCTCCGCTTTTTATTTGGGCAAGGAATATCGGTAAATCAGAGGCTTTGAATCAGCGCCAGCGCGCGTTCGGCGCACCGGCTGTTGGCGGCCAGCACGCCGCGCGGGCAGTCAAAGCGGATGCTGCCGTCCTCAAAGGGCATCATGAAGCGGCCGCCAGCCTCGGTGACCAGCAGCGCGCCGGCGGCAAAATCCCACGGCTTGAGGACGACTTCAAAGAATACGTCCTGCCGTCCGCAGGCGATGTGCGCCAGATCCAGCGCGGCGGAGCCGCTTCGGCGGATATCCGCAGCGTTTTGGAGGAAGGAAAGCGCCAGTTTAAGGCTCTTCTCTGCGAGTTCGGCATTGTAGGGCGAGGTGCCGAAGCACACCAGCGCCCGCTCAAACGGATGCTGCGACGCGGAGATTTTCTGCCCGTTGAGCGTCGCGCCGCAGCCCTTTTCGGCGAAGAACAGCTCGTCGGTATACGGCTGATAGACGGCGGCGAGCACGGGCTGCCTGTTTTCAAGCAGCGCGATGGAGACAGCCGACTGGCGGCAATTGTGGATGAGGTTGGTCGTGCCGTCCACCGGATCGATGACCCATGTCGGCGCATCGGTCAGGGCGTCGTTGTCCTGCTCCTCGCCGATGAACGCGGAGCCTGGCAGAAGTGCGGAGAGCGCTCCGGCGAGATAATCCTGCACGGCGCAGTCGACGTCGGTGACAAAATTGGCGTGGCCCTCCTTTTCCTCGACGTGGAACTCGCCGAAGCTGAGGATGATGTTTCCGGCCTCGCGGGCGATGCGTTCAACTCCGGAACGAAGGAGATCGTATTTCATGGCGTTCACCTTTGCATTTTGATGTTACAGAACGGTAATCTGACAGGAGCGCATGGTTTCAAGCGCCGCCTCGTGCTTGTCCGGCGTGACGCCGGCGCACAGCGCAGAGTCAACGACCAGATCGGCCTCGGGCAGCGCGGCTTTGATCAGCAGCGCATTGGAGACGACACAGATATCCGTGCATACGCCGCAGAGTTCGACCGTCATGCCCTTGCCGCCGATAAAGCCCCTGTCGATGGCGAGCGCGGCGACGTGATGCATCAGCGCGGTGGAGCCGAACGTCGGCTTTTCAAACGAGATCACGCCCCGTCGGCAGGCGCCGGCAATCTCCGGCTCAAGCGCCCAGCCTTCGGTGCCTGCGATGCAGTGCGGCACGGGCAGGAACGCGCCTTCGCGCGTGTCCATATAATCCGCATCGTGTGTGTCCAGCGTGAGGACGACGGCGGTTCCTTCGTCATAGGCGCGCAGCATGCGCGCGCGGACGGCGGGCACGATGGCCTGCGCCTCTTTACTGCCCAGCGCACCGGAGACGAAATCGCGCTGCATATCCACGACAATCAGGATGTCGGTCATGGTGAAAACCTCTTTTCATTTCGGAATGGGGCTGAAAGAGTAATTCTAGAAACAAGAGAAAACTCCTGCCGGGGAAGGAGCAACGCGCGCCGTGCCTGAGCATGGACGCCATGAACGTATGCGTCCCGCATCCGGATAACCGTCGCGGATGAAGCTTGCGCCGGAAGGAAGGATGTGCTATGCTGATGGGACAAATATACGGCGGCGGGACGTAAACTGCCGGAAATGACCGGAGGAAGGGTATGGACACATCCATTCTTGGCAGGCTGCATGAGATTGCACCGGATCTGATGAAGGAAATCGAGCTGCGGACGCTGGTGCTTGAGCGTGTGTCCGCGCTGGGGCCGATTGGCAGGCGGGCGCTTGCGCTGCGCCTGCATCTGGCGGAGCGGGAGGTGCGCTCTGCGGCCGACGCGCTCAAGGATGCAGGCTGCATCACGCAGAGCGCCGCAGGCATGGAGCTGACGGAGCAGGGCAAAGGCCTGGTTGAAACGGCAAAGACCGTCAGCCGGAGCAGACGGTCTCTGTCCTCGGTGGAGACGTCGCTGGCGCGGCTTTTGAATGTGGAGCATGTGTGCGTGGTGCGCGGCGACGCAGACATGGACGAGGCGGTGCTGGGCGAGGCGGCGCGCGCAGCGGCGGAGCGCATCCGCTTTTTGCTGCAGGGCGCGCAGGTGCTGGCCGTTTCCGGTGGAAGGACGATGGCGCTGACGGCGCAGGCAATTGCCTCCGCCGCGCCGATGGACGTCATGGTTGTGCCGGCGCAGGGCGGCACGGGCGGCAGCGTCGGCGTGCAGGCCAACGCGCTGGCGGAGATTTTTGCGCAAAAGCTCGGCGGACAGTGCCGCATGCTGCATCTGCCGGAGGGTATTTCCCAGCAGGCGCTGGAGGAGCTGGCGCGGCTTTCCCAGGTGAGAGAGGCGCTCGAGCTGCTGCGTCATGCGGATGTGATGCTCTACGGCGTCAGCGGCGCAATGGAGAGCGCCGTCAGCAGGGGACTCAATGCTTCCGGGCGGGAGGCGATCAGGAAGAGCGGTGCAGTGGCGGAGACGATGGGCTGCTGTTTTGATGCGCAGGGCGGCGTGACAGGCGCAAAAGCGGCGCAGCTGTTCCGCGTGCAGGATCTGGGTGTGCGCATATCGGCGGCTGCCGTTGCGGCAGGGCACAGCAAGGCGGAGGCGATCATGGCGGTCTGCGCGCATCATCCGCACAGGCTTCTGGTCACGGACGAGGGCGCTGCGCACAGAATGCTGGAACTTTTGCGCGTATGAGCACCTTTTTGCGTTATCTCTTTGACAATCGCGCAAAAAGGTGTTATATTAGTGGTGATCTGCGGAAAAACGTTTCCGTGGATTGGAAGCGTGCAAAGCCCGGCACAGCCGCGGCTTTCACGGCGCTGGCGGACGTCCCGCCGCCTTCGCCGGCATACATGTGCGGGATCACAATGTGATTGGAGGAATTATCCATGGCGAAAATGACTGTTGAAGACATCAAGGTCTCCGGCAAGAAAGTACTCGTGCGCTGTGACTTCAACGTCCCGATGAAGGACGGCAAGATCACCAACGACAAGCGCATTGTCGCGGCTCTGCCGACCATCAAGAAGCTGATCGCCGACGGCGGCAAGGTCATCCTGTGCAGCCATCTCGGCAAGCCGAAGAACGGCCCGGAGGCGAAGTTCTCCCTGGCGCCGGTCGCGGAGCGCCTCTCTGAGTACCTGGGCCAGACCGTCGTGTTCGCCGATGACGATACCGTCGTGGGCGAGAACGCGAAGGCCGCCGTCGCCGCGATGAAGGACGGCGACGTCGTTCTGCTGCAGAACACCCGCTTCCGCAAGGAAGAGACCAAGAACATCGAGACCTTCTCCAAGGAGCTGGCTTCCCTGGCTGAGTGCTATGTGGACGACGCGTTCGGCTCCTGCCATCGCGCGCACTGCTCCACCGCGGGCGTGACCGAGTACCTCAGCCCCTGCGTTGCCGGCTATCTGATCGGCAAGGAGCTGTCCATCATGGGCAAGGC
>JAFQOY010000004.1 GCA_017412025.1 Clostridia bacterium | reverse complement strand
GTATGCCTGTGATCTGATCCGCCGCGGTCTGGCCTATGTCGACGATCTGACCAAGGAAGAGATGCGCGAGTATCGCGGCACGCTCAAGGAGCCGGGCAAGAACAGCCCCTACCGCGACCGCACGCCGGAAGAGAACATGGATCTGTTCCTGCGCATGAAGAACGGCGAATTCCCGGAGGGCAGCCGTACCCTGCGTGCCAAGATCGACATGGCCTCCCCGAACATCAACCTGCGCGACCCGGCGATCTACCGCATCAAGTATGCCACGCATCACCGCACCGGCGACAAGTGGTGCATCTATCCGATGTACGACTTTGCCCATCCGATCGGCGATGCGCTGGAGGGCGTGACCCATTCCCTGTGCTCTCTGGAGTACGAGATCCATCGCCCGCTGTATGACTGGGTGGTCGAAGTCTGCGGCTTTGAGCAGAAGCCGCGCCAGATCGAGTTCGCCCGTCTGAACCTGACCAACACCGTGATGAGCAAGCGCAAGCTGCGCTATCTGGTGGAGAATAACATCGTCGCCGGCTGGGATGATCCGCGCATGCCGACTCTGGCGGGTATGCGCCGCCGCGGCTACACCTCCGCCGCCGTGCGCGATTTCATCGACCGCGTCGGTGTGGCGAAGACCGACTCCATCGTCGATCACCGCATGCTCGAGTTCTGCGTGCGCAATGACCTGAACGAAGTTGCTCCACGCGCGATGGCTGTGCTCGATCCGATCAAGGTTGTCCTGACCAACTACCCGGAGGACAAGACCGAGATCTGCACCATCGAAAATCACCCGAAGAAGCCGGAGATGGGCACGCACGACGTTCCCTTCACCCGCGAACTGTACATCGAGCGCGAAGATTTCATGATCGACGCGCCGAAGAAGTACTTCCGCCTCAAGCCGGACGGCGAGGTTCGCCTCAAGGGCGCTTACATTGTCAAGTGCGACTCCTGGGACGTGGACGAGAACGGCAACGTGACCTGCGTCTACTGCACCGTTGACTTTGATACCAAGTCCGGCATGCCGGGCGCAGACCGCAAGGTCAAGGGCACCATCCACTGGGTCAGCGCGAAGGAGAACATGCCCTTCGAGGCGCGCCTGTACGATGTGCTCTTCCTGGACGAGGACACCGCCGACGAAGCCGAGGAGACCGAGGACGAGGCCGAAAGCGCTGCCTTCGGCGGCCAGAAGCTCAATCCGGAATCCCTCACGGTTGTTCGCGGTTATGCCGAGCCGTGGCTCAAGGAGGCCAAGGTCGGCGAGAACTTCCAGTTCATGCGCACCGCCTACTTCAGCAAGGACAAGGATTCCACCGACGAGCTCGAAGTCTTCAACCGCGTCGTGACGCTCAAGGACAGCTTCAAGCTGGATTGACGCGCAGAGGACGTTGGGACTGCCGTCCCAAACCCTGCCTGAGGGATTTCATCCCTCAGACTCCCGTCTGTGCTTCGCACCTGTTAAAAGCATCTATTCATGGGGCGGCAATAGCCGCCCCTCACCACAATATCTTAAAACTGCCGCGAAGCGGTGGAAGGGGTCCGGGGGACCGGAGCCTGCTGCGCCCAGTGGGCGAAATAGGCAGGCGGAGCGTCGGGAATCGCAAGAAGCGCTTGCGCGACTATGCGAGTTCCCCGGACGAAATCCCCGATCCTCTTCATTCGCTTCGCAAGAAAGAGAGAAAAACATGTCTAACGAAGTCCGTACGCGCTTTGCGCCGAGCCCGACCGGCTATATGCATCTGGGCAACCTGCGCACCGCGCTGTATACCTATCTCTGGGCCCGCCGCAACGGCGGCAAGTTCATCCTGCGCATCGAGGATACTGATCAGGAGCGCGAGGTGAAGGGCGCTGTCGACGTCATCTACAATTCCATGAAGACTGCCGGCCTGCTGCATGACGAAGGCCCGGACGTCGGCGGCCCTTGCGGCCCGTACGTCCAGAGCAAGCGCAAGAACATGTACCTGCCCTACGCCAAGGAGCTGGTCGAAAAGGGCGGCGCTTACTACTGCTTCTGCACCAAGGAGCGCCTGGACGAGGAGCGCGCCAAGGCCGAAGCCAAGGGCGAAACCTTCAAATACGACAAGCACTGCCTGCATCTTTCCAAGGAAGAGATCGAGGCGCGCATCGCCGCCGGCGAACCCTACGTCATCCGCCAGAACGTGCCGACGACCGGCAAGGCCGGCTTCGACGACGTGATCTACGGTCACGTTGAGGTGGACTGCGATACGCTCGATGATAACGTACTCATCAAGGCCGACGGTCTGCCGACCTATAACTTTGCCAACGTCATCGACGACCACACCATGGGCATCACCCATGTCATGCGCGGCAACGAATATCTCTCCTCCGCGCCGAAGTACAACCTGCTCTATGAGGCATTCGGTTGGACTCCGCCGACCTATGTGCATCTGACCCCCGTCATGGCCAACGCGCAGCGCAAGCTCTCCAAGCGCAAGGGCGACCCGTCCTTTGAGGACCTGCTCTCCCAGGGCTATCTGACCGAGGCCATCATCAACTATATGGTGCTGCTGGGCTGGTCTCCGCGCGGCGAAAGGGAGTTCTTCACTTTGAAAGAGCTGGAGCAGGCGTTCGATCTGGAGGGCCTGAGCAAGTCCCCCTCCATTTTCGATACCGTCAAGCTCAACTGGTTCAACGCCGAGTATATCCGCAAGCTCTCCGAGGAAGAGTTCCTCGCCAAGGCGACTCCGTGGCTGGAAAAGGCGCTCGATCCGGCGAAGTTCGATTTCAAGCGCATCGCGCAGCTTCTGCAGGCGCGCACGGAAGTGCTCAACCAGATTCCG
>JAFQOY010000052.1 GCA_017412025.1 Clostridia bacterium | reverse complement strand
GGCAGATCGCTGACGCTGCCCATGATGATGGCCACTTTCTTTTTCATCAACATCCATACCTCCCGATTGAAATCAGCAACAGGATGATATAAGGAAATATCGATAATAGTATAATCGATTGCTCTGTGAATGACAACTGGTAAAATCACCGAATATTTTTCTGAATATGGGCGTTTTTGTTCATACTCCTTCTCATAATCGCTTTTATGCTTTATATCCGTCCATTGGAGCTGTATAAAACATAATATATTCATTCGTACATGTGCTGCATCATCCGAATGCAGTCTGCACTGTCTGGGTTTCTCCGTCTGTTTTCCGCCAAATCCGAACAAATCCGCTTCATCAGCGTCTGCCGCCCGTTATCCGTCTTTCCGATGCAGCTGCCGTTATGCGCCTGTTCGCTGTGTTCACCGCGCTCATCAAAGCTTTTTATGCCTCTTTGCCAGAATCATCCTCTTTTTCAGCGCCACACGCATAAAATGCACTGTATGATTTTTACATATATTTTATGCAAATTCAAAGCTTCGATTTATATTTTCCATATTATGAGTTAAATTATTATTTATTATTCATGAATTTCGTCATTTGAAATAAAAATTGGTCTGATGACTTGATTTCAGTATATCCATCGTGTATAATAATGGTAATAGTGAGGAAATATGTTCGGGTTTTTTCTGCACATATGCCTCAAATAAAATTCAGGAGTGATTACCAATGGCCCGTATTATTACCTTCGGCGAAATCATGCTGCGTCTCAAGAGCCCGGGTCTGGAGCGTTTCTTCCAGAGCCCGTCCCTCGAAGCCACCTTCGGCGGCGGCGAGGCCAATGTTGCTGTTTCTCTGGCGAACTACGGCATGGACGCTGCGTTCGTGACCGCTCTGCCGAACAACGCGATCGGCGAGGCCTGCCGTCGTGACGTCCGTTCTTTCGGCGTCGACGTCTCCAACATCAAAATGACCGACGGCCGTATGGGCATCTACTTCCTGGAGACCGGCTCCAACCAGCGCCCGTCCAAGGTCGTGTATGACCGCGCCGAGTCTGCCATCGCGATCGCTCCGGTCGATCTGTTCGACTGGGAGAAGATCTTCGAAGGCGCCGACTGGTTCCACATCTCCGGCATCGCTCCGGCCATCTCCGCTTCCGCTGCCGAGCTGTCCCTGGCCGCCTGCAAGGCTGCCCAGAAGTGCGGCGTCACCGTTTCCTGCGACCTGAACTATCGCAAGAACCTGTGGAAGTACGGCAAGGAAGCCAAGGAAGTCATGAGCGAGATCGCCAAGTACATCGACGTTGCGATCGCCAACGAGGAAGACTTCCAGAAGTCCCTGGGCATCACCGCTTCTTCCGACGTCGAGTCCGGTTCTCTGGACCGCAACGTCTACGAAGGCATTGCCAAGAAGGCCATGGAGCTGTATCCGAACCTCAAGCGCGTTGCCATCACCCTGCGTGAGTCCAAGTCTGCGGACCGCAACGACTGGGCTGCCTGCATCTACGACGGCAAGGAGTTCTACGTCTCCCGCAAGTACGAGATCACCGATATCGTTGACCGCGTTGGCGGCGGCGACTCCTTCTCCGGCGGCCTGATCTACGGCCTGCTGACCTATGAGAAGCAGAGCGACGCTCTGGAGTACGCTGTTGCGGCTTCCTGCCTCAAGCACACCATCTCCGGCGACTACAACCGCGTCACCGTCGCGGAAGTGACCTCCCTGATGAAGGGCTCCGGCTCCGGCCGCGTCGAGCGCTAAGCGCCAGAGAGCATTTCGCCTCAACCAAACAAAAGAGAACGTGGGCTTTGGGCTCACGTTCTTTTTTGCTCATAATTATCAATACCGGCTTTCTTCAAGCGAAAGCCGGTATTGCATTTGCTTATTCCTTTTAGCGCTGCGCCTGTTCAGCGTCTTCAATCTCTGCGAACGTCTCGTCCGCCAGCAGCGCTTTCAGCTTCCTGTCCGGCGCAGTTTCATCCGTATCGGGTATGCTCAGGTCAATGGCGTCGCCCGGCTCTTCCAGCACGACAACCCGCGTATGCCGCTCATCGCAGGTGAGCGCAAACCGGAGCGCCACATCCCCTCTGCCCTGAAAATGCATGGGAATCAGGATTCTCGGTTTGACGCTCATCACAAAATACCCAGCGCCCGCGTCATACATGCTGCCCTGCCTGGGATCGACAGGGAAAAAGGCGACGTCGATTTTCTTTTTCGGGATCTGCGCCACGCAGCTGTAAAACGCCTTCTCCGCAGATTCGATCTCTGCAATGGAGGATTCATCCCGCCAGTGCCAGAAATTGAGATCTCCGGCATGGAAGATCGTAATACCCGCATATTCCACAAAGAAGGAAACGCCCTCGTCCGTGGAGCCGCAGGCCGTAACCGACACCGGGCCAAAGCCCTGCGTCTCTCCCGGCTGCATGCGCACGCCGCGATGCGGCTGGGGCACGTCGTATCCCACGATATACACGGCGCCCTCGCCGCACAGATCGTAAATGCTCTGAGAAAAATGATCCTCATGGCGATGGCTCACAAAGACATACAGCTTTTTGAAAGCGCGGAGGGCGGCCCTGTCCGGCAGAGTGCGCTTGTCCGGTCCGTGTTCGCTGGCGTCAAAGAGCAATCCGGTTTCACCGATCGCCATCAGGAAGCCGCTTCCTCCCAGATATTCAATCGCAATATCCTTCACAGGCATAATCTCCTTTCCCAATCATTTTTTTGCTGTATTGCTGCTTCTTCACAACTCCATTTTAACCATTTTTTTCCACTTGTCAATCATATATGCCCTTTTTACTCCATATACACACCATTTATTTTGAACTTTCCTTAAAATTTATGACGCGATTCTCCACTTTTTATCAAAATCTGTCTGATTCTGTCTGATGAAGGCCATTCGCATCAAGCGCAAGCCGCCGCGTGCAGACCTCCCTTTCAAACAGCACATCGTGAGAAACCGCGATGATGCATCCCGGATACTGCGCAAAGAGATCCCGCACCACAGGGCCTGAAAGCGGAGAGAGATTGCGCGTGGGCTCATCCAGCAGCAGCACATTAGCGCCCGACATCGCCATGGACAGAAACATGAGTTTAGCCTTCTGTCCGCCGGAAAGCGCGCTGCATGGATGGTTCATCTCATCGGCCGTGAATTTCATCGAGCCAAGCGCTACGCAGATACGTATATTCTCCTCCTTCTCGCCGCTTTTTGTCAGCGCTTCAACCGGCGTACTGTTCATGTCAAGCATATCGGACGGATCCTGAGGCATATAAAACACACTGACGTCCCGGCGATCCTTCAGTTCATCCCGGATGCAGCGCAGCAGCGTGGATTTTCCCACGCCGTTCCTGCCCGTAATGCATACCTTTTCATCCGCGCGCACGGTCAGGCGGATATCCTTTGAGAGTACGCGCTCTCCGATCATGAGATTGTCAAGCGCAAGATTCAGCACAGCCTTGCCGGACGGCAGCGGGACGCATTCAAGCCTGGCAAAGATGGCTTCCTCGCTCTCGGGCATGTCCGTCATATTCTGCGCCTCGCGCTCAAACCGCCTGCCCATGGACATGACGGCGTGCATCTTCTTTTTCAGCAGCCTTCCGCCGCCGGGATCGCGCCTGGAAATGGCATTCTGTTCGTGCTCCACGCGCTGGCGGATCTGATTATAGCGCTGCATTTTGCTTTTGAGTTCCTCCCGCTCCTTGCGGGCCACCTGCTCCTGATGGGCAAAGAGATCCGCTCTGGCAGAGACAAACTCGTCGTAGGACGCTCTGGATACGCTGGCGCGCGGCTGCTGCCTGCGCCTCAGGCGCTCAAGGAGGATGACGCCCGTCGCCGCGCGGCGAAGGAGCGTCTCGTCATGGGAGACAAACAGCACGGAAAGGCCGCAGGAAACGAGAAAACCCTCCAGCCAGCGCACGGTTTCTCCGTCAAGGTCGTTGCTCGGCTCATCCAGCAGCAGCAGCTCCGGCTCGCCCAGCAGGAGCCTTGCGATCTGCAGCTTGATGCGCTCTCCGCCGGAAAACGACGCCATGCGCTGCTCGCTGTAAAACACATCCGCGGGCATATGCAGTCTTGAGGCGATTTCGCCCAGACTGCGCGGCGTCTGATCAAAGAATGCAGGATGATCGCAGAAGAATTCATAGGCGCTTTTTTCCCTGTCATGCGCAGGCAGCTCCTGCGGCAGGTACGCCGCTCTGCCGCTGTTTATGATTCTCCCGCTGATTTCTGCGTACTGCTCAATGCTCTTGTCCCCGGCAATGGCGCGGATGAGGGTCGATTTTCCGTTGCCCTCCTCGCCGATGAGCGCAATGCGTTCTCCCTGTCCGACAGAAAAAGAAAGATTTTCAATCAGGCACGTCAGGTCCTTCCTGTGCGTGATGGTCAGTTGTGATACGGTCAGCATAATTCTCCCTTATATCAAAAAATCCGCCCCGGCCACGCCGGAAGCGGAACGCATGCGCAAAAAATCCCTGTTATAACCAAACAAGAGGAAAAGCATGCTTTCTGATTCCGCAGCCGGCACAGCAAAACAAACCGCCTGCTTTCCGCAGCCGGAGCCGTGCTTATCAAATGCAGAATCAGATGCGCATGGTCTTGTTTCACCTCTTCGTTCTTTCTGCCGCCATCATATCACGCCGATCATGCCTTGTCAAGCAGACTGACCGGTATGCGGATGTATTGACAGCGCTTCTTTATTTTTCTATAATAATGAAATCATCCGTTCAATTGCCTGCAATACGTTTTATGTGCAAAATATAAAGTGGAGGAAACCGATGAATAAAGAGCAGAGCAAAATCAGCGTCGTCAAACGCCTTGCGCCGCAGGTGGGGCAATACAGCAAATATGCGCTTCTTTCCCCCGTATTTACGATTTTGTGCGTGATTCTGGAAATCCTGATTCCCTACCTGACCGCGTCGATCATCGACAAGGGCATCACCGCAGGCGATATGGGGCATGTGATCCGCACGGGCCTTCTTATGACCGTCATGGCCATGCTGGCCATGCTCTGCGGCGTGATGGCCGGCCGTTTCAGCGCAAAGGCCAGCACGGGCTTCGCCTGCAACCTGCGCGAAACGATGTTTGAAAACATCCAGACTTTTTCCTTTTCCAATATCGATAAATTCTCCACCGCAGGTCTTGTCACCCGCCTGACCACGGACATCAATCATGTTCAGATGGCGTTCCAGATGCTGATGCAGGTATGCACCCGCGCGCCGATTACGCTGATTGTCGCGCTGGTGATGGCCCTGTCCATCAGCGCCAGGCTGTCCGTCATTTTCCTTGGCGTGATGGCGGTGCTGATCATCGCCCTGAGCATCCTCATGCCCATGGCCATGCGCTATTTCAAGCAGATGTTTAAAAAATATGACGCGCTCAACAGCGTGATCAAGGAAAACGTCGGCGCTATCCGCGTGGTGAAGGCCTTTGTGCGCGAAAAGCATGAAAACGAGAAGTTCTCCCGCGCCGCTCAGGACGTGTTCAGCAACTCCGTCTCTGCGGAAAAGATCGTCTCCTTCAACGCCCCGATCATGCAGGGCTGCGTGTATACGTGCATTCTGCTCATCAGCTGGTTCGGCGCGAAGATGATCGTCGGCGGCACAGGGCTGACGACCGGCCAGCTGACCAGCCTGCTCTCTTACGTCATGAACATCCTGATGAGCCTGATGATGCTCTCGATGATCTTCGTCATGGTCACCCAGTCCATGGCCGCAGCGCAGCGCATCGGCGAAGTGCTTGACGAGAAGGCGGATATCGTATCGCCCGAAAACGCAAAAACATCCGTGCGCGACGGTTCCATCGATTTTGACAGCGTGTTTTTCTCCTATCACAAGCCGGACGACGAGGCGGGAAAACCCGTGCTCAGCGACGTCAATCTGCACATCCGCTCCGGGGAAACCATCGGCGTCCTCGGCGGCACCGGCTCCTCCAAATCCAGCCTCGTCAACCTCATTTCCCGCCTGTACGATGTGGACGGCGGCAGCGTCAGGGTCGGCGGCGCGGACGTGCGCAGCTACGATATCGAAACGCTGCGCAGCGAGGTCGCCGTCGTGCTGCAGAAGAACGTGCTCTTCTCCGGCACCATCCTTGAAAACCTGCGCTGGGGCGACGAAAACGCGACCGAGGAGCAGTGCATGGAGGCCTGCCGCCTGGCCTGCGCGGACGAATTCATCCGCCGCATGCCCGAGCAGTACAATACCCGCATCGAGCGCGGCGGCACAAACCTTTCCGGCGGACAGAAGCAGCGCCTGTGCATCGCGCGCGCTCTCATCAGGAAGCCCAAGGTGCTGATCCTCGATGACTCCACCAGCGCCGTGGACACGGCGACAGACGCAAAAATCCGGAATGCGCTGAAAACCTATCTGCCTGAAACCACAAAGATCATCATCGCCCAGCGCATCGCCTCCGTCGAGGACGCCGACCGCATCATCGTCATGGACGAAGGCCGCGTCGACGCGTTTGACACGCCGGCAAACCTGCTTGAACACAACGCCATCTATCAGGAGGTATATGCCAGCCAGGCAGGAAACGGCAGCGGCGACTTTGACGAAGAGGCGAAAAAGGACGCCCATGAGCAAAAGGGAGGTGAGCGCGTATGATGAGAGGCGGTCCCGGCGGCGCACGCATGAAAAACGCAGGAAAGCCCGGCGCTAAACATCCCGGAAAGACGATGAAGCGCATCATCGGCGAGGTGATGAGCCGATACAAATTCCACTACCTGATCGTACTTGTCTGTATTGTAATCAGCGCGTTTGCCAGCGTACGCGGCACGCTCTTCACCCAGACGCTGATTGATGATTACATCATCCCGATGACCGGCGCTCCGGATCCGGACTTTGCGCCGCTTCTTTCCGCCATGCTGCGCATCGCCGGCGTATATGCCATCGGCGCGTTTGCCTCATGGCTGCAGAACTTCCTGATGATCTTTGTCACCCAGGGCACGCTGCTGAACCTGCGCGCCAAGGTCTTTGAAAAGATGGAACGCCTGCCCATCCGCTATTTTGACACCCATGCGCACGGCAACGTGATGAGCGTATACACCAACGACATTGACACCATGCGCCAGATGATCTCCCAGTCCCTCACGCAGCTCGTGTCAAGCGTCGTGACGATCATCAGCGTGCTCTCCTCCATGATCATCCTCGATGTGCCGCTGACGCTCGTCACGCTGATGATGGTCGCGCTGATGCTGACGATCTCCATGAAGCGCATCGGCCGCGCAGGCGGCTTCTTCGTGCGCCAGCAGCAGGATCTGGGCGCGGTCAACGGCTATATCGAAGAGATGATGGACGGACAGAAAGTCGTCAAGGTCTTCTGCCACGAGGACGAGGTGATCGGCGAATTCAAAAAGCTCAACGATCAGCTCCGCTCAAGCGCCGAAAATGCGCACAGCATCTCCAACACGATCATGCCGGTCAACATGGCCATCGGCAACCTGAGCTATGTGCTCTGCGCCATCGCAGGCGGATTGCTGGCCGCCAACGGCTATCTGGGCCTGACCGTCGGCACGCTGGTCTCCTTCCTCTCCCTCAATAAGAGCTTCAATCATCCGATCAACCAGGTTTCCCAGCAGAGCAACTCCATCATCATGGCGCTTGCCGGCGCGGAGCGCGTGTTCGAGCTGCTTGACGAGGAGCCGGAAAAGGACGAAGGCTATGTCACGCTCGTCAACGCCAGGCGAAACGGCGACGGCACGCTCAGCGAATGCAGCGAGCGCACGGGACTGTGGGCATGGAAACATACGCACAGGGAAACCGGAAAGACCGACTATGTGGAACTGAAGGGCGATATCGTCATGGACGGCGTGGACTTTGGCTATACGGATGAAAAGATGGTGCTGCACGACGTCAGGCTCTACGCCACGCCGGGGCAGAAGATCGCCTTCGTCGGCTCCACCGGCGCAGGCAAGACGACCATCACCAATCTGATCAACCGCTTCTACGACATCCAGGACGGTAAGATCCGCTACGACGGCATCAACATCACCAAGATCAGAAAGGCCGATCTGCGCCGCTCGCTTGGCGTCGTCCTTCAGGATACGCACCTGTTTACCGGCACAGTGATGGAGAATATCCGTTACGGACGGCTTGACGCGACGGATGAAGAGTGCATCGCTGCGGCGAAGCTCGCCAACGCGCACGGCTTCATCAGCCGTCTGCCCCAAGGATACGGCACGGTGCTCACCGGCGACGGCGCAAACCTCTCCCAGGGACAGCGCCAGCTGCTCTCCATCGCGCGCGCGGCGGTCGCCGATCCGCCCGTGCTCATCCTTGATGAGGCGACCTCCTCCATCGACACGAGAACCGAATCCCTCGTGCAGGCCGGCATGGATTCCCTGATGAAGGGACGCACGACGTTTGTCATCGCGCACAGGCTCTCCACCGTCAAAAACAGCGACTGCATCATGGTGCTTGAACAGGGCCGCATCATCGAGCGCGGCACGCACGACGAGCTCATCGCGCAGAAGGGCAAGTATTATCAGCTCTACACCGGAGACTTTGCATAATCGCGCCATATACAGCAGCCCCCGGCCAAAGGGCGAGTGCTCGTAAAACAGTTAACATCCACAACAGGTTGATCTGTTGTGGATGTTCTTGTATATTTCCCCTTGGCATGATAGTATGTAATCAAGCAGTTTGCAACTTGAATTTGATGGAGAGGGTTCAATGGTCAGAGAAGTAAAGGAAACCGAATTAAACGAACTTTTGGAGTTGTATTTATTTTTACATGAGACTTCTGTTCCAGAAATGACGGAGCATTTGAAAAAAACATGGAACGTCATTATGGAAGATAAAAATCATCATATTATCGTTAAAGAAATAGATGGGAAAATCGTTTCTTCATGTGTTTGTGTGATTATACCAAATCTGACAAGAAACATTAGACCGTATGCATTCATCGAAAATGTTGTTACTCATTCAGCCTATCGCGGAAAAAGGTATGCAACAGAATGTTTAAACTACGCAAAAAAGATAGCTTTAAGAGAAAACTGTTATAAAATGATGCTGCTTACAGGTTCAAAGGAAAAAGATACGCTAAATTTTTATTGCAATGCTGGATATAACAGTTCTGATAAAACGGCATTTATTCAGTGGATCGAATAATACAGTTACAATTTGTCGAATAGTTTTAAGGGCGCACTTCTATACACCGTTCGGTGTAGTGCGTCACACGCGGTTTTGCACCGCACCAAAGCCTCCCTTGTGTAAAGGGAGGTGGCACGGCAAAGCCGTGACGGAGGGATTGTCATGCAATCAAAACACAATAAACAGTTGGTTCCATTGGCAAAGCAACTGCGAAAAGAAATGACAAAAGAAGAACGGCACTTATGGTATGACTTCCTGCGTTCCTACCCTGTCCGTTTTTCTAGACAAAAGGTGCTTGGAAAATATATAGCTGATTTCTACAGTGCAGAAGCACAGCTCATCATTGAATTGGACGGATCTCAACACTATGAGGCGGACGAAATTCAAAAAGACGCAGACCGAACTGCTTTTCTGGAAGGTTATGGCCTTACCGTTATTCGTATTCCTAATAACGAAGTCAACAGAAACTTCCGTGGAGTTTGCGAGTATATTGATGCTACGGTAAAACAATCCCTCAGTCAGCTGCGCTGACAGCTCCCTTTACACAAGGGAGCCTTTCCAAAACCGATACATAACACAAAAATCCGGCCTATGTTCGTAACCATAGGTCGGATTAACTGTTTTACGAACACCCATCTAAGGCCGGGGGCTTTGCTTATACAAGAATAAACCGAAGCAGCTTTTCTTCATCCGTATTGAGCACAAGCTCCTCGTCAAAGCCAAGCGACTGAATCAGCGAAAGCGCCGCGTCAAAACGCCCGACGGCGCTCGGATCGTGCGCGTCGGTGTTGACGATCACCGGCACACGGTACTTTTCGCAGTATTCAAGCATCATCCTGTAGTTTTTATCCGCATTCAGGCGGCTGTTGCCCGGCGTAAGAGAACTGTTGTTCACCTCAAGCGCAACATGATTGTCCCTTGCGCCCTTGACCAGCATCTCATAATCGAGCGGACAGCGGTCATCGTCCGGATGGGAGATGAAGCGCACCTTGCGGTGAGCCTCCATGCAGCCGATGATGTTTTTCGTGTTTGTCATCCTGTCCGAAACGGTATAGCACAGCGAATGTATGCCCGCAATGGCGTAATCCAGCCGGTCGATATAGCGTTCCTCTAAAGAGAGCTTTCCGCCTTCAAGCACGTTGATCTCGCTGCCGTGAATCAACCGTACGCCATACAGCTCTTTGGGCACGCAGTGCAGGTTCCAGAAATAAATCGGCTGCACCGTGCCGGGAATGCCCGGCGCATGCTCGCTGACGCCCAGAATGCTCAGCTTCTGCTGCGCTGCTGCCTGCGCCATTTCCCGGATGGTGCCATACGCATGCCCGCTGGCGATGGTATGCGTATGGATATCTGCGATAAGCTTCATTACTGATCCTTCCTTTATTGTCCTTATGCTGTCCTTCCTTCAGTCTTTCCTTCAGTCTTTCCTGCCGCTCATCTTCTGATTGACCGCCTGGCCAAACGGCGTGGCGGCCACGCCGCCCATACCCGTCTCGCGCAGGGAAACGTCCATCTTGTCGCCGACTTCCTTCATCGCCATGATCACCTCGTCCGGCGGCACG
>JAFQOY010000051.1 GCA_017412025.1 Clostridia bacterium | reverse complement strand
TGGACCTCAGGGCCCGGTTGGACCGACCGGCGCAACTGGCGCAACCGGCGCGACCGGCGCACAGGGACCCATCGGCCTGACTGGACCGGCTGGACCTCAGGGCCCGGTTGGACCGACCGGCGCAACCGGCGCAACCGGCGCAGCCGGCGCACAGGGACCCATCGGCCTGACCGGACCGGTTGGACCTCAGGGCCCGATTGGACCGACCGGCGCAACCGGCGAACAGGGGCCTGTCGGCCCGACTGGACCGGTTGGACCCCAGGGCCCGATTGGACCGACCGGCGCAACCGGACCTGCAGGTACGATCACCCCGGCAGCGCCCGTTGCCGACGCCGCCGATGCGACCGACGTGCTCGCCACGCTCAACGAGCTGCTCGCCAGCCTGCGCGCAGCGGGCATCCTTGCCACCTGACCGCAAAAGGCCGAAGCTGCGCGCAGCTTCGGCCTTTCCTTCGTATATTGCGCCTGAACAGGCTTTATTTCCCTTCTCTGACATATGCGCGCAGCGCCGCAAACATGGCGTCCTCTCCCTGATCACGCAGAAGCGCCAGGAACCGCGTCAGTTCCTCAAGCGTCTGCGGATGCATGCTGTCGCGCATGTATCCCTTCTCAAGGTAATCAAGCGGCGCGCTGTCCGTGTAGCTGTCTCCCTTGTAGATCTTGCTCGCCGCAATGCGGTCGCAGAGCATCTCCGCCAGGTATTTCCGCGGCACGGGAACCGGCATATAGCATTTCAGATTCATGTTGTAATCCGTCCAGTATTCCCAGTGATGGCGGTTTCTTCCCTTGTGATGCATCCACGCCTGAGAATAACCGTATTCCCTGCGCTCATCCTCCGTGGGTGAGTGCTTTCCATTGTAGTATTTTACGCCCGGCCAGAACTCCGAAGGCGTGTATTTCGACAAATCGTGAAACAGCCCCTGAAACAGAATGCCCGCCTTTGCGCAGTGCGCAATCACCCGATGCCTGTGGCGCGTGACGGTCGACAGATGACCAAAGAACCGGTTCAGCATCATCATTCCGCCTGCCCCGCATCCAACACATCGCAGCAGACCGCGCCGCCCAGACACACATCCCCCTGATAGAGCACCATGCTCTGCCCCGGCGTCACGGCGCGCTGCCTTTCCTTCGCCGTCACATGCAGTCTGCCGCCATCCAGCACGGAGACGTGCACCTGCTGATCCGGCTGCCTGTAGCGGTATTTGCACGTGCAGTCAAATTCCAGAGCCGGCGGTTCTCCCGCAATCCACGTCGCGTCCTCGCCGATGGCGTTTCTGCTGTAGAGCAGCGGATGATCCGCGCCGCAGGTGACAATCAGCTGATTTTTCTGCATGTCCTTGGCCAGCACAAACCAGCGCCCGCCGCCTTCCTGCGCGCCCTCCACGCCGCCGATGCCCAGCCCGCGGCGCTGGCCGAGGGTATAATACATCAGCCCGTCATGCCTGCCGACGACCTTGCCCTCAAGCGTCACCATGTCGCCCGGCTGAGCCGGCAGAAACTGTTTGAGGAAGGGCTTGAAGCGGCGCTCGCCGATGAAGCATACGCCGGTCGAATCCTTCTTCAGCGAATTGACCAGGCCTGCCTGCGCCGCGATCCCGCGCACCTGCGCCTTGGTCATGCCGCCCACGGGGAACATCGCCTTTTCAAGCGCTTTCTGTCCCAGCATGTACAGGAAATAGCTCTGATCCTTGTTCCCGTCCGCGCCGCGCAGAAGCTGCTTTTTTCCGTCTGCGCCCATGCCCAGGCCGCAGAAATGGCCGGTCGCCAGATGATCCGCGCCCAGTTCCATCGCAAAATCGAGGAATGCCTTGAACTTGATCTCTCTGTTGCACAGCACGTCCGGATTCGGCGTGCGTCCGCGGCGGTATTCATCCAGGAAATAGGAAAACACCCGGTCGTAATACTCCTTCACGAAATTGACCGAGTAGTACGGGATGTCGATCTTCTCGCACACCTCGCGTACGTCCGCCCAGTCCGTTTCGCTCGTGCATACGCCGTTTTCGTCCTTTTCCTCCCAGTTCTTCATGAATACGCCGACAACCTCATGCCCCGCCTGCTTGAGCAGCAGCGCTGCCACAGAGGAATCGACGCCGCCGGACATGCCCACTACAATTTTCGCCATATCTACGCTCCCATCAGCGCGCAAGCGCATTCAGCCTGCGGTCGACAGCCGCAAGCATATCCTTCGTCACGTCTTCAATCGACTGCGAAGCGTCCACGATTACCGCACGCTGCGCCGCCGATCCCCCATACAGCGCTTCAAATGCATGATATGTGCGTTCAAAGAAGCTGTCTTTCTCGCTCTCCATCCGGTCCGGTTCAGATGCGCTGAGCCTTCGGGAGAGCGCCACATCCGGCGGCATGCGCAGATAAACCGTGATATCCGGCATCGTATCGCCGACCGCCATATGATTGAGCTGCGCAATGCGGTCGCTGCCCAGCTGCCTTCCTCCGCCCTGATAGGCAATGGAGGAATCAACAAACCTGTCGCACACCACCGCGCAGCCGCGCTCAAGGGCAGGACGCACCAGCGCGCGCACATTCTGCGCACGGGACGCCGCGTACAGATACGCCTCCGTCTCATCGCACATGGCCTTGTTTGCAGGATCGAGCACGAGCGTACGGATCTTTTCCGCAATCTCGTCTCCGCCCGGCTCGCGCGTCGTCTGCACATCCCAGCCAAGCTCCTGAAGATGCGCGATCAGCGCCTTGCGCTGCGTGGTCTTTCCGCAGCCGTCCATGCCCTCCATCGTGATGAATACGCCCTTCTCCCTTGGCGCATCGCAAAGCAGCAGCTCCGTCAGTTCCTCAACCGTATCCACCACATGCGTTGCGCCTGCGTTTTCAAGCTCGCTGCGGCTTCCGTAGCCATAGGCCACGCCGATGGTGTCCATTCCGTTGTCCCTGCCGCCTTCCACATCGTAGCAGCGGTCGCCGATCATCACAGGCGTACCGCCCAGCAGCTCGGCCGCGCGGCGGACAATGCCCGCCTTGCTGGCATGCTTGTTGTCAAACCCCGGGCCGACGATCTCATCCAGATACGGCGCCATGCCGAACTGCTCGGCAATCTTCTGGGCAAACTGCTGCGGCTTTGCCGTCGCAATCGCGATCTTTGCGCCGTTTTTCTTCAGGCTGCGCAGCAGCGCGGGAATGCCGGTATACACCTCGTTTTCTGCATAGCCAACAGACGCAAAGCGCTCGCGGTAATGCGCCGTCGCTTCCTCCGCCTGCTGCGGCGTCATCCCGACGACCTGCTGAAAAGACATCACCAGCGGCGGTCCGATAAACACGCGGAACTGCTCTGCCGTAAATCCGGTAAAGCCCATCTTTTCCGCCGCATACAGCGCGCTCCTGGTAATGCCCTTTTCCGAGCGCGTGAGCGTTCCATCCAGATCAAACAGAATCGTCGTGTACTTCATATCTTACTCCTGCTTTATGCAGCTGCACGCATGCTCATCCTGCGCGCGTTCCGCTGTCGTTCTTTTTCTGCGTGCCGGTCGCCTGCGCAGCCTCTTTTTCCGTCCGCACCGCGCCGCCCGCGCCATTTTTCGTCCGGTTCGCTATCGGTTTCTTCCGCTTCTTGTTCCGCTTTTTTTCCTTCTTTGCCTGTTTCCTTGCCAACGCCCGCTGCATAATCTCCGGGTCGACCAGCGGATTGACAAAGGCATAGTATGCCGGGAACGCGCGCTCAAGCGCGCGGGCATACAGCGTATTCACCTTGTTCCGCGTCATCCGCTCGTCAAAGCCATAGACCTGCTCAAGCTGCTTTTCAAGCTCCGCGCACAGCGCCTCATTCGGCCTGAACACGCAGGCATGGCGCTGCCCTTCCTCGATCAAGACAATCACATGACCGATCTGCTCATCGGCGCATTTCCCGGCCAGCCGCCGGGCAAGGCGCGCGGAGAGCAGGCTTACAGCAAACGCAGCGCGCATGCGGAAGGAGGGCCTTGACGCAGGATCGATCACCGTCACCTGCGGATAGGTGATCCGAAGCTTCTCCGCCATATACACCGGCCGCATGCTCACCACCCGGCAAAGCGGAACTTCCATCAGGGACATGGTGCTGTCGCCGAGCTTCTTTTCCAGATAGAGCACGCCGTGCTTGAGCGTGTAGACATAAGAAGCAACCGTACGGCGCATGAACTGCACAAGCAGCCACACGGCATACAGATAAAACAGAATGTTGAACAGGCCGATTCCTGTCAGGCTGATCAGCAGATTGACGGCAATCTGCGCAAGTGCCAGGCACAGCACAATCTGCGCCACGCCCAGTATAAACGTCTTGCCGCTGAGCGCCTTTGCAGCATCCTTCTGCTGCATGATGATTTCATCCATCGTTCTTCTCACAAAGCCATTCGTCCCGCGCCGGGCCTTATTCCATCAGGCCCGACGCTTCCATAAAGTCCTGCTGCGCATTCATATAGCTGTCAAGCAGCTGCGCCAGCTGATCAATCGCATCGTCGTCCATGCCTTGCGCCAGACGGTCAAGCAGCGCTTCAAAGGCGTCGTCGTCGTCATACTCGCCCTCGCCCATCAGCCCCTGCTCGTCAATCACGCCGGTTTCAAGCATGTATTCCATGTCCGCGTCGATGGCGCTGCGGATAAAGCGCTCAAGCTCCTGCTGCTCCTGCTTATGCCCCGCCTTACGCATCGCCTTTGCGATAAAGGAAACCGCCTGCTCAATATCATAGCCCTGCATCATTTGGCTTCCTCCTGCGCGCGCAGCAGCTGACGGTATTCCATCACCAGCTCGGCAAAGTAATCAAGCGCCTCGCACACCGGCTGCGGCGTGGACATATCAACGCCCGCAATCTTCAGCTCCTCAATCGGCGGCATGCTTCCGCCGAGGGTGAGAAACTTCCTGTACGCTGCCACCTTCTGCGCATCGCCGCTGAGCACGTTGCGAGCCAGCGCGACAGCCGCGCAGAAGCCCGTCGCATACTTATAGACATAGAACGGGCTGTAGAAATGCGGAATGCGCATCCACTCGTTGGCGACTTCTCGATCCACCACGCAGGCACGGCCATAGTAGAGCTTGTTGAGATCGTAATACATGCCGCAAAGGCTTTCCTTCGTCAGGCTCTGACCTTCCTGCGCCATGGCGTGCGCCTTGTGCTCAAACTCGGCGAACATCGTCTGGCGGAACACCGTCGTGCGGAAGTGCTCCAGCAGAGAGCCAATCAGCGCAAGCCTCGCCTTATGATCGCCCTCATACTTTTTGAGCAGATACTCGGAAAGCAGAATCTCGTTGCAGGTAGAAGCCACCTCTGCGACAAAGATCGTGTAATCCGCCTTGGCGAAGGGCTGCGTGCGGTTGGAGTAGAAGCTGTGCATCGCATGGCCCATCTCGTGGCAGAGTGTGGACAGTCCGTCATACGTGTTCTTGTGGTTCAGGAGCACGTATGGCGCAGTCTTGTACACGCCGCCGCTGCAGTATGCGCCGCCGCGCTTGTTCTTCGTCTCGTATACGTCGATCCAGCGCTCCTCAAGCGCGCGGGAGGCGTCCTTCACATAGTCCTCTCCAAGCGGTGCAACAGCCTCAAGGAACGTAGCAAACGCCTCGTCAATATCCATGCGCACGTCGAACCCGTCGCCCGTTTTGGCATAGAGATCGTACATGTGCATCTTCGCCAGCCCCAGCTCGTCCCTGCGGATGCGCAGATATTCCGCCAGCGTATCAAGGCCGCCGTGCACGGCGTCGATCAGGCTGTCGTATACGGCCTCGTCCACCTCGTCGGGATACAGCGCCATCTCGCGCGGGCTGCCGTATCCGCGCGCAGCGCCCTCAAACAGCCCCGCCTTCACCTGGCCGGCATACAGCGCCGCAATGGTGTTGCCAAGCTTTGCATACCCGTTCATCACATTGCAGTACGCCGCCTTGCGCACGGCCCTGTCCGGGCTTTCCAGGAAGGTCGACAGGCGCGCGTCGGTGAGCGTGGTCTTCTTCCCATCCTCGCCGCGCGTCTTGCCCAGATCAAGATCCGCGTCAGAAAGCATGTCGTATGCGCTCTCCGGCACGCCGGCAATCTCCGCCGCCATCGCCAGCAGCTGCTCTTCCCTTTGAGAAAGCGTATGCGCTTTCATGCGCAGCACGCCGCGCAGGAACGCATCGTAATCCGCAAAAGCCGGATCGTCGATCAGGCTTTCAAGCGTGCCCTCCTCAAGCGTCAGCAGCTCCGGCGTGAGGAACGCCGTCTTTGCGCCCACGTCGCTTGAAAGCGTCGCAGCGCGGCTGTTCATCGCCTGATATTGACCGACCGTCGTATCCTCATGCAGCTTCATCATCGCGTAGCAGTATACGGCGCTCATCTCCTCATACAGCGCCATATACGCCTGCAGCGCATCAAGCACAGCGTCACGGCCGGAAGAGAGCGTACCGGCGCGGTCGGAGAATTCCTGCGCGCCCGCCTTCACGGCGTCAAACGCCTTTTCCCAGGCTTTGTCATCTGCATAAACGCGCGTCACGTCCCACGTATACCGCGGATCGACCGATGCGCGGGTCAGTTCCTTATCCATAAGCACATAACCTCTCTTTCTCCATGCATGCCGGTCAGTTCTTCAGGCTCTGCAGCGGCGCGGGAATGCGGCCGCCGCGCGCGATAAACTTCGCCGCAGAATACGGGCTCACGCGCATGATCGGCGCACGGCCGAACAGGCCGCCGAACTCGACCTCGTCGCCGATGGTTTTGCCCGGAGCGGGGATAATGCGCACCGCCGTCGTCTTGCTGTTGACCATGCCGATAGCCGCCTCATCCGCGATGATCGCGGAGATCGTGCTCGCAGGCGTATCGCCCGGCACGGCGATCATGTCAAGGCCGACGGAGCAGACGCAGGTCATCGCTTCCAGCTTTTCAAGGCTGAGCGCGCCCCTGGCCGCAGCGTTGATCATGCCGATATCCTCCGACACCGGGATGAACGCGCCGGACAGGCCGCCGACATGGCTGGAAGCCATCACGCCGCCCTTCTTCACCGCGTCGTTCAGCAGCGCAAGCGCAGCCGTCGTACCGTGGCAGCCGCAGCACTCAAGGCCCATCTCTTCAAGGATATGCGCGACGGAATCGCCCATCGCAGGCGTCGGCGCAAGGGACAGATCCACGATGCCAAACGGCACGCCGAGGCGCGAAGACGCTTCCCTGGCAATCAGCTGCCCCACGCGCGTGATCTTGAACGCCGTCTTCTTGATCGTCTCCGCCACCACGTCAAAGGGCTGATCCTTCGCCTCCTGCTCAAGCGCATGCTTGACGACGCCCGGGCCGGAAATGCCCACGTTGATGCAGCAGTCTCCTTCGCCCGGGCCATGGAACGCGCCGGCCATAAAGGGATTGTCCTCCACCGCATTGGCAAAGACAACGAGCTTCATGCAGCCCGCAGCGTCCTGCTCCTTCGTTGCGTCGGCAATGTCCTTGATCGCCTGACCGCACAGGCGCACAGCGTCCATGTCGATGCCCGCGCGGGTAGACGCCACGTTCACTGAGGAGCACACGCGCTCCGTCGTGGACAGCGCCTCCGGCAGCGAGGCGATCAGCGCGCGGTCGGACGCGGTCATGCCCTTCTGCACCAGCGCGGTATAGCCACCGATGAAGTTGACGCCTGTCTCCTTCGCCGCAGCGTCCATCGCGCGCGCCACGACGATCGGATCGCCGCAGGCCGCGGCGACAAGGCTCGCCGGCGTGACGGAAATGCGCTTGTTGACAATCGGGATGCCGAACTCGCGCTCCAGATCCTCGCCGGTCTTCACCAGATGCTCCGCCTGCCTGGTGATGCGGTCATATACATTGCTGTAAAGCGTCTTCTTATCCGGGTGGCAGCACGCATAGAGCGAAATGCCCATGGTGATGGTGCGGATGTCCAGTTTTTCCTCTGTGATCATCCGAACAGTTTGCAGTATTTCAGACGTATTGATCATAGATTCCTCCAAATATCATTCCATGGCTTTCCCGTCCGCAGCGGCGGGCGGAAAACGTCTTTTCCGTCAGATGCGGTGCATCGCGTCGAAGATCTCGCTGCGCTGGATGCGGATCTGAAGGCCCATGTCAACGCCCAGCCCGGACAGCTCGTCCTCCAGCTGCGCAAACCGGCTCAGGGAGATATCCACGATCATGATCATGTTGAACATGCCGGAAAGGACGGTCTGAGAGATATCCAGAATATTCGCCTCATGGCGCGCAAGCACGGCGCTCACGCGCGCGATGATGCCGATGGTGTCGTTGCCCACAACGGTGACAACGGCTGTGTTTTTCTTTTCCATAACAGGTTTCCTCCTGATGCTATTGTCGTATTTTACAGGCTTCTGATGACGTCCATGCAGGCGCACGTCACCTGCGCGGTCGTATCGCAGATTGCATCGGCGCTGGCAAGCTCTTCCCGCGTGCCCATGCCAAAGGTTACGCCGACGGTATACGCTCCGACGGCTTGCCCGTTTGATATGTCCGTCGCACGGTCGCCCACGACGATCACGCGCTGCACGCCGGTCTCCCTTTCCCAGGCGGCAATGCGCTCCGCCTTCGTTACGCCGGATACAAAGCCGCTTTCAAGGGCGATGTACGGCTCAAAACCGTATGTCTCTATACAGGTTCTGCAGTATACCTGCGAGCCGTTGGTCAGGATCGCCAGCGCCGCATGCTGCGCCAGCGTGGAGAGCATATCCAGCGTACCCGGAAAAACCTTTCCTCCGGCCCTGACCAGCTCAGGCTCCACCTCGTCAATCAGATCGTTGTACAGCTGCTTCCTGTCCTCGCCGATTCCCATGATCCGGCATACCTCGTCGGCGCTGGGGCCGTTGAAGGAATCCGCCAGTTCGTCGCTGATGATGCCATATCCAAGCAGCTCAAACACGCGCTTGAACAGCTCGCGTCCAAGCCACGCGCTGTCCGTCAGCGTGCCGTCCAGATCAAACACGATCAGCACCGGCCGCTTCGCCGGCATCGCATGCAGCGCGCAGCAGCCCATCTCCTGATAAAGCGTCTCGTTCATGCTTTTCCTCCGCCGCTTACCTGTGGTACTCGCTGCCCTCGCGCAGCTCCTTGATCACGCCGCTGCGGTAAGCGGAAATCAGCGTCATCAGATCGTCGATGCGTCCGCGCAGCGCATCGCCCTCATCCGTGTCGGCGATGAGCAGGCGGCGCGGCATCTGCTTGACCAGGCTGTGCACGGAGTGGATGTCCTGCTCGCTGGAAATGGCGCTCGCCGTGGATTCAAACGGCTGATGCGCAACCAGACTCAGCTCATGCGAGGAGAAGATCAGCGTATAGCCGGCAATGCCCGTCACCGGCTGATACGCACGGGACAGACCGCCGTCGATCACCAGCAGCCTGCCGCCCGCCTTGATCGGGCTCTCTCCCTGACCAAGCTTCACCGGCACATGACCGTTGATGATAAAGCCCGTATCGCTCATCCCAAATTCCTTGAGGATGCCAAGCGCCGTCGCCTCGTCGCTGATCTTTTCGTAGTATACATTCTTGATCTCCACATGAGGCGTTTTATCTTTGATGAAATAGCGCTCAAACGTCGCCATCTTGCTCTTGCCAAAGAGCGGCGAATACGGACCGCAGCCCAGATACCACAGGAAATCCTGTCCATCCTCGCGCGCCTTCGTGCCCAGCTGGGCAAAGTAACCCTGACGGGCGAGGACGTCTGCCGCGTCGATGCCCGCCTTGCCGCGCAGCGCCTGCGTGACAGAGACGGGAATGACCGCAAAAGAGCCGTCCTCCTCCATCGGGATACAGCCGTGATAAAGCAGATTGCCGTTGCAGCGCAGATACATGCCGCCCGTGCTGTAGAGGAACTGCGTGTGGCGCTGCAGCTTTTCGCTGTGCGCAAACTCCAGCACCAGCCTGTCCATCACCTCGCGCTCAAGCGGCGTGAGGGCGTACGGATCTGCCGGGTCGATCGTCGGGAAGGAGCAGCTGCGCAGCGGATACGTGACGCCCTCCACATCGACCGTCCCGTTTTCAAAGTCGATGCGGTGCAGAAGCCGTCTTGACTCCATGCCGTATTCCGGATGGCGCGCAAGCAGCTGGCCTTCCAGCTTGAACTGCAGAATCGCCATCGCCTTGTGCATGCGCGCAAGCTCCATCTCGTCCTCATGAAGCTCCTCGCCGTTGTCCCTCGGGCGGAATTCCGCGCACGGATCGTTTGCATAGCAGCTGGCAGCCAGCGTGGAGAGCGGTCGCAGCGAAATGCCGTAGCCAACCTCCAGCGTCTCCAGGTTGCCGTACTTGACGGAGGTGACGATCACCTGCGCAATGCACGCCTCCGACAGCGCCGCAGCGCCCATCCATGCGATGTCGTGATTGCCCCACTGTACGTCAACCTGATGATAGTTTTCCAGCGCATCCATGATCAGATCGGCGCGCGGGCCGCGGTCAAAGATATCGCCGATGATGTGCAGACGGTCAATGGCCAGCGCCTGAATCACGCGGCTGAGCGCGATGAGCATGGCGTCCGCCTGGCCGGTTTCCAGAATCGACTGCATCACCTCGCGGTAATAGCCGTCCTTGTCGGGCGTTCCGTCGGAAAGCAGCAGTTCCTCAATCAGCGCGCCCATCTCGCGCGGCATCGTATCGCGCACGCGCTTGCGGGTGTATTTCACCGAACACATGCGGCACACCTCAACCAGGCGATAGATCGTCAGGCGATACCACTCGCTGGTGACCACGCCCTGCTTCTTGAGCAGCGCGAGCTTTTCATCCGGATAATAGATGAGCGTGGAGAGCATATCCCGCTCATGCGTCGAGAGGATATTGCCGTACAGGTCGTTGATCTTGCGCTTGATAACGCCGCTGGCATTATGCAGGATGTGCAGAAATGCAGCATGCTCGCCATGCAGATCCGAAAGGAAATGCTCCGTGCCCTTGGGCAGGCGAAGCACGGCCCGCAGATGCGCAACCTCGGCAGATGCCTCCTGAATCGTTCTGTACTGCTTGCGCAGCAGATGCAGATACCGGATATCCTGCGCGGAGAATGTCTCTCTCATGTCGCTCCTCCTCTTTCAGCTATCGCTCACTTCTTTGTTTTTGCGATACACTCAACCTCAATGCTCAGGCCCATCGGAAGCTTTGACACCTCCACGCAGGAACGCGCCGGATAGTTCGGGCCGAAATACTCAGCATAGAGCTTGTTGACCTCGGCAAAGTCGCCCAGGTTGGTCAGAAACACGGTGGTCTTGAGCACGTCGTCGGTCGTAAGGCCCAACTCGCCCAGCACGGCGGCGATGTTTTCAAATACCTGCCTGGCCTGCTCCAGCGTGCCGCCTTCCACAGGCTTTTGCACCTTCGGATCAACGCCGATCATGCCGGACATATACACCGTATCGCCATAGATGCAGGCGGTGCAGTACGGGCCGATCGCAGCCGGCCCCTTGCTGGTTTTAAAGCAGATCTTTTCCATGATGATATCCCCCTTGAATCATTTCTCTTCTCTCTCTTCAATGCCCACGTAGATCGCAGGCGGAACCGCCTCGTACACATCCGAGGAAATGACGACGCGTTCTTCTTTTCCATCCTTCCCAACCGCCGTGCGCACGACGTCCGCCTGATAACCCGGAAGCGCTTTCCCCACGCTTACGCGCTCGTCGGTGTAGCGGGCATACTGTCCGTCGCGATCCCGCACATAGACAGGCTCCTCAATCAGCTCCGTCTGCGTGACAGCGGACTCAAGCGCATAACGCACAGCAAGCGGCTCACCGATCAACTGCAGCTCGATAAACGCCGCGCCGCCGTCACGATACGTCCTGGCCGTCATGAACAGCGGATGCGCCGTCGGATTGGCCAGTACCAGGTCAAGCCCCTGGTCGGAAATCGCCGCCTCCTGTCCCATCCCGCAGTAGTCGACGGGACGCACAGCCGCATGCCGCTCCAGGATATCAAGCCCGCCCAGCAGCGCCGCGCGGTATGCAGCAGTCGATACCTGGCACACGCCGCCGCCAACGCCCGAAACATCGATGCCGTATGCCGGTTCCGGCGCGACGGCATATCCGGCCTCAGGCGTACGCCTGCCAATCGCCTCGTTGAGCGAAAGCGTCTCTCCCGGCCCGATGCTCAGCCCATGCAGCTTTCCGGCCGCAATCCGTACATTCGTATACGACGCTTCGTCCGAAGCGATTTCCGTCACCAGCCTCGTCCGCAGAACGACGGCGTTTTCCAGATCGCTGCGGCGCACCGCAGGCTCGATCTCCTGCGGGACGAGCGTCATGCTCACCGTCGTCAGGCTGCTGATTGCCTGCCCGATCTGTGCGCGCAGCGCATCCGTGTCAAGCGACAGTCCGGTTCGTTCCTCTTCAAAGCGGAACGGCATGCTGCTTGACGGCACAAACGTCATCGACGCGTCGACCGGCTCGCGCTCAATGTCCGCCGCGATGCGCTCCAGCAGCGCGTCGACCGGCGCCATATCGTAGGCAATCACCGACTGCGCATCCACAGGATTGCGCCGGAGTTCAAGCATCTGCAGGTAGCGCGAGAGCATGTTTCCATCCCGCCCGAGCGCCCAAAGCGGATCAAGCGTCGCCGCCCGGTCAATGGACAGCGCGACGTCCTGTGCGGTGATCGTGTAGGTCTGTCCCATGCAGGTCATCTCAAATCGCCAGGCAGAAACGGCTTCTCCCGCCGTTCGCTCAAGCAGCGCAAGCGCATCCTCCTGCGTCGCGCCGCCCAGCGGATACCGGTCAAGCGACGTACCCGGCAAATAGGCATGCACGTACGGCTGCGTCTGCGTATAGAGATAGATCGTCGCGGCGCCAACCAGTACGGCGGCAAAGAAGATCGCCAGCGATACAGCGGCGGCGCCGCTCATGCGCTTTCTGCCCTTTTTCTTTTTGGCATGCTTTTTCTTCTTCGGCTCCGCCGGCGTCTTTCTTTGTTCCGGCTTCGGCGGCGTATAGCCCGCCTGCGTCATGTTCGGCATGAGAGCACCTCGCTCCTTCGTCGGTCATTGGCTTTCTCTGATTCTGCGTATGCACGCCCTGAGCGCTCGCACATCCTCCTGCGCCGTCGTCCAGCGCTCAAGTCCCTCTCCGATATCGCTTTTCCGCACAGTCTCCCCATGGAAATCGCTTCCGCCGGTGACGAGCAGGTTTTCCCGTCTGGCCAGTCCAAGCAGAAACGCCGCGTGGTTGTTGGCCGCACTCGGATGCCAGACCTCAACGCCCGAAAGTCCCTGCGCCTTCCATTCGCCAATCAGCGATTCCAGCGCCGTCTCGCCCATCTTCAGTTCCATCGGATGAGCCAGCACCGCCGCGCCGCCCGCTTCCCGGATCAGGCGGACGGCCTCGCTCACCTTCACGTCCTCCTTGGGCACATAGGCCGGTCTGCCGACCGCAATAAACCGGTCAAACGCCTCGCTGACTGACCGGACATGGCCCGCCTCCACAAGCGCCTGCGCAACATGCGGCCTGCCCATCACCCCGCGCGCCAGTTCTCGCACACGGTCCATAGATACCGGCTTCCCCAGTTCGCAAAGGCGTTTCACAATCTGTTCTGTTCTGTATTTCCGCTGCTTCCTTCGCTCTGCGCAGAATGCAAGCAGCGCCTCGTTCCGGATATCAAAGCCATATCCAAGAACGTGTATTTCCTTCTGCGCGCCGCAGCTGAGCTCCACTGCCGGAATCACCTCGACGCCGCAGGCTTTTGCGGCCTTCTGCGCCTCGCAGACGCCGTCCACCGTGTCGTGATCGCTCAGCGCAATCGTGTCAAACCCAAGCAGCGCAGCGCGCTCAACGAGCAACGCCGGCGGCAAAACGCCGTCCGAAGCGGTCGAATGCAGATGCAGATCCGCTTTCATGCCGTCTCCTTTCCCGCGCCGCATGCACGGCGGAATAAACCAGCAGCGCCGCGCCAGATTCTGACGCGGCGTCCGCCTGATTGATGCTTATTCTTCCACAGAAACGTTCATGGGATCGTTCATGAGATCGTTCACAGAAGCGTTTTCTGCCGTGTTTTCTGCCGCGCCTTCCGCGGCGGAGGTTTCCTCCGCCTTTTCCGGTTCAATCGCCTCGCCCTTCATGAACGCCTCAAACTCCCTGCGGTCAATCGTCTCGCGCTCCATCAGCAGCGCAGTCAGGCCGTCAAGCCTCTCGCGGTTTTCCGTCAGGAGCGCTCTGGCGCGCTCATAAGCGCCGTTCATCTTGCGCTGCACCTCCGCATCAATGCGGGAGGCGACAGCCTCGGAGAACATACGGCTCTGCTGGCCGTAATCGCGCGCGAGGAACACCTCGTCGTGATCGCCGCCCAGGTAAATCGGCCCCATGTCGTCGCTCATGCCATACTGCATCACCATGCGGCGGCAGATATCGGTTGCACGCTGCAGGTCGCTGCTCGCGCCGGTGGACATTTCGCCCATCACGATCTGCTCGGCCGCATAGCCGCCCAGCGCCATGGAGACAAAATCCAGCAGCTGGGTACGGGTAGTGAAATCGCTCTCCTTCTGCGGCAGCAGCAGCGTATGGCCGCCGCTGGAGCCTCTGGGCATGATCGTCACCAGATGCACGTCGTCGCAGCCCTCAAGCAGCTCGCCGACAATCGCATGGCCCGCCTCGTGCACGGCAACGAGCTTCTTGTCCTCGTCCGTCACCACATGGCTCTTCTTTTCCGGGCCCATCTGCACGCGCTCAATGGCGTCGCTCAGGTGGCGCGCGGTGATCTGCTCGCCGCCCTCGCGCGCGCACAGAATAGCCGCCTCGTTCATCACGTTTTCAAGATCCGCGCCCGCAAAATACGGCGTGCGCTTGGCGATATGCTTAAGATCCACGTCCTCCGCCAGCGGCTTGTCCTTGGCATGCACCTTGAGAATCGCTTCCCTGCCGCGCACGTCCGGATAGCTGACGGTAATCTGCCTGTCGAATCTGCCCGGGCGCAGCAGCGCCGGGTCAAGGATATCCTTGCGGTTGGTCGCCGCCAGGACGATCACGCCCTCATTG
>JAFQOY010000050.1 GCA_017412025.1 Clostridia bacterium | reverse complement strand
CGGGAGAGTAGGTCGCGCTCAATACAGAGCATCTCGTCAGCCCGTATGCTCACCACCGACTCGCCGCCTGCGGGCGGGACATCATCCGCCCCTGCATGGCACCTTCCCAAAAGGGCAAGGCTCGTCTGGTTGGCAGTGTTCGGTAAGCAGCAGGCGGAGCGTCGGGACTCGCAAGGAGCGGCAGAGCCGCGACTATGCGAGTTCCCCGGGTCACAGAGAAGCCACGGGCAACGCCCGGGAGCGCGCGTGAGCAGCCGCTCGTCAGCCCGGTTTGCTGCGTGCAGACTCGGGCGTTTTCTTTTTGTTCCCGTCAACATCCCTACTCTCCCGGGCTCCTCAGTCAAGTACAGCATTGTTCTTGGCTGGTACCGTGCTTCGGTGCTCTGAAGGAGAAGGTTTATCTCTCAATCTTGTATCACGTAAGGTTAAATGATAGAATATAAAAAGCGAATTGCTGAATCGGATATCGACGGAGGGACTGAAGATGAAACTTGACGGCTTTGGATTGTTCGTAGATGATATGCCTGCGATGGTGCGTTTTTATAGAGATGTTCTTGGCTTTGAAATCACTGAGGATGAAAATGCCGAGAATGTTTATCTCGTCAAAGACGGCACGCTGTTTATGCTTTACGAACGGAAGAATTTCGAGAGAATGACAAACAGAAAGTATGAATATCTCAAGGGACTCAACGGACATTTCGAAATTGCTCTGTATGTTGATACTTTTGATGAGGTAGACCAGGAATATGCCAGGGCGATTGAGAAGGGTGCGCGTTCTGTTCTGGAACCAACAATGGAACCTTGGGGACAGCGCACCTGCTATATTGCCGATCCTGAAGGAAATCTGATTGAGATCGGTTCATTTAACCGGCCTTTTGAAAGCAGGACGAACTTTAGCGGCATGCAGTAACTGGCTTTTGTCTGCTGAACGGGTAAAGTCATACAATTCGATCGCAAGTAGTCTGTGCTGCGGACAGATCGAAGATGTGCGCTCAGAGCCGGACAATGCTTATCTACGCTCCGTAGGTAGCCAAACGCGTCGCCATCGTTTATGATAGACGCAAAGGAGGCGATAGCGTATGAATCAGTACGTCACAGGCGCAATGATCAGGGAATTGCGCGAAAAAACAGGACTGACACAGGCCGAGCTGGCCGAAAAGCTGTATATTTCAGACAAAACCGTATCCAAATGGGAAAACGGCAAGGGCTATCCGGATATTTCTCTGCTGGAACCGCTTGCGGGCGCGCTGGGCGTGTCCATCACGGAGCTCATGCTGGGCAGAGCTGTGAACAACGTGAATATATCGGCCAACATGCTGCGCTCTAAGTTCTACGTCTGTCCTGTATGCGGAAACGTAATCCACAGCATGGGCGAGGCGGTCATCACCTGCCATGGCGTGCTGCTGACGCCGGCACAGGCGGAGGAGAGCGACGAACAGCACAAGATCTTCATCGAGGGTGTGGAGGATGAATATTTCGTGCGTGTGGAACACGACATGACGAAGAAGCACTATATCTCCTTCCTTGCTGCGCTTTCACCAGACAGGATCCAGATGGTGAAGCTCTATCCGGAGGGAAACGCTGAGGCACGGTTCAAGATGAACAGCGTGAAGCGCATATACGCCTACTGCAACAGAGACGGTCTGTTTGCCGTCAATGTGCACAAGGCGATCGACGGGCGGCAGAACGCCTATGACGATGCGGCGGAGAGGAGAAAGCTGGAACAGACGGCGAAGTTCCTGTTCGGCTGAAGAGAAAAGAATATCAAAACCACGTATCCGTAGCCAGAAAACGGATACGCGGTTTGCATAATCCTGCATAGAGCGGAACACTTCCGATGCTCAGGCAGCTGAATGCAGCTGCCTGCAGGACGCGCCAGCCGTATGATCAGACGCTGAAAAAAACAGACGCAAAAAACGAGGCGCACGGAAATCCGTGCGCCTCGATGATTTATGAAACGATTATTTGAGTGCACCCAGAATCTGCTCGGTTGCGATCTGGCAGGTGCGAAGCTCGGCTTCGCTCGTTCTGGAGCCGACATGCGGCGTGAGATGGAAGTTGTCAAGCGCCATCAGCGGTTCGTCCGCCTTGGGCGGCTCGCTGGTGAACACGTCGAAATACGCGGCGCGGATCATCTTCTCCGTGAGCGCCTGATACAGATCCTTTTCAGAGACGATGCCGCCGCGGGCGGAGTTGATCAGCACACAGTTCGGCTTCATCTTCTGCAGCTGCGGCAGGGCGATCATGTTTTCGGTGTCCTTGTTCAGCGGTACATGCACGGAGATGAAATCGGCGGTCTCGTAAATTGCGTCGAGCGTGGTGACGGTGACGCTGTGCGTCTTTGCTGTCTCTTCGTCGATCGGGAACACGTCGTAAGCCAGCACGTTCATGCCAAGCCCATTGGCCATCCTGGCCAGATGCTTGCCGATGGCGCCGAAGCCGATGATGCCGATGGTCTTGCCCAGCACCTCGCCGCCGGTGTACTTGTTCCATGCGCCCTGCTTGGTCTCGGAAAGACTCAGGCAGAGGTCGCGCATTTCAGCCATGATGAAAGCGATGACCAGCTCCGCAACGGAACGGGAATTGGAACCGACGCAGCGGCCGACGTAAATGCCCTTTTCCTGGCAGTAGGGGATGTCGATATTGTCCGTGCCGACGCCGAATTTGACCACAGCCTTGAGATTCGGACATGCGTCGATGAAAGCCTTGTTGACCTGCTCGACGCCGACGATGAGCGCCTCGGCGTCCCTGCAGTGATCATAGAACTGCTCCACCGTATAGGCTTTGCCGGTTCCGTTGGCGTCGACGGTAAAGCCGGCCTCTTCAAGCTGCCGGATGTACGCTTTGCCGTAGTTGAAAAAACCTCTGGGCGTAATCACGATCTTGCGCATGTTGTTTCCTCCAGATATGCGCCCTGAAGCGGCGCAGATGTATGTATGGCTGCGCGGTTACTTGCCGTGTACGCGCTCCATAACCTTCTTCGCGCTGGCGGCGATGTCGTCCTTACCGCCCTTGGTCAGCAGGCCGCCCATGGCCAGACAGTCGGCGCCATTCCTGAGCCAGGCGTCGATGTTGTCCATGCTCACGCCGCCGGAAACCATCACCGGCATCTGCGGCAGCGGGGTCTTGAAGATCTTGACCAGGTCCGGACCGTAGAAGTTGGAAATCGGGAAGCACTTGATGAAGGAAGCGCCGTATTCCATGGCTTCGACCATTTCATTGCAGGTGGTGCAGCCCGGGCAGTACGGGATCTGGTAGCGGTTGCACAGCTTGGCGACGTCCTTGGAGAAGGTCGGCGCGATGATGAACTTCGCGCCGGCGTCGATGGCCATGCGGGCGGTCTCGGAATCGAGCACCGTGCCGGCGCCAACCAGCATATCCGGATAGTTCTTACAGATGAAGCGGATGTGATCGCTGGCGTTGTCGGAGTTGTAGCTGATCTCCATCACGTCAACGCCGCCGGCGAGCAGACCCTCGACGATCTCGATGGCTCTCTCGCGCGTGTTGATTCTGACGACGGCCATCACCTTGGTCGCTGCGATTTTGCTGACAATACTGTTCTTGAGCATGATAATCCTCCTCTTGGATGAGACGAATGAATGATACCTATATGAGCGGATCGCAGGACATGGCTGCGCCGCGGATGCCAAAGTGTTATCTGCCGGCGGCAGGATATTTGACGTCGCTGAGCATTTCACGGATTCGGAGCATCTTGTCGACGGAACCGGCATAGTCGATCGTGGAAAGCGTGACAATCAGCGCGTCGATGACGGCGTGGCGCGCCACGCGCGAGGCGATGGATTCGGCGGGATACCTGAATTCATCCGATGTGGTACACAGCACATAGTCGCTTGCCTGAGTGACCGGGCTGTTTGCGTAGCCGGTGATGCATACGGTGACTGCGCCGTTTTCCTTCGCCTGACGCAGCGCCTGTACGGTGGCGATTGTCCGGCCGGAGTTGCTCAGGGCGATGGCGACGTCGCCTTTTTTGATGCAGAGCGAGGAATCCTTCATGGCGGTTACGTCCGTCACAGCGGCGGAACGATAGCCCAGCTGAAGAAGGCGGTGCTGCAGATCATGCCCAATGAAGGCAGAGGAGCCGATGCCGTAGATGTAGCGCATGTCGGCCCCGGCAATCACCTGCGTTGCCTGCCGCAGCACATCCACGTTCAGGTGGCGCCAGGTATCCTGCAGCGTCTTGATGTTGGCGGAAAAGATTTTGTTGACGATCGATTCGGCTGTCTCATCGCTGTCGATGGAGCTGGCGTAATCGCTGTCGTCCCGCCGGGATACGTCCATGGTCAGCGCGACTTTGAGCGCCTTGTATCCGTCAAAGCCGAGCGACTTGCAGCAGCGGATGACGGCGGATTTGCCCGTTCCGGTCAGTTCTGCCAGCCTGTCGATGGGCATCATCAGCACTTCGCTGCTGTTTTCGGCAATATACCGGGCGATTCTCTTTTCTGTCGGCGTCAGCGCACCGAAGCGATGCTTGATTTCCAGCAGGCAGGAGAGTATTTCCATAGATCCTCCGTTCGGCATATTCCGGAATGGATGGATATAAATTCCAAACAAGGGCGGAATATTGTGGAACTTTGTTTTAGTATACGCCTGCGTAAATGGACTGTCAAGACAGATCGTCAAAAATCTCTCAATATGTGCGGCTTTGAGGAACCGCTTACGGCTGTGCGTCGCCGGCGAGCAGATTGCCCTCAAGCGCCGCTGCCTGCTGCATGAGGAATTTGCTGAAGGCGTGCGCGGCGGGGGACATGTAGCGCTGATCGTTCCACATCAGGTAGGAGGTGGAGAGGATGGGCGGATCGTCGACCGGGATGAGCCGGGTATTTTCGCGGAAGCGGCCCGCCCAGGAGAGGGACGGCGCAAGCGCAATGCCCATGTTCTCTGCGACGTATTTGCGCACGAAATAAGGGTCGTCGCAGATAAAGGGAACGTGCGGGTCAAAGCCGTTGCTGCGGCACTGCTCAAAGGTGATGGCGTAGAGCGAGGAGCGGGAGGACATGGTGATGAATTTTTCATCAGAGAGTTCGCGCAGGGAGATGCGGTCGCGGTGAGCCAGCGGATGATCCTCATGGACGTTGAGCACGATGCGCTCCTGGATGAAGGGTTTGTAGGTGCGCATGTGGTGCGAGGCGCGGATGGAAGAGATGCACAGGTCATAGTGATCGTCCTCCGTGCTTGAAAAGTCATGGAAAATAGAGAACGTCACATGCGGATACTGCTCGGCAAAACGGGATACACAGGTGAGGATGAACCGCCGGTTTTCCATCACGACCAGACTGACATGGCCCGCGATCTCGTCGGAGGCGGTGGAGATGGCTTTTACGCCGTTGTCAAGCGTCATCAGCGCTTTATCGACATATTCAAGAAATATGCGCCCGTTTTCATTGAGATAGAGCTTGTTGTTCATCCGGTCAAAGAGGCGGATGCCGCCCAGTTCGCGTTCCAGACGGGAGATCGTCTGGGACATGGAGGGCTGTGGTACGCCGTGATGCGCTGCGGCGCGGGTCATGCTTTCAAACCGCGCGACCGTCTGAAAGTATTTCAGCTGCAGAAGTTCCATATATATGATTCCTCCTATATCACTGTTCATCTTCTGAAATCATTATACCATATTTTCAAAATTATGGTGCTATACAATAATTCATACTTTTCTTTGTGTTTTTTATATGCTATAATCCAATTGATACAAGAATTATGCGGTTATTTTGTGTGAAAAGCGCTTTGCGCGCAGATAAACTGCCCTGGAAAAAGATATAGCGCCGGACGGCAAGGAGGAATATGGAATGAATCTGATTCTCATCGTGGGCATGCCCGCTTCCGGAAAATCCTATTTTGCCCGTACCTGCGGCGCGCACTTTGGCTATCCTGTGCTTGAAAAGGACGAGTTCAAGGAGATTCTTTTCGATACGCTCGGCTTTGATTGCTATGCGGTCAAGCGCAGGATGGACTATACGGCCACGCTTGAAACGCTGCATGCGGCGGAGGCGATGCTCAAGGCTGGTCAGTCCGTCATCATCGTCAATAACTTCCGCGACGACAACAAACAGGCTGTGCTTGATCTGATTGAACGCTATCGCTGCGCGTGCGTCACGGTCTTCTTCGGCGGCGATTCCGACGCGTTCTACCGCCGCTATGTGGAGCGCGACAACAAGCACCTTCGCCATCTTGGGCATGTGCTGCAGGACAGATACCCGCCGCTTCCGGGCGATTCGCTTGATTATGAGATGACCCGCGAGGAATTCGCAGAGAAGTTTGAAAAGCTGGGCATGGATCAGTTCACGGCGCCCGGAGGCCGCATCGATCTGGATGCGACCTGGCCTGAAAAGATTGACGCCAAAGCCGTGCTTGCCAGAATTGAGCAGATGCTCAGGGCACAGCAGTAAGCTGCATGCATCCGCACCGGATACCGCAGAGGGCGGTATTCACATAATCCAAAGCCGTATCCCGGCCAGATGCGGCTTAGGATCTCCCAACATCAAACATGCAAGGAGGAACCCAAATGAAGAAACTGACCGCGATCATCCTGGCTGCCATTCTTGCGCTGTGCCTCATCGGCGGCGCCGCTGCACAGGACAAGCCCTATGAGGGCGTGACCCTGAACGTCCTGGGCAACAGCTCTTCTCCGTCCACCCACATGCAGGAGCGCCTCGCCCAGTTCACCGAGGAAACCGGCATCAAGGTCAACTATGAGCAGCTGAGCAACGATCAGCTCAACACCAAGATCCTCGTCTCCATGGCCGCTGGCGGCAAGGATCTGGACGTGTTCATGTTCATGGCCTATCAGAACACCAAGATGTACGTCCAGAACGGCTGGCTTGAGCCGCTGGATCAGTACCTGACCGAAGAGTTTGCCATTGACGACTTCCTCGCCGGCGGCCGTCAGGCCTCTACCGTGGACGGCGTGCTCTACGGCATCCCGCACGGCTCCGAGTACGGCGTGCTCTTCTACAACAAGACCATGATCAACGACGCTGGCGTCGATCTCGCCGGCATCAAGACCTGGGAAGACCTCGTCGCGGCCTGCGCCACGGTTGAGGAGAAGCTTCCGGGCACCCACGGCATCGCCATCCGCGGCTCCGGCCACGGCTCTGCGGCGGTCGTCATGCCGCTGGTTCGCGCGTACGGCGGCGATCACTTTGACGCCGAGGGCAACGCGGCCTTCAATTCTCCGGAATTCGCCAAGGGCATCGGCATCTACGCCGACCTGCTCAAGTATGGCCAGGAAGGCGCCTCTGCGATGAGCTGGAGCGAGACCTGCAACGTCTTCGCGCAGCGCCAGACCGCGTTCCGCTACGACTCTGACTCCCAGTACACCTACCTGATCGATCCGGATTCCTCCCTGGTGAAGCCGGAAGAGCTCGGCTTCATGGCCGTGCCGGCTGGCGACGTCTGCGCCAACACCTACCTGGGCAACTGGTCCATCGGCATGTCCTACGGCTCTGAGAACAAGGGCGCTGCGTGGGAATTCATCCGCTGGATGAACAACAAGGAAGCCTGCATCGATTCCACCGTCAGCTTTGGCTCTCCGATCGCCCGCCAGTCCACGATCGACAACGCTGAAGTCCAGGCCAAGTATCCGGACGGCTACCTCGACTGCATCGCGGATTCCGCTGCGATCGCTGCCGGCGGCCCGCTGCCGAACATGATCTACTCCACCGAGGCGCGCACCTACATGGGCGAGGCGTTTGACGAGATCTACGCCGGCGGCGACCTCCAGGAGAACCTCGACATCCTCAACGAGAACATTCAGGAGCTCATCGACCAGGAGCGCGAAGAGGCTCAGTAAGGGCTTATACGTCTGAAAGTTCGTAACGCTTAAACCACAACGGGGAAGGAGCACGCTTGTCCGTGCTCCTTCCCGCGCTTTTCTGAAAGGAGGTCAGAGCATGCAACGCTGGATCGACCGCAACACCAAGTGGATCCTGACGCTTCCCCTGATCTTGTTTATCGTGATCATGGTGGCCTATCCGCTCTATTATACATTTGATCTGAGCCTGCATACCTCCACCATGTCGGCTGTCAAGCCGCCCAAGTTTGTTGGCCTGGCCAACTATGAAAAGATGTTCCGCAATTCGCGCTTCATCGATTCCTGCGAAAAGACGCTGCTCTTTTCCGGCGTGTGTCTGATCAGCGAGATGTTTCTGGGGCTTACGCTTGCGCTGATCCTCAATCGCACCTTCAAGGGGCAGACCTTTGTGCGCACGCTCTTTATCCTGCCGATCGTCGCCACGCCTGTGGCTGTCGCCATGGTCTGGAAGATGATGTACGATCCTGCCCTTGGCGTATTCAATTTGATATTAAAGGAGTTTGGCATGCAGCCCTATGCGTTCCTCGGCGAACGCAATACGGCGCTGTGGGCCCTGATGCTCGTTGAAATATGGGAAAACACGCCGATGGTCATGCTCATCTGTCTGGGCGGCCTCGCGGCGATCCCGCTGGATTCGCTGGAGGCAAGCGAGATTGACGGTGCGACCAAATGGCAGCGCCTGACGCGCATCACGCTGCCGCTGCTGAGCCCGACCATCCTCACCGCGATGATGCTGCGCCTGATTGACGTGCTCAAGGCGTATGACATCATCTACTCCACGACGCAGGGCGGCCCCGGCACGGCGACGCAGACCATCAACGTTCTGGCGTACCGTCAGGCGTTTGAGAACTTCAAGTTCGGCGAAGCCTCTGCGACTATTGTCGTCTTCTTCGTTATCCTCGTGGTGATCAGCGTCGCGTTCAACGCGATTCGCAAGAGAACGGTGGTGGACTACTGATGGCAATGACAAGAAAGCAGATGAAGCAGGTGAAGAAAACGAGCTTCTATGTGATGCTTGTGCTGATCCTGACTGTGCTCCTGTTTCCCTTTGCATACATGGTTCTCTCGTCCTTCAAGACCAATGTGGATCTGTTCAACTTCGGCAAGCTGTTTATCTTCAAACCCACGCTGAAAAACTACATCGACGTCTTTACGCTGTACAGTTTCTCCGAGCCGCTGTTCAATACCCTGTATGTCAGCGTCTGCTCGACGCTCTTCTCTCTGCTTCTGGGCGTGCCTGCGGCGTATTCCATTGCGCGCTTCAAGCAGAAGTTCTTTTCCATCGTCATTCTCGCCGTGCGCATCATTCCGGCGATCGCGTTCCTCGTTCCGTGGTATCTGCTCTTTACCAAGGTCGGTCTCACCGGCACGTTCACCAGCCTGATTCTTTGCCATATGCTGGTTGCGCTGCCGCTGATTGTGTGGATCATGATTCCGTACTTTGAGGCGCTGCCGCAGGAGCTGGAGGAGTCTGCGATGGTGGACGGCTGTATCCGCCTGCAGTCCTTCGTGCTGATCATGCTGCCCATCTCCATGCCCGGCGTCATCACCACGACGCTGCTGGCCTTCATTGGATCCTGGAACAACTTCATCTTCGGTCTGATTCTGGGCAGTGCGAACACGCAGCCGCTGCCGGTCGCCATCTTCCGCTTCATCTCCTATACGGAGGTCAACTGGGGCGGCATCATGGCTGCGGCGTCGGTCATCACGCTGCCGATCATCATCATCTCCCTTTGCCTTCAGAAGTACGTCGTGGCGGGTCTCGTCGCGGGCGCGGTCAAGGGATAAGGTATTCCATCAAAGGGATAGGATGGTTCGCCGTCCGTCCCTTTTTTCGCTTGATGCATCCATACGTCATCCATCAGCAGACAATCTGCGTGCGACTATAATAAGGAAGTGAACGGTATGAACCGACTGTTTTCCCATGTGCTTGAGGTCAGGGATGGCTATCCCTGCAGGCTTACGCAGCGCCAGATGGCGTGGTATCATGCGCAAAGCCGAGAATTTGCCGACCGTGCGGACTGTACGGCGGGCGTGTGCCTGTCCTTTGTGACTGATGCGCCTGTGCTGCGCTTTGCCTATGAGGTGAAGGCGTACTGCCGCTCGTGCAACGTGGCGGATCTGTTTGAAAACGGCGTGCATACGCGCTCTGTCCGTCTGGCGGATATGCAGAGCCGGGGGGAGGCGGTCTTTGTCCGGGAAACAACGGGACGCGCGCAGATTGAAATCCATCTGCCCAACACCTGCGGACTGAGGCTGACGGGATTTGACTTCGGCGACTGGGAGAGCGCGCCGCAGAAGCGGGAAAAGATGCTGCTGCTGGGCGACTCCATCCTGCAGGGCATCCAGAGCTATCATCCCTCCTGTGCGCTTGCCAATCTGCTTGTGCGAAGGAAAGACGTATACGGCGTCAACCAGAGCGTAGGCGGCGCGCGGTTTGAGCCGGAGCTTCTTGAGCCGCTGCCTTTTGAGCCGGACAGCATTCTGGTGACGCTGGGCGCGAACGACGCTTTTGCAGGGGACGAGCGGTTTGAGGAGACGATTCCGGCGTACTTTAAAAAGCTGCGCGCGCTCTATCCGCAGACGCCCATTTCTGCCGTCACGCCGGTATACAGCCTGCGGCTGAGGGAGGACGCTGCGCTTTCAAAGCGTTTCGCCATCGTGAGCGCGAAGATTGCCAGAGAGGCTTGCCTTTGCGGAGCTGAGGTGATTGACGGCATGGGGCTGATTCCGCATACGGCAAGGTTTTTCAACGAGGATGGCATTCATCCCAACGATATGGGCTTCATGCAGTATGCGCTGAGCCTTGACGGACGGATCTGAAGACGATTACAGGAGGCAATGGCCATGATTTCCAGATATGCGTTTGACGGACGGAAGCTCAAGACGATGTATGAGGAGCCATGGAAGCTGCGGCTGCCGGCGTTCAGGGTCTTTGGCAATCTCTATTTTGTCGGCAATCAGGACGGTGCGTCCTGGCTGCTCGACTGCGGTAAGGATCTCATTCTCTTTGACACGAATTATCCCACGGCGGATACCCTGCTGATCGATTCCATCTGGTCGCTGGGCTTTGATCCGAAGAAGATCACGGCAATCTTCCACACGCACGGGCACTTTGATCACTTCGGCGCGACGGAGCTGCTGCGCGCGCTGTCGGGCGCAAAGGTCTATCTGGGCGAGGCGGACGTCAGGATGTTTGCGGAGCGGCCGGAGCTCAGCTGTATCGGGGACAGCGAGAATGCGTATCTGACGACGTTTGAGGCAGATGTATCGGTGAAGGACGGCGACTGCTTCACATTTGGCGATACAAAGATCCGCTGCGTGGCCTGCCCCGGCCATTCGCCCGGCGCGACGAGTTACTTCTTTAACGTCACGGATGGAGAACGCACGCTGACGGCCGGCCTGCACGGCGGCGCAGGGCTCAATACGCTCTGCAGGCCGTACTGCGAGGCGCATGGCGTCAACTGGCGGGCGGACTTTGTCGCCAGCCTGCAAAGCGTAATGGATGAGCCGGTGGATATCTTCCTTGGCAACCATACGCCGCAGAACGATACGGCGGGCAGGCTGGGTCGCCTGATGAAGGGCGAAAAGGACGCATTTGTCGACCGGAGCGCCTGGCGCGCGTTCCTTGAAAGCGTGCTGGCGCTGTATGAGCAGATGCTGCGCGACGAGGCGGACGGAACGGATATGATTGCGTACTGATCAGGCAGAAACGGAGGAAAGAATATGACAGTTGAAAGAATCCGGGTTCCCATGCCGAAGGGAATGGAGGATGCGGAGATTGTGGCCTATCTGCCAGACAACTCGGAGCAGATCGCGCCTGAGCGTGTGAGAAAGACGGTCATGCTCTGCGCAGGAGGCGGATATCGTTTCCGATCGGACAGGGAGGCCGAGCCTGTCGCGCTTAAGCTGCTGGCGGCCGGCTTCAATGTGTTTATCGTCGAGTATCACCTCCCGGCGGACTCGCAGAAGTATGCCTATCCCATTCCGCAGCTTGAACTGGCGGCGGCGATTGCGCATGTGCGGAAAAACGCACAGAAGTACCATGTGCGTCCGGATCGTATCCTGACGATGGGCTTTTCCGCAGGCGGCCATCTGGCCTGCTCTGCCGGCGTGCTCTTTAACGATCCGCAGATCTGTGAGCGGCTGGGCGTTTCTCCGGCGGATATTCGCCCGGACGGCATGGTGCTGTGTTATCCGGTCATCACCGGCGGGCCGTATACGCATGAGGACAGCATGCGCAGGCTTTTTGCCACGGAGGACAGGACGGTCTGGGAGGCGCATTCCCTTGAAAACCTGGTGCACGATCAGGTACCGCCCGTGTTCCTGTGGTCTACGTTTGAAGACGAACTTGTGCCGGTTGAAAACACGCTGTATCTGGCGTCTGCGCTGCGCCGCTGCGGCGTAAATACGGAGCTGCACATCTTTCCGCACGGGCAGCACGGTCTGTCGCTTGACACGCCTGAGGTTTTCGGGCCGTATGTGATGACGGTGAAGCCCCAGTATCCGGAGATCAGATGCTGGATCGATCTGGCGATCCGCTGGATTACGGAGCTGTAAGAAAGGAGAAGATATTGCCGGAGCCGCGTAAAAGCAGAATCAGAAACCGTATGGCGGCATAAAGACGTGACAGCAGGAAGCATGCCGTGATATACTGAACAAAAGCGGTTGTCATCTGAACGATGCGCAGATGGAGGAAAGAATATGCAGATGCTGATCACGGTTCTTGAAAAGGCGCTTCCTGTATTCATCATGCTGGCGCTGGGCATGCTCTGCCGGAAAAGGCAGATCATATCGCGCGAAGGAATCGGCGCGATGAAGACGTTTGCCGTCAACATCACGCTGCCTGCGGTGATGTTTTCCGCGTTTGCCACGGCGAGCTACAGCAGGGAGAGCCTGATCATTCCGGTGCTGATCTTCGCGCTTTGCGTTGTCATGCTGCTGCTGGGCAAAGCGCTGTGCCGCATGCTGGGCGTGAGGGGAAGGCTTTCTCCGTTCCTTGCTTCGGGTTTTGAGGCGGGGATGCTGGGCTACGCGCTCTTTGCGCTGCTGTTTCCGGGCGAGAGCAGCGCCGCTTTCGCGATCATTGATCTGGGACAGGTGCTGTTTGTCTTCACGCTTTACAAGGCGCTGCTGGCCGGCGGAGGCGGGTTGAAGAGCGTAGTTGACGAGGCTGTGCACGCGCCGACGATCTGGGCCATTGCGGCAGGTCTGCTTGTGGGCGCATCCGGGCTGTACCGCGCGATGGAGTCTATCGGCGCTGCACGTGTCGTGAGCGCGGCGGCGGATTTTGTCTCCGCGCCGACGAGCGCCGTGATCCTGCTGACGATCGGCTACGATCTGACCCCGGAGACCATACGCTGGAAAAAGACGGCGAAGCTGGCGGGCGTGCGCTTTGCTGCGGCATTCTGTGCGCTCTGCATGGCGCTGCTTTTCAATCGCTTTGTGCTGGACGGCATGATGCATACAGGCGCGCTGATGCTGATGTTCATCCTGCCTCCGCCTTACGTGCTGCCCGTGTTTGCCGACGTGGAGGAGGAGCGTGCGGATATCGCTTCTGCTCTGTCCGTGCTGACGCTGGCGGGGCTTGTGCTCTTCATGGTTTTGATTTTCCTTTTCCAGTAAGGGGAGAGCAAAGCGAACGGGCTCAAAGCATCAAAAAAGGAATCGTACGACGACAGACAAACGCATATCGGGTGTGATTCGGGAGACTCCGCGGCGGCGCCGCGGGGTCTTTCTGTATTTGCAAAAAAACTGAAAACGGATTTACGAAACAATATTGACAAACTGCCGTCGTTGTGTATAATGAAGATAGTTATATTGTGCAGTGTCGATAGTTTTGACGGCTTTGTTGTTATGCATTTCGTTCATAATTTCGCTGTTCTGACTTCCTGAACGTGGAAGTCAAATAAATAAAAAGGAGCGTTACACCATGAAAAAGATCCTTGCTATCGCCCTGTCCCTCGTGCTCGTTATGGCGCTTGCCGCCACTGGCTCTGCGGCTGGTCTGGTTGGCGTTGCGATGCCGACGCAGGACCTGCAGCGCTGGAATCAGGATGGCGCGAACATGAAGGCCCAGCTCGAAGCCGCCGGCTACGAAGTTGACCTCCAGTACGCCAACAACGACGTTGCGACCCAGGTTTCTCAGCTTGAGAACATGATCCTCAACGAGGTTCAGGTTCTGGTCGTCGCTTCTATCGACGGCTCCGCGCTGGGCACCGTGCTTGCGCAGGCCAAGGAAGCCGGCATCCCGGTTATCGCGTATGACCGTCTGCTGACCGCCACCGAGGCTGTTGACTACTACACCACGTTTGACAACTACAAGGTCGGCCAGATCCAGGGTCAGTACGTGATCGATACCCTCGATCTTGCCAACACCGACAAGACCTACACCATCGAGTTCACCGCGGGCTCCCCGGACGACAACAACGCCGGCCTGTTCTTCGCGGGCGCGTTCGATCTGCTCAAGCCGTACCTCGATTCCGGCAAGCTCGTGTGCGTTTCCGGCCAGACCGATTTCGCCACCGTCGCGACCCCGGCCTGGAAGTCTGAGACCGCTCAGGCCCGTATGGACAACATCCTGTCCGCCTACTATCCGGACGCCCTGACCGGCGGTCAGACCCTCGATATCTGCCTGTGCTCCAACGACTCCACCGCTCTGGGCGTGACCAACTCCCTCGTAGCTGCCGGCTTCACCACCGAGAACATCCCGCTGATCACCGGTCAGGACTGCGACAAGCCGAACGTCAAGAACATGGTGAAGGGCCTGCAGGCGATGTCCGTCTTCAAGGATACTCGTACCCTGGCTGCCCAGACCGTGAAGATGGTCGACTCCCTGCTCAAGGGCGAGACTCCGGAACTCAACGGCGAATATGATAACGGCGTGAAGATGGTCCAGTCCTTCAACTGCACCCCGGTCTTCGGCGACGTGAATAACTACGAAGAGCTGCTGATCGCCTCCGGTTACTACACCGCCGAGGAGATTGCTGAGTAATTTCTGCAAACAGCATCAGCACAACGATTGAATCAATCAAGGGAGAGGGATACGTCCCTCTCCCTTCTCAGGATTCGGGGAGGAAGGCAATTGGATAACAT
>JAFQOY010000049.1 GCA_017412025.1 Clostridia bacterium | reverse complement strand
TTTGATGCGCATCCTTTTTAGTTTTTCTTTTGACCCTAAACCAATATATACCTGCTTTGTAAGACAGGCTTCGCCCTTGGGGAATCCACTTTTCTTTTCAAAACTACCTATTATAACCAAAATAAAACCTACCAAAAGGGGCGGAGCTCATAAGACAGTTAACAACCGCAGCGGTTAATCTGCTGCGGTTGTTTTTGAATCGGCTTAATTTGCACAATTTATTATTTTTGAAATTAGGGATTGAAGTATCCATTACACTTTGTAGAATATAGGTATCGGGCGCTCGATGAGATTATTTAGGAGGTTCATATACATGAACGAAATCAAAGTATTTCCCATCGGAAAGATTGAAAATGAGAATGATGAAACGAAAATCTTCCTTAACCCTGCATACAGAGCCGGCCTGAAAGGTCTGGGGGAGTATAGCCATGCGCAGGTTCTTTGGTGGATGGATGGCTGCGATAATGATAAGGATCGTGGAACTCTTGTCGAAAAGAAGCCTTATGCAAAAGGGCCGGAAGAGATTGGCGTATTTGCGCTCCGCTCACCTGAAAGGCCGAATCCTATCGCAGTGTCCAATGTTAATATCGTATATGTGGATGAGTCGGCCGGAACGATTGGCCTGTCCTACATGGATGCTTTTCCGGGCAGCATAGTCCTTGACCTGAAACCTTACACGCCAAGTATTGATCGGGTCGAGCATTCTTCCGGGCCGAACTGGTGCAGCCATTGGCCGAAGTCCTATGAGGAAAGCGGTGAGTTTGACTGGGATGCTGAATTCAATTTTTAAGGAGGCGTTATCATGGCTCTTTCCGATTATCTGCAAAAAAAGCCGGTAATTGATACCAACCGCCTTCGTATTCGCCCCATGTGTGCGGCGGACGTGTCCGCCTTAAGGGAATGGATGCCGGACAAGTCCATCTATACTTACTGGGGAAAAGGCCCGGGAAAAACAGACAGGAATCCGGAACTACTTTTTGAAAAAGAAGAAAAATCTTCAAAGAGTTTTCATTTGGGAATTGAGGAAAAATCGTCTGCGAAGGTAATTGGTGATATTTGGGTATATCTGATCGAAGGTAATCGCATGGCTTCTGTTGCAATCCGTCTTTCACAGAGCTGCCAAGGAAAAGGCTACGGTACAGAGGCACTGTCTGCCATGACAGATTTCTGCTTTCTGCACACTGAACTTCAGCGGTTGTGGACTAAGGTGGATGTCAGAAATATTGCCTCACAGAAAATGCTGGAGAAATGTGGATATAGACAGGAGGGTCTGATTCGTCAGGGAAAAATGGTAAACACTTGGTGCGATTATTATATCTACGGAAAACTTAATTCGGATTCCAAGTAATATAAAGCGCTGATTCCGATTATCCGGACGGGACAAAGGGCGCACTTCTATACAGGGGAATCCCCATATGTGTACTCTGTGAGACGGAACGCCCCGGACACCAAAATGTCCGGGGCGTTTTGCGTCACTATGTTCCGAGCAAGGGACTGCATTCCTCTTGCGCCTCGAAAGCAGCTATCCACATAAGGCAAAAGGCGCGACCACTTTCGTCACGCCTTTTGCTTTTGTTACTGTCTTATAAACACCCCGCTAAAGCGGAGTTTTTTGATGCAGAAAACCCGTCTGCCGAAATGGTCATAGCGGAAGGCGGAGCGTGATTTTCTCAGACTCAGTCTGTATGACAGCAAAGCCCAGCGAGCGGTGCAGCGCCAGCGACGCAGCGTTGCCCGGCGCGACGCATACGACGGCGCTGCGAAAGCCTCTGCGCTTCATTTCCTGGTAGAGCAGCGGGAGCGCGGCTTTGGCTATGCCCTGCCTGCGCATCTGCGGAGATATGGCAATCCCGTAGGAAAACGTATCGCCCTGCGCGCTGTGCACGGTGACGCCGCCGGCGTGCGCGCCGTTTTTGAGAATGAAAAAGCGCAGGTCGTCTGCGCTTTTTCCAATGTATTTCAGGGTGATCATGCCTTGGGCAGGGCTGCCTCCGGCGCAAAGCCGCTGTCGATGCACAGCTGCGCGCGCTGGGCGCTCTTGCCGCCCTTGGCGATTTCGCGGGCCAGGAAGTCGGGATTGGCCAGCAGGAAATCGGTGAGGAACTTGTCCGGATCGGCGATGAAGGAGTTGACCAGATCCAGCTGCTTTTCGTTCAGGCGGCCCATCTTCAGCGCAGTCTCAAACAGCTCCGGCTTGATGGTGATGAGCGTGGTCAGCGGGCAGCCGGCGTCGGCCAGAATCTTGCTGCCGCCCTGATCGCGGTCGACGACCGCGAGGGAGTACGCAATCTTCGCGCCCAGCGCCTCGACGGCGGGAATCCACGCGCGGATGTAAGAAGAGGCGACGGTGATCAGGTCGGCGATATGCACGCTCTTCTTACCGGCAAGACCAGCCTTGTCCGCGTCCATGCTCACGCCGTTTGCATCGGTGTACACGCAGGAGAGATCCTTGAAGATGGACAGGTGGCCAAGGCCCAGCTTTTTGGCGACCGGCATGGAGAAGAAGAAGTCGCGGCGCTCGCCGCCGGAGACGAAGTCGACGTCGAGTTTGCGCGCCGCTTCGGTCAGCAGGTCGATCAGGCTGGAAAAGATCGGGCAGGACTCAAGCTGCGCGGAGATATCCGCCCATACCTTGTCATAGAAGGCGAGCTTGTCGCCGGCACAGGCCTCCTCGATCGTCTTGAGCAGCGCGTTGGCCGCAGCCTCGCTGCCGTAGAGGAACTGGGTGTTGATATAGAACGGGCCAAGCTTGCCGGACGTATACCAGAACGGCTGACCTTCGGGGCAGACGCGGACAGCGTCGGTTTCAAACAGCCAGGAAATGACAGGATTCTCCATGGAATGTTCCCTCCGTATTTTAAAGTTTCTGTTTTAAAGCTTCTATAGTTAAAGTCTCTGATTAGCATATCATCAGAGCGGATATCTGTCAAGGAATGAGCGTGCGTACGAAGGGGAAAAAGGCAGAACAGACATGCGTGAATGAGCGCTAAACCTTGATTGACCCTGTGTGTCCGCCGTGCTATAATATGATCGGCTCAGTAGACAATGAACCGCCTGCTGCAGCAGAAACGAAGAAAATGAATATGAGGAATACAGACCATGAAAACAGTATTTGGATGGATTGATGCGCTGGCGCGCGCCGTCATTGCGCTGATTGGCAAAATATCCCCGAAGCTTGGGGGCGTGTGTGAAAAGCTCTGGAACAACACGGAGCTGGTCGCCTATCTGTTTGCCGGCGTGGCGACGACGATCGTCAACTACGTCGTATACTACATTGTAACGCGTCCTTTCGGCGCGATGATTCCGGCGGAGCTGCTCACCACGGTGGGCACCTGCATCGCATGGGCGACAGCCGTGGCGTTTGGCTATGTGGTCAACAAGGTGTTCGTCTTCCATACGCACTGCGATACGGCGGCTCAGCTTGCGCGCGAGTTTATCAGCTTTGTGACGATGCGCCTCGTTTCCTTCGGCATGGAGCTGGCGCTGATGTTTGTGACAGTTGATCTGCTGGGCATGAATGATCTGGCGATGAAGCTGATCATCAACATTCTGGTGATCATCCTCAACTACGTCTTTTCGAAGCTGTTTATCTTTAAAAAAGCGAAGTAAGACCATACAGAAACGGAATAAGGAGAACATACGATGATGAACAGAAAGATGACTGCCGCTGCGGCGCTCCTGCTTGCGCTTGTGATGGTGTGCGCCTGCGCTCTGGCGGAGATTACCGTGACCAAGAGGGATCTGAAGCTCAACCGCAGCCTGGATAAAAACGTAAACAATGTCCTTGTGCTGATGCAGAACGGCGATATGACGGATACGGTGATGATCGCTTCGATCAACAGCCGGACCGGACGCAGCGTGATGACGATGGTTGAATGCGATACGATGGTCAATGTGCCGGAGGCAGGCGACGTGCAGCTGGGCGAGGTGTATATGATGGGCGCGCCGAAAAGCCGCGGCCTGCTCGCCGCGCGTGCGCTCAATAGCCTGCTGGATCTGAATATCAGCACATATGTCGCCATGGACTTGAGCATTCTGCCGGAGCTGGTTGATGAGATCGGCGTGCTGAGCATGTGGCTCAATGAGGAAGAGGCGGCCATTCTCAATACATGGGCGGGCGACAATGCGCTGACCAGCGCGAATATTCTTGACTATGTGAATATCCGGCTTGAGAGCGACTATGCGGAAAAGAACCGCAGCTATACGGTCTTCATGGATCTGCTCAGGCAGGGGCTGCGTGCAAACGGCGGTACAAATCTGCTGAGCCTGGGCAAGAGGCTGCTGGAGGGCATGGACACCAATCTCAACGCGCTGGCGGGCGTGACGATGCTCAGCTCCTTTCAGGGCGGAGACGACCGCCGCGAGCTGTATCTGTACAGCGACATGAGCGCAGAGGAAATGAAGGCGGCTTTTTATAAGGAGGTATATGAATAATGAGCGGTTGTCAGACCGAGACGCTGGCCATTGCCGCGGCGGCGAAGCAGGCGAGCTTTGCGCTGGCGGCGGCGCCTGAGCAGGTGCGCAGCCGCGCGCTGGAGGCGGTTGCCGATGCGCTTGAAAGCAATCGTGACGCGATTTTTGCGGCGAATGCAAAGGACATGGATGCGGCGAAGGCGAACGGAATCCCTGCGCCGGTGCTCAAGCGGCTTAAATTTGACGAGAGCAAGCTGGCGGACGTCTGCGAGGGTCTGCGCGCGCTGGCAAAGATGGACGATCCCATCGGATGCGAGCAGCTGCGCACCGAGCTGGCGGATGGGTTGGTGCTTTCGCGCGTGGCCTGCCCCATCGGCGTGGTCGGCGTGATCTTTGAAGCAAGACCTGATGCGCTGGTGCAGATTGCAGGCCTGTGCCTCAGGAGCGGCAACGCCGTATTGCTCAAGGGCGGGCGCGAGGCGCTGCATTCCAATGCGGCGCTGTATGCCGTGCTGCGCGAGGCGAGCGAGGCGGCGGGCGTGCCGCAGGGCTGGGCGGGCCTGCTGACGACGCGCGAAGAGGTCGGTGAGATGCTCAGGATGGATGATTACATCGACCTGATCATCCCGCGCGGATCGAACAGCTTTGTACGCTACATCATGGACAACAGCCGCATCCCGGTGCTGGGGCACAGCGACGGCGTATGCCATGTGTATATCGACGCTTGCTGCGATGCGCAGATGGCCGCGCGCGTGACGGTGGACGCCAAGACGCAGTATCCCGCAGCCTGCAACGCGGCGGAAACGCTGCTGGTGCACAAGGATGCGGCGGCGACTGCCCTGCCCATCACGGCGGCGGCGCTGCACACGGCGGGCGTGAAGCTGGTGGCCGACGCGCGGGCGCAGGCGCTGATCCCGGGTATTCCGTGCCGTGCGGCGACCGAGGAGGACTGGAAGGCGGAATATCTGGATCACGTGATTGCTGTCCGGATTGTGGACAGCATCGACGAGGCGATTGCGCACATCAACCGCTACGGCTCCCATCATACCGACTGCATCGTGACGAGCGACGAGCAGGCGGCCAAGCGCTTCTTTGCGCTGGTGGATTCTGCGGGTGTGTACCACAACTGCTCCACCCGCTTCGCCGACGGTTTCCGCTATGGCTTCGGCGCGGAGGTGGGCATCTCCACCGGAAAGATTCATGCGCGCGGGCCGATGGGCCTTGAAGGCCTGTGCTCTTACAAGTATCTGCTGAGCGGCCACGGAGACGTTGTGGCGGACTTTGCAGGAAAGAAGCGCGCATTCACGCACAGGAAGCTGCGCTGAACGGAAAAGAAAGAGAATGACAGAAGCGATGATCAAGAGACTGATGACGATGGCGCTGCTTGTGCTGTGCCTGCTTGCAGCCGCTGCCGCCGGCGCGGAAGAGATGACGGATGCGGCGGAAACGGCTTCTTCTGCGGCGCAGAAGGTGGTCTATCTGACGTTTGACGACGGCCCCAAGGCGGATACGCCGGAGCTGCTTGCGCTGCTTGAGGAGCTTGACGTGCCGGCGACATTCTTCTTTGTCGGTCTGGCCGTCAGGGCGTATCCGGAGCATGCGAAGATGGTCGTGGACGCCGGACATGCCGTCGGCTGCCACACGATGGGGCATTCGCCGGGCATGATCAAGAAGGACGTCACCTTTATCGCCCGGGATATCGAGCGCTTCCTCAAGGAGATGCGCGGTATCGCCGGAGAGGATTTTACGACGGATCTGTATCGTTTTCCGGGCGGCAGCACGAGCTATTCAAGCAGGGCCAAGCATGCCGTGGTTGACGCAGGCTTTTCCTGGTTTGACTGGAACGCCATGACGGGCGATACGCATGCCGGCGTGACCCAGCAGGATCTGTATGACCTGGCGGTGGAGACCAGCGCGGATGAAGAGGTCGTCATCCTGCTGATGCACGAGGCGAAGGTACGCACGCGCAGGATTCTGCCGGATCTGGTGGCGTATTACAGGGAGCGCGGATATGAATTCCGCAGGATGTCGACGGATCCCGTGGACAGGGCGCTGTATGCGCGCTGTCCGGCGCACATGATGCTCACGGAGACGGAGCAGGAGAATGAGACGGAGGGAGAAACGCCATGAGATGCGGATGCCCTGAGTGCGGCACATATATGATTCAGTCTGAGGGACTTGACATCGGCTGCGTATGCCCGGAGTGCCTGTTCCGCTGCAGGGCCTGCATGGGCACGAACACGGTCGTCAGCCGGGAGGATCTCAGGAAGCTGGTCTTTGTCGATCACGCGGCGGAGCACGAGGCGCAGGAGGAGAGCGGCGACATGCGCCGCCAGCCGCTGCGGCCGGAGGATTTTATCGACTGAGGGACGGCGTATGCCGTGTATACGAACTTGATGACAAAACAACAGGAGGAATCAACATGATTGCATTGGGAAGCGACCACGCGGGTCTGCCGCTGAAGAAGGAAATCATGGCGCTGCTTGACGGCATGGGCCTTGCCTACAAGGACTTTGGCACCTATACGGAGGGCAGCTGCGACTATGCGCACTTTGGCCAGGCGGCTGCCAAGGCGGTCGCCTCCGGCGAGTGCGAGCGCGGCATCCTCTGCTGCGGCACGGGCATCGGCATTTCGCTTGCCGCCAACAAGGTCAGGGGCATCCGCTGTGTGGTGTGCTCCGACTGCTTCTCGGCGAAGATGTCCCGCGAGCACAACGACGCCAATATGCTCGCCCTCGGCGCGCGCGTGGTGGGCAGCGAGCTGGCGCGGATGATCGTGGAGATCTGGCTGACGACTGCGTTTGCAGGCGAAAGGCATCAGCGCCGCGTCAATCAGATCATGGCGATTGAAAACGGTGAGGAAGTGTAACGGGTTTCCTGCTTTTCCAAAGTGAAGGAGGTACGGACGATGAACATACTGGACTTTGGCGCCGTGCGCGGCGAAATGAGCGGCGATGCAATCCAGAGGGCGATTGACGCAGCGTTTGCCCAGGGCGGTGGGCGCGTGGTCGTGCCTGCAGGCGAATACCTGACGGCAAGCCTTGTCATGCGCAGCAACGTGGAATTGCACCTTGAGCCGGGCGCTGTCCTGCGCTTTACGGATGATTTTGCCGCCTATCCTGTCATCTGCACCCGCTGGGAAGGATATGAGCAGGACAGCTATCGTCCGCTGATCTATGCCAAAGGGGAGAAAAATGTCTCCGTGACCGGCATGGGCACCCTGGAGGGGCAGGGGAAAAAGTGGTGGACGGAATTCCGCGCGGGCAGGATGACCGCTGCGCGCCCGTGCTTCATCTGCTTTGAGGACTGCGAGCGTGTGCTGCTTGAGGGATTCCGCGTGCAGAACAGCCCGGCCTGGACGGTGCATCCGCTCAGGTGCGAAAATGTGACGATCCATGGCCTGACGGTGGTCAACCCGTCCGATTCGCCCAATACCGACGGCGTCAATCCGGAAAGCTGCCGCAATGTGCGCATCAGCGCCTGCCATATCGACGTGGGCGACGACTGCATCGCCATCAAGGCGGGCACGGAGGATGCGCAGGTGATGATTCCCTGCGAAAACGTGACGGTGACCGGCTGCACGATGGTGCACGGACACGGCGGCGTTGTGCTGGGCAGCGAGATGAGCGGCAGCGTGCGCCGCGTGGCCATTTCCGGCTGCGTGTTTGACGGCACGGACCGCGGCATCCGCATCAAGTCGCGCCGCGGACGCGGCGGCTGCGTGGAGGACGTCTCCGTGACGGGCATCGTGATGAACGACGTCATCTGTCCGCTGGTGGTCAACCTGATGTATTTCTGCGGCAAGGACGGCAAAGCGCCGATCGTATCTGATCCCAATGCGCAGCCTGTGACGGAGCGCACGCCCCATGTGCGCCGCATCCGCATGGCGGACATCGTAGTGACCAACGCAAAGAACGCCGCAGCCTGCCTGTACGGCCTGCCGGAAGCGCCGCTTGAGGACATCAGCATCGTCAATACCCAGATTCATCTGACGCAGTCCGAGCCGGTGGAGCCGGTGATGAACGCCGTGGCCAAGCCGGTGACCCTTGACGGCCTTCGCGCCAGGCATGTGCGCGGCCTGCACATGACGGATCTTCGCATCGTCGGCGCGAAGGGCGAAACGATCATGCTTGAGGACGTTGAGTGATTCTGCATGCCGGAGTTTTAACGGGACCATCGGGTTAATCGCTCAACCTGACAAAAATTTATATAGTTTTTTGATTGTGCCTTTGTGCACTTGACATAGATGGGACAAAAAACTATAATGATCATGTACGAATCGGACGGCGATCTGATTCGGAATTGTCAATCGGCTTTCAGGGACGGGCAAGGTCCCTTGGCGCCGGGAAACCGGCAAAACAATAAAAAGGAGTGCGATCCCCTATGAAAAAGCTTATCGCGTGCCTGCTGATGCTGGTCATGGCCCTTACCGCTGTGGCTGCCTCTGCCGAAGGTCTCACCTTCTCCTGGTGGGGCGGCGACGCCCGTCACTCTGCGACCCAGGAAGCCGTTGCTGCCTTTACCGCTGTCACCGGCGTGACCGTTGAGAATACCTATTCTGCGTGGTCCGGCTGGGAAGACAAGATGAGCCAGTACTTCGCGTCTGATTCCGCTTTTGACGTCAACCAGGTCAACTGGAACTGGCTGTTCTCCTTCGTCGACGGCGAGGGCAAGAGCAAGTTCTACGATCTCAATCAGGTTGCGGACGTCATCGATCTGACCCAGTTCGACGAGGCTGCTCTGGCGCAGTGCACCGTCAACGGCGAGCTGCTGGCGATCCCGGTTTCCATGACCGGCCGCATCTTCTACTGGAACAAGACCGCCTTTGAGAAGGTCGGCCTGGACGTTCCCAAGAGCCTGGCGGACCTGATGGCTGCCGGCCCGGTCTTCGAGGAGAAGATGGGCAAGGACTGCTACCCGCTCGCGCTCGGACCGTATGACAAGATGATCCTCATGGTGCACTACCTCGAGTCCCAGTACGGCAAGGACTGGGTTGTTGACAACAAGCTCAACTACACCGTGGAAGAGATCGTCAAGGGCTTTGAGTTCATTCAGGCCCTGGAAGACGCGCACGTGATCCCGTCCGCCGAGACCCTGCTGGGCGACGGCGCCGACAGCCTTGACAAGAACCCCAAGTGGATGGAAGGCAAGTACGCCGGCATCTGGGAGTGGGATTCTTCCGCCTCCAAGTTTGAGGCTGCGCTCAACGAGGGTCAGGAATTCGTCGTCGGCGACTACTTCGCCGATATGGGCGAGTACCAGGGCGGCTTCACCAAGGTTTCCCTCGCTTTCTGTATCGCCAATTCCGCTGCTGACAAGAAGACCGCCGCTCAGCTGATCGAGTTCCTGCTCAACAGCGACGAGGGCGCCCGCCTGCTCAACAGCCAGCGCGGCATCCCGCTGTCCGCGAAGGCCAACGCGCTGTGCCTGGCTGAAGGCCTGCTCAATGAGAAGGTCGCCGAGGCGAACGCCAAGGTCATGGCCTGGTGCAAGAATAAGCTGGATCCGCAGTTTGAGGCGGCGCAGCTGAAGAACTCCGACGGCGTGTACTATGATGCGTTCGACGGCCTGTCCTACGGCGATTACGACGTCGAGGAGGCTGCCGAGGTTCTGGCTGAGGGCATCAACGAGGTGCTGGGCAACTAAGCACACGGCCTGATGACACAAAACCTGCCCGCCGGAGCGGCCGGATATCCGGCCGCTCCGCTTTTCCATGACAACACTTAAGAAATCTGAATGAATCTGAATAGGAGGGGAGATACCGATGACCAACGGATCTTCCGTCACCAGAAAGGATCTGCGCAGGAAGCCGCGCTTCAGCAAGCTGGAGCAGGGCTATATGGGCTTCTTCCTGATTCTTCCCTGGCTGATCGGTTTCTGCATCTTCAAGCTGTACCCGTTCCTTTCTTCGCTGATGTACAGCTTCACCGATTACGACCTGTTCAAGGGCGCGCAGAATTTTGTGGGCCTTGAGAACTACATCGACGCGTTCACCAAATCCAAGAACATCAAAGCGCTGCAGGTGACCTTCACCTATGCGTTCATGACCGTTCCGCTCAAGCTGATCTTCGCGCTGTTCATCGCTTACATCCTCAATTTCAAGATCAGGGGCGTGGGTCTGTTCCGCACGGCGTACTATGTTCCGTCCATCCTGGGCGGCTCCGTCGCCATCGCGGTGCTCTGGCGCGCGCTGTTCAAGAACGACGGCGTCATCAATACCATTCTGGCGATGCTGGGCTTTGAGTCCATCAACTTCCTGGCGGACAGGTCCTGGGCGCTGTTCATCATCTGTCTGCTGCGTGTGTGGCAGTTCGGTTCGGCGATGGTTCTGTTCCTGGCGGCGCTCAAGGGCGTGCCGGAGGATCTGTATGAGGCTGCGTCCATCGACGGCGCGAGCAAATCCCGCCAGTTCCTCTCCATCACCATCCCGATCATTTCCCCGGTTATCTTCTACAACCTGGTGACGCAGCTTGTGCAGGCGTTCCAGGAGTTCAACGGCCCGTACATCATCACCAACGGCGGCCCGCGCAATGCGACGACGCTGATTTCCCTGATCGTGTACAACTCCGCGTTCAAGGATTACAAGGTGGGCATGTCTTCTGCCATGGCGTGGATCATGTTCGTGATCACCACGATCTTCACGATCATCGCCTTTGCCAGCCAGAAGAAGTGGGTTTACTACTCTGACGACGATGGGAGGGGCTAAGCGATGAGCATGATCAGCATCATTATCCTGGCCCTCGGCATCGTGTGTGCAGCGCTGGGCTTCTACGGCGGCAGCGTCGTGATCCCGGATGAGGCTGCCGTTGCTGCCGGTGCGGAAATGCCGGGCGGCATGGCGCAGTTCCTTGCCCAGTATCAGAATCTGTTCATCATTCTGGGCATTCTGATTGTCCTGGTCTGGGCGTATTTCACGATCCACAAGCGCGTGGGCCTGAAGACCCAGCATGTGATGAGCACCACCGTCCGCTATGTCATCCTCATCGGCGTGGGCGTGTTCATGGTGTATCCGCTGCTGTGGATGGTCTCTGCGACGTTCAAGGGCAACAACGAGATCTTCTCCACGCTCAATCTGATCCCGCAGAACGGTACGCTGGAAGGCTATCGCCTGGCGATGACCAACTATGGCGGCGACATCAACATCTGGACCGCCATGCTCAATACGTACAAGTACGTCATTCCGAAGGTCATCTTCACCGTGGTCTCTTCCACCATCACGGCGTACGGCTTTGGCCGCTTCCGCTTCCGCGGCCGCAATGTGCTCTTCGGCCTGCTGATGGCGACGCTGTTCCTGCCGCAGGTCGTGCTCAATATCCCGCAGTTCCTGATGTACCGCAAGTTCGGCTGGGTCGACTCCCCGCTGTATCTGGCGATGATCATGCCGACCCTGTTTGCGCAGGAGACGTACTTCGTCTACATGCTCATCCAGTTCATGCGCAATATCCCGCGTGAGCTTGACGAGGCGGCGAAGATCGACGGCTGCAACATCATGCAGACGCTCGTGCTCGTCCTCGTGCCGATGCTCTGGCCGGCGATGGTCTCTGCGGGTCTGTTCCAGTTCATGTGGTCCTCCAACGACTTCATGGGCCCGCTGCTTTACGTCAATTCCCCGGCGCGCTATCCGGCGACGCTGTTCGTGCGCATGAGCATGGACGCGGATACCGGCTTTGCGTGGAACCGCGTCATGGCGGTCTCCCTGATCTCCATCGCGCCGAGCCTGATCGTGTTCTTCCTCGCACAGAGCCAGTTCATGGACGGCGTGACCGCCGGCGCTGTGAAGGGCTAAGCGCAAGCAAATCTCTTTGCGTCCGTCCCCGGATGGGGACGGGCGTTTTTGCTTGTGCCTTTGCGGCGTTTGCCGTATAATAGAGTGCAGAAGAAACACAGGAAACAGCTGAACCGGACAGAAGAACGGAGGCAATATGGAAAAGCTTTATGTGCTGGGCACCGGCTATGCCCTGGCGACCCGCTGCTACAATACCTGCTTTGCGATAACAAATGAAAGCGGCACGCTGCTGGTGGACGCCGGCGGCGGCAACGGCATTCTGCGCCAGATGGAGGACGCGGGCCTCGGGTTTGAGTCGGTACACGACCTGTTCATCACTCATGCGCATCCGGATCATCTCAATGGCGTCGTCTGGGTGATGCGCAAGATCATGACGATGATGAACGCCGGCAAGTATGAGGGCGTCTTCAACATCTACTGCCACGAGAGCGTGCGCAGGGGGCTTGAGATGATCGGCGAACTGATGCTGCAGAAGAAGATGCTCAAGCACATCGGTACGCGCGTGCTCTTTCACGATATTGAGGACGGCACAAAGGCCAATCTCTGCGGTTACGACGTGACGTTTTTTGATATCGGCTCCACCAAGCTGCTGCAGTTCGGCTTCACGACGACGCTTGAAAGCGGCAGAAAGCTGACGTGCCTGGGAGACGAGCCGTATAACCCGGTGTGCGAAGGATATGTGCAGGGCAGCGACTGGCTGCTCAGCGAGGCGTTCTGTCTGCTTGGGCAGGCGGATATCTTCAAGCCCTATGAAAAGCATCATTCCACCGTCGCCGATGCGGCGAAGCTTGCGACGGAACTGAAGATCCCGCATCTGGTGCTCTGGCATACGGAGGACAGGAACTATGATCAGCGCAAGGCGCTCTATACCGCAGAGGCGCGCCAGTACTATGACGGCGATCTGTATGTGCCAAACGATCTGGAGACCATTGAGCTGTAAGGAGTATACATGGACATTATTGCCCTGATTGCACAGGAATTTGACGTAAATCCTCAGGTTGCACAGCGCATCGTCGCGCTGATTGACGAGGGGAACACGATTCCCTTCATCGCCCGCTACCGCAAGGAACAGACCGGCGCGATGGACGACCAGAAGCTGCGCGAATTGAGCGAGCGGCTTGAGTACCTGAGAAACCTTGACAAGCGCAGGGAGCAGATTCAATCCGCCATTAAGGAGCAGGGGAAGCTGACGGACGAGCTGACAGCGCAGCTGCTGCAGGCGCAGACGCTTGCGGCGCTGGAGGATATCTATCGCCCGTATAAGCCCAAGCGCCGCACGCGCGCGATGATCGCGAAGGAAAAGGGCGTCGGCCCGCTTGCGGACGCCATCCTGGCGCAGAGGAAAAACGACGATCCGCTGAAGCTGGCGGCGGCGTATATCGATGAAGAAAAGGGCGTGCCGGATGCGCAGACGGCGCTTGCGCTCGCGCAGGACGTGATCGCCGAGGCGATCTCCGACGATGCGGCAATCCGCGCCAGCCTCCGTGCGCTCATCAAGCGCAGCGGTATGCTGCGCAGCGTGATGGCCAAAGAGGGCGAAAACGTATACGGGCAGTATGCGGATTACAGAGAGCCGGTTGCCCGCGCAGCGGATCACCGCATTCTGGCGCTCAACCGCGGCGAAAAAGAGGAATGGCTGAGGGTGAGCGTGGAGGTCGACGAGGCGCTGGCGCACCAGACGATCTGCCGCGCGGTGATCAATCCGCCCAGCGCCTGCTGCGACGTGGTGCGCGCGGCGGCGAAGGACGCCTGGAGCCGCCTGATCGAGCCGTCGCTCGAGCGCGAAATCCGCAGCGAGCTGACCGACCGCGCCAACGAGGGCGCCATCCGCGTATTCGGCCAGAACCTCAAGCAGCTGCTCATGCAGCCGCCCATCCGCGGCAAGGTGACGCTGGGCGTGGATCCGGGCTTCCGCACGGGCTGCAAGCTGGCGGTCGTCGATGAGACGGGCAGGGTGCTTGAAACGGGCGTGGGCCATTTCACCATCCCCGGAATGGATCAGCAGAAGGCGAGAGCGAAACAGCTGATCCTCTCCATGTGCAGGCGGCACGGCGTGACGGCGATCGCCATCGGCAACGGCACCGCGTCCAGGGAGAGCGAGCAGTTTATCGCGTCGCTGCTGCCGGAGCTGCCGGGGGTCAAGTATATGATCGTCAGCGAAGCGGGCGCGAGCGTGTATTCCGCCAGCAAGCTGGCGGCGGAGGAGTTTCCGGCGTACGATGTGTCGCTGCGCAGCGCGGTGTCCATCGCAAGGCGCATGCAGGATCCGCTGGCGGAGCTGGTGAAGATCGATCCCAAGGCCATCGGCGTGGGGCAGTACCAGCATGACCTCAAGCAGACGGAGCTGGAAAGCGCGCTTGACGGCGTCGTGGAGGACTGCGTGTCCAGCGTGGGCGTGGACGTGTCCACCGCCTCCGTGCAGCTGCTGACGCATGTGGCAGGCATCGGCAAGGCGCTGGCGGGCAACATCGTCGCCTATCGCGAGGAAAACGGTATCACCTCCCGCGCGCAGCTGAAGAAAGTGCCCAAGCTCGGACCGAAGGCCTTTGAGCAGTGCGCAGGCTTCCTGCGCGTGCAGGGCAGCAATCCGCTGGATGCGACGGCGGTGCATCCGGAGAGCTACCCGGCGGCGAAGGCGCTGCTTGCACGCCTTGGCTATGACGCAAAGGACCTGAAGCGCGGCGGCATCGTGGGCATCGGCGCACGGGTGCAGCAGGAGGGCGTAAAAAAGCTTGCAGCCGAGCTCGGCGTGGGCGAGATGACGCTTGCGGATATCGCGGCGGAGCTTGAAAAGCCGGGCCGCGATCCGCGAGAGGATCTGCCTCCGCCCGTGCTGCGCACGGATGTGCTGGATATGACGGATCTTGTGCCGGGCATGGAGCTGACCGGCACGGTGCGCAATGTGATTGATTTCGGTGCGTTTGTGGATATCGGCGTCCATCAGGACGGCCTGGTGCATATTTCACGCATGGCGGAAAAGTTCATCCGTCATCCCAGCGAGGCGGTCTCCGTCGGCGACGTGGTCAAGGTCTGGGTGGTCGATGTGGATGTGAAGAAAAAGCGCATCGCGCTGACGATGGTCAAGGGCAGAATGTAAAGCGAAGACGGCTTTATCCCCGGTGAAAACCGATTTCGGCTGGATCGTTGTTGGGGTTGCCCTTGCCGATATTGCCCTGCGGCTTCTGATCATGGATCGGATAAATCGACGTATAGTCGACGCATTCGCTCTGGCTTAGCACGGGGCGGACTTCAAGCCCTGTGCATTCGCTGCTGCTTACGACGTTCTGCGGATGGTTGAATATATCCGGCGCATCGCCGGAAAGCGGCGGCGGATTCCACTGGTGTGCGGTGTGCTGCTGCTGACGGTGTCTGGTTCTGCTCATCAAAAATCCCTCCTTTTCGTTCATCTCATGGATGGCGGAAAGGAGGGATTTTTATGCTTATGATCGTCAAAGAAGCGCCTCAAGCGGCGCAGGGAGCGGCTCGGCAAGTTCGATGGTCTCGCCTGTGATTGGCTGGGAGAGGCGGATAAAGGCTGAATGCAGCGCAAAGCGGCCGGGCAGTTCGCGCAGCTCGGCGCCATAGAGATAATCGCCGGCAATCGGGCAGCCGATATGGGCAAGATGCACGCGGATCTGATGGGTTCTGCCGGTCTCAAGCCGCAGGCGGAGCAGCGCACGGCTACCGCTGGCGCGCATGACGCGGTAATGCGTCACAGCGCGCTGGCCGCCTTCGCGCACGGCACGGCGTGCGCCCGTGCCAAGGCGCGCAATGGGCGCGTCGACGGTCCCGGTTTCATGCTGCGGAACGCCTTCGGTGACGGCCAGATACTCGCGGACAAAGCCGCCGGTGTGCAGCTGAGCGGTCAGCAGATGCTGGGCATGCGCATGGCGCGCGACGCACAGAAGGCCGCTGGTGCCCTTGTCAAGCCTGTTGACCGGATGGTAGACAAACGACGCGGGATCGGCGCCGAGCATGGCGATGAGCTGCTCGCGCAGCGTATCGGAGGCGATGTGGCTGGCGGGCAGCGTGGGCAGCGGCGCGCCCTTGGAGACGACGAGGAGATCCTCGTCGCGATAGCGGATGAAGGACGGAGCAAGCGCATGATCGGCCGCGGAAGAGCCGGTTTCCTTAGCGGCGGGCATGTCGCTGGGCAGATACACCTCGATGAGATCGCCTGTATGCAGGATGTGATCGGCATGCACGGCGCAGCCGCCGACATGGATGGCGTCGAGCATCTTCAGCCGCCTGAAGGCATGCTGCCCCAGATGGAAGCGCCGCGGAACGACGCTGCGCACAGCGCGCCCGTCGTCACAGGGCATGACAATATGGGTCAGGATCCGCATGCTCTTCCCTCCGTTTCTGCGTACGTCGCCATATTATATCACAATCCTCGGTCAATTGACAAAGACCAGGCCAAAAGGTACAATAAATACATCAGAAAGCGTCGCGCCGGGAGAGAGCCCGGCGGGGAAAGAGGCATAGATGAACGCAGTGACCGCGTTTGACAACAGGAAAGAGATGCTCAGGCAGCAGCTTGCTTCCGCCTGTACGACCGAGGAGGCCATCACCGCCTGCGTGATGTCGCTGGAGCAGACGGCGTGCGAGCTGGCGCAGGACGAGCAGGATGAGCTTGGCAGACAGCGGCAGCAGGCCGTGATGGCGCTGGCGCGCCGCGCGCCGCAGCTGCTGAGCGCGGCAGGCGCGAAGGGCGAAATCGTGCTCATGCAGGACTGCGAAACGGCGCAGAGCGGCATGGGCAGAGCGCAGAAGATCATGACGGCAGCAGGTGTGTTTGCGCTTGCGTCGCTGGCTGTGCACGAATGCATCGACGGCAAGATGCTCTTTGCGCTGCTGCAGCTGGCAGGCGGCGCGCTGGTGCTGCTTGGCGGCAGGCAGAAAGTCAGGCCTGCGCTGGAATCCGGCATGCGGGCGAGAGGAATCGTGCAGATTGACGCGGACGCGATGGTGCGCCTGCTCTCGGAGCTTTGCCAGGCGGCGGATATCTGCGTCGGCGACCTGATGCTGATCGAGCGCGACGCGGGCGCAGCGCGGCTGAGCGGCACGGCGGACGACGCGATGCTCGATCTGCTGGTGGTGCTCATGGAGGCAAAGGCCTCCGGCAGGGAGGATCTGGCGATGCGGAGCCTTTCCCAGGCGCAGCAGTATCTGCACATGCTGGGCGTTGAGATCGTGCATTATGACGGGCAGAATGCGCAGCTGTTTGATCTGCTGCCGACGCTGGGCGAGGCGCGGACGATCCGGCCTGCGCTGATGAAGGACGGACAGCTGCTGCGGCGCGGCGCAGCGGCCTGCAGGATGGAAGGGAGTGCGCGTGCGTGAAGGTTCTGGGCTTTGATCTGGGCGACGGCGAGAGCGCCGTCACGCTGCTTGACAGCGATTCCACCGTCGAGCCGCGCGTGCTGCCCATTGGCGGCAGGACGAGCATCCTCTCTGCCGTGGGCATGAGGGATGGGCGCATCGTCGTGGGCGAGGAGGCGAGCGTGCTGTCCGGCGCGCAGGACGTCAAGGTGCGCTTTAAGTCCCGCTATCTGACAGACATGAGCGCGGCGGCGGACGTGCGCCTGTTTGCGCAGGGCGTGATGAACGAATTGACGCGCCAGGAGCCCGCGCTGATGGCGGAGGTCTCCTCTACGGTCGTGGGCTGTCCGGCGGGCTGGGGCGAGGGCAGACGGGAGCAGTACGCCATGCTGCTTGAATCGGCGGGATTCCCGAATGTGCGCGTCGTGCCGGAGCCGCGAGCGGCGTTTCTCTATGCGCGCCATGCGCGCGGGCTGCGCATCGATCCGAAGCTGATGAGCCACAGCGCGATGGTTGTGGATATCGGTTCGTCCACGACGGACTTTGCGTATATTGTCGACGGCCATCAGCAGGAGCTTTCTCTCTTTGGCGATACCAATCTGGGCGGCGGCGTGCTCGACGAGCTGATCCTGTGCCGTGCGCTGGATCAGTCTCCGGACGGCCCGGCGATCCGCCGCGTGCTGCAGGAGAGCCCGGCATGGAAGAGCTACTGCGAGCTGGAAGCGAGAAGGCTGAAGGAAAAATACTTCCTGACCGAGGAAAAATGGAGAAGCCAGCCGCTTGAGACGCATCTGGTCGTCTGCTACGATCAGACGCTGATGCTGGATCTGTCCCTTGACGCGCAGGCGATTGACGAGATCATCCATGCGCCGACGCAGCTGCTTGGCGGGCGAAGCTTTGTGCAGTGCCTGAAAGACGCGCTTGCGGCGGGCAGAAAGGTGTCGGACACATGTCCGCCGCAGGTGCTGATCCTGACCGGCGGCGCGTCGAGGATGGCGTTTTTCCAGCAGGCCTGCAGGGCGGCGTTTGCTGATGCGCTCATCGTGCTGTGCCCGGAGCCGGAGTGTTCGATTGCGCGCGGTCTGGCCTATGCCGGACGCGTGGACGAAATGCTCAGGGTGTTCAGACGGGAGGTGGCGTCCATCGCCCGGGGCGACAGGCTCAGCGCGCTGGTGATGGAAAGCGTGCATGAGCTGTATGCGCCGGTGGCGCAGGCGCTGTTTGAGTCGACGCGGGAGAGCGCGATTGCGGCGGTGAGGCAGTGGCGGCGCGGCGGCGCGGCGACGATTGAGGAGATGGAGGCAAGGCTGGAAGCGTCGATCCCAAAAGCGTTTGCTTCCGAAAAAACGGCAAAGCGCATTGAGGGCGAGCTGAAGATCTGGACGGACGCGCTGATGCGGCGTCTGGAGGCAGAGCTGACGAGCCTGTGCATGCGCTGCGGCGTGCCGCCGGAGAAGATGGCTTTGGGCGGCGCGCGGCTGGAATCTGATCTTGGCGGCGTGAAGCTTTCGCTGCTTGACGCGATGGGCATGGATGTGGTCAGCGGTCTGCTGGGCGTGGTGCTGGCTGTCGTCGGCGCGAGCGTGTGTGGCGGCGGCGGTCTTGCGCTGATTGGCAGCGGCCCTGTCGGCATGGCAGCCGGCGCGGCTGTCGGCGTGCTGCTGGCGCTCATCGGCAAGGACAGCATGGAAAAGGCGGTCCGGAAGATGGAAATCCCCGTGATCCTGCGCCAGCTGGTGACGGACGGCGCGGTGCTCCGCGGGCTGAACAGGCAGCGCGCGGAGATCGAGCGTTCGATCATCTCTGCGCTTGCCGATCCGCGCAGCGGCTTTGCCGCGCGGCTGACGGCCAGCCTGTCCCAGTCGCTTGGCGTTCAGCTGGAGCAGATGGCGCGCGGCGCGGAGATGTCCATCTGCGCATGAGGGACTGTGACAAGATCACCAAACAAAATGCGCTGCGGATATATGCAGATACGACTGGTTATGCTATAATACGGGTGAAGGAAAACAAATAAATCCTGTACAGAAAGGATGACATATATGCTGGTTAAAAATGGTATTGCGTTCATAGATGGACAGTTTGTGCCCGCGGACGTCCGCCTCGAAGGCGGAAAGATCACCGAAGTGGGCGCGCTTGAGGCTGCTGCGGGCGAAGAGGTGCGCAACGCCGCCGGCCAGTATGTGCTGCCCGGCTTTGTCGATATCCACATTCATGCCTTCGGCGGAGCGGACTGCATGCGCGGCGAGGCGGATGTGCGCAGGATGAGCGCCGGACTGATCGAGACCGGCGTGGCGGCCTTTGCGGCGACGACGATGAGCGCCTATACGGAGGAGACGCATCAGGCGCTCAAGGGCATTCAGGCGGTTGTCGATCGGCCTGAGAAGCGCGGCGCGGCCGTGCTGGGCGCGCATATGGAGGCGCCGTTCCTCGCGCTGCGCTATAAGGGCGCGCAGCTGGGCGAATGCCTGCGCCAGCCGAGCATCGAGGCGTATGACGAGATGGTGGGCGATCTCACCTGCGTGCGCATGATGACGCTTGCGCCGGAGCTGGAGGGCGCGCTTGAATTGATCGCCGAACTGAAGAAGCGCGGCGTGGTCACCTGCGCAGCGCATACCAGCGCACAGGCGGAGCATATCCATGCCGCGGCCGATGCGGGCCTGACGCAGATCACGCACCTGTTCAACGCGCAGACGCCGCTGCATCACCGCGAGCCGGGCGTTCCGGGCGCGGGCCTTGCGGACGACCGCATCGTCGTGCAGGTGATTGCCGACGGTATCCACCTGCATCCCGACATCCTGCGCATCGCCGCCCTGTGCAAGGGGCCGGAGGGCGTGGCGCTGATTTCCGACTCGATGGAGGCTGCAGGCCTGCCGGACGGCACGTATGATCTGGGCGGACAGGCGGTGTATGTCCGGGACGGCGCGGCCAGGCTTGAAAACGGCGTGCTGGCCGGTTCCACGCTGCTGATGCATGAGGCGGTGAAGAACATGATCACGCTGGCAGGCATTGCGCCGGAGAAGGTCATCCCGATGGCCACCAGCACCCCGGCAGACGCCGTGGGCGCGAAGGGCTTTGGCCGCATTCAGCCGGGCGACGCAGGCGTGCTCGTGCTGATGGACAAGGACTGGAACTTTACCGGCGTCGTCGCCTGATAGACGCGGAACTCCGGACGGGACGCATGTCCCGTCCTTTTTCTGCGTCTTGACGATTGACGCAAAACCATGTATGATACATATGAACCAATATGCAGAAATGGAAGTGCTGAACAGATGGAAAAGGAACAGATTGAACGCATCAACGAGCTGGCGCGCAAGAAGAAAACCGTCGGCCTGACGCCTGCCGAGGTTGAAGAGCAGGCGGCGCTGCGCGCGCAGTATCTGCGCGAGTTCCGCGCGAATATGGAGGCGACCCTTCAGGCTGTGCGCGTGGAGCAGGCGGACGGCACCTATAAGCCGCTTGAGAAGAAGGTTAAGACAAACTGATAAAGAGTTTCCTGAAGCCGGGATGAATTGGCAGAGCTGGTTCGTCTTATATGCACAGGAAAAAAGGGTTGGTGAGGAAGATGAGGAAAAACATAGCCAGATGGCTGTTTCTGCTGACGGTGATGGCGATGCTGCCGGCGCTTGCGCTTGCGGCCGATTTTGCCGTGGTCAGGGGCGGGCGGCTCAATCTGCGCCAGTATGCTGACGCAAACAGCGCAAGCCTGGGGAAATATGGGACAGGCTCCTGGGTGAGGCTGGACCGCAAAACCGGCAACTGGTGGTATGTGTATACGATGGACGGTAAGCGCGGCTACATGAGCGCGACGTATCTTGACGAGGGTTCTGCGCAGAATCAGGGCACGGTCCGGTATGCCAACGGCGGATATGTCAACCTGCGCAGCGGTCCTTCGCTTTCTTACAGCGTTGTGATGCGTGTGACCTCCGGTTCGCCTGTGTATATCCAGAACAATTCAAACGAGTGGAACTATGTATACGTCTATGCAAACGGAAAGCCGGTATACGGCTATATGCATGATTCGTTGATTTCCACCGGCGTGACGACGTCGACCGTCACCACGCGCAACGGCGGCAGGGTGAACCTGCGCAGCGGCCCGGGCTCGTCATACGGCAGCCTCACGACGCTTGCCTCCGGCACGGTGGTCAGCGTGCTGCTCAGGGGAAATGACTGGTACAAGATCTCCGCTAACGGCTATACCGGATATATGTCCACGCAGTATCTCTCCGGAAGCGGAGCGACGACGGGATCCAATACCGGCACGACAACTTCGGTCATCGCCTATGTCAACAATCCGCGCAGCACGCAGGTGCTGAACCTGCGCGAGCAGCCCTCGCAGAGCGCGCGCTCGATCGGCCAGTACCGCAACGGCACAAGGGTGAAGGTCGTGTCCAGAGGCTCGACATGGTGCGAGGTGTATGTCGGCACGCGTCACGGCTACATGATGACGCGCTATCTGAGCTTTGACGGAAACTACATTCCGCCGTATGATCAGGGTGCGAACAATGCGCTTGACAATCATATGCCGCTCTGGGGATATTCCAGAGAGGAGGATACGCCGCGACCTGTGCTGGTGACGCCGGCGCCGATCGTGGAGGTGGCGGATACGCCGCAGTCGGGCGATTATGTGACGCTCGTGCTTGAGCCGGGCAGCCGCGCCAAGCAGGTGGCGATCTACAATGACGTCGGTCTGACCTCGATGAAGACGGGGGTGTTCTCCGGCGAGCAGGTGATGATGCTCAAGTATGATACGGATGTGTGCATGATTTATGTCAGCGGCGGCGTCGGTTATGTGCCGACAGTCAACGTCGCGTACTGAGAGATAACAGGATAAGTAAACAGAAGGCGGCGCAGCATGGAAAAGCTGCGCCGCTCAGACCGTCAACAAAGTATTGTTGACGGTCTGTCGCTGCAAGTCTGCTAACGCATACTTGCAGCGGATAAAACATCATTTTCTTGTACGCTGCGCGTACGGCCAGAAAATGATATAGGAAGCGGCTTGCAGCCGCT
>JAFQOY010000048.1 GCA_017412025.1 Clostridia bacterium | reverse complement strand
GCATTCCTGCGGCTCCTCCAGCGGCAGCGCATCCATATCCGCGCGCAGCGCAACGCAGCCGCCCGGCAGCGCGCCCTCAATCAGGCCGATCACCCACGTGCGCTCCGTCTGATACGGAATCCCGATTTCGTCAAGCGCGTCCATGACCGCCTTCTGCGTCTTGTATTCTGCGAAGCCGCGCTCCGGTATCCGGTGCAGCAGCCTGCGCTTTTCAATCATCCAGTCCTTCTGCGCTTCCACAAGCGCCCTGAGTTCCTGATCGTCCATAGCCGTTTCCTCCGTCAGTCCATCGTCTCCGCGATGGAGACTACCTGGCCCTCTTCCAGATAGACGCGGGGCACGCGCCTGCCCGTGCGCGCGAGGGACTCGTTCCGGTTGAGATTCGCCCATGCGGCGTATTCGTCCACGCCGATGGAGCCGCCCAGCAGGATCACTTCGTCCCCCTCGCAGGCGTCGGGGATGTCCGTCACGTCGACCATCATCTGATCCATGCACACAAGACCCGCCACCGGCGCGCGCCTGCCGCGGATCTCCACCTCGCCACGGCTGTTCTGCCGGGGATAGCCGTCGATGTATCCGCAGGAAAGCGTCGCAATCACGCTGTCGCGCGCAAGCGGATGCGACTCGTCATATCCAAGGCACTCGCCCGCCTTCACGCGGTGCAGCTGCGCAATGCGCGCCTTTACTGTGATAGCCAAGCTGCTCTCCTCGGGATGCGCATAGCCGCGCGGATACACGCCGTACAGCCAGGCGCCCGTGCGCACAGCATCCATGTGATCCTGCGGATAGCGCACCATGCCAATGCTGTCCAGCGCATGCGTCATCCCCGGATCAACGCCCCTCGCGAGGAGCGCGCTGCGCACGCCGGTCAGCAGGTCAAGCTGCGCGCGGTCCTCTTCTCTGCCGCGCAGGGCCAGATGGGTGAACAGCCCTTCCATCTGCACCTCTCCGCCTGCCAGCATGCGCACGACGGCGTCCGCCGCCTGTACAGGATTCAGCCCCAGGCGATTGAGTCCCGTCTCGATCTTCACATGCACGCGTGCCTTTTTTCCGGCTGCCTGCGCGCATGCGGCGACCGAGGCAGCGTATCTTTCCGAAAAGACGGTCAGCAGCATGCCCGCTTCAATCGCCTTTTTTATCTGCACATCGGAGCACAGGCCGAGGATCAGCACCTCGCACTGCGGCAGCGCCCTGCGCAGCTGCTCCGCCTCATTATAGGAAGCGACGGCGAAGAACCGCTGTCCCTCCTGCCACAGGCGCTTCGCCGTCATCGGCGCGCCCAGGCCGTATGCATCCGCCTTGAGCACGCAGATCAGCTGCGTGCCGGGCGCCAGATGCGCACGGGCGTTGCGATAGTTTTCAGCGAGTCTCGTCAGGTCAACCTCCGCCCAGCAGCGGGAGACCGCCTCTTCGTAGTCGATGTTCATGGTTTTCATCTCCTGAAATACATCAATGAAAAACTGCCGCATGCGTCTTTCAGCACACGGCAGTCCGTCTTGCGTCATCCTGTCTGGCCTTAAGCCTTCAGCATTTCACGATATGCGCTCAGTTCCTTCTCGTTGCCCCATACCATGTGTCCTTCCTCGATCTCCACCCACCTGGGCTGATCGACGGAATAATCGTGCACGGACGGGTCGTAGACCTCAAGCTTCTTGTTCTTTTCCCTCGCCGGATCCGGCAGCGGAATGGCGGAGAGCAGCGCGCGGGTATAGGGATGCAGCGGATGGGCAAAGAGCTTCTCCGTCTCCGCCAACTCCACCAGCACGCCCTTATGGATGACCGCGATGCGGTCGCAGATAAAGCGCATGACCGACAGGTCGTGCGAGATGAACAGATAGGTCAGGCCGCGCTCCTTCTGCAGGTCGCTCAGCAGGTTGAGCACCTGCGCGCGGATGGACACGTCCAGCGCGGAAATCGGCTCGTCGGCGATGACGAAGTCCGGCTGCATGATCAGCGCGCGGGCAACGCCGATGCGCTGGCGCTGACCGCCGGAAAACTCGTGCGGGAAGCGGCTGGCAAACTCCGGCAGCAGGCCGACCTCCTCAAGCGCCTTCTCCACACGCGCCTTGCGCTCCGCCTCCGGAATGCGGCCGCCGTTGAGCAGACCTTCGGAGACGATGTAGTCGACCTTGGCGCGCTCGTTGAGCGAGGCCATCGGATCCTGGAAGATCATCTGGATCTCGCGGGTCACGCGGCGGTCAAGTTCCTTCGTGATTTTGCCGTTGATCTTCTCGCCCTTGAAGATGACGTCGCCGGACGAGGTCGGGTTGATGCGGATAATGGCGCGGCCGATCGTGGTCTTGCCCGAGCCGGACTCGCCCACCAGGCCGAACGTCTCGCCCTTGAAGATATCGAAGCTGACATTCTTGACAGCTCTGAACAGGCGCTTGCCCTTGCCAAAGGACACGGACATGTCGCGCACGGACAGAAGGATCTCCTTATTCTCAGGCATAGCCCTTCACTCCTTCCGTTGCAAGCTTCATCACGGCCTCCGGCGGATCGATCTTCGGCGCGCGCGGATCGAGCAGCCAGGTGCGTGCCTTGTGCGTCGGAGAAATCTCGAAGTACGGCGGACGCTTGACGAAATCGATCTTGAGCGCCTTGGGATTGCGCGGCGCAAACGCATCGCCCTTCACCTCGTTGAAGAGATTGGGCGGCGTGCCGTGGATGGAATAGAGCGGCTCGCCCTTCACGCCCAGCTGCGGCAGAGAGGACAGCAGCGCCCATGTATAGGGATGCCTGCTCTGATAGAAGACCTCTTCGCACATGCCGATTTCCACGATGTCGCCGGCATACATCACGGCGATACGGTCCGCCACGTTGGCGACGACGCCGAGGTCATGCGTGATGTACACGGTCGTCAGGCTGTATTTTGTCTTCAGCTCTCGGATCAGGCCAAGGATCTGCGCCTGAATCGTCACGTCCAGCGCAGTGGTCGGCTCGTCGCAGATGAGGATCTCCGGCCTGCAGGCCACGGCGATGGCGATGACCACGCGCTGGCGCATGCCGCCGGAAAACTCATGCGGATACTGTTTGGCGCGGCGCTCCGGTTCAGTGATGCCCACGTCCGTAAGCACGGAGAGCATCTCCCTGCGCGCCTCCTCGCCGTGGAGCCCCTGGTGCAGCTCGATGGCCTCCATGATCTGCGCGCCGATGGTCTTGAGCGGATTCAGGCTTGTCATCGGATCCTGCAGAACCATGGCAATCTTCCTGCCGCGCACGCCCAGCCACTGCTTTTCTGTCGTGTATTTCGTCAGGTCTTCACCGCCATAGAGGATCTCTCCGCTGTCCACCCAGCCGTTGGCGTCCAGCAGGCCCATGAAGCTCTTGACAAACACAGACTTGCCGGAGCCGGATTCGCCCACGATGGCCAGGCTCTCGCCCTTGTACAGGTCAAGCGATACGCCCCGGATGGCATGCAGCGTGCGGCCGCGCAGATTGAACTTGATGTTCAGATCGCGCACCGAAAGAATGGTTTCTCTTTCCATGTCGCATGCCTCCTTTAGACGTGATTCTTGGGATCGGCGGCGTCCGCAAAGGCGTTGCCGATGATATAGAAGGAAATGGTGACGATCGAAAGCACGATCGCCGGGAAGATGAGCTGATAGCGCAGCGCCTCAGACGTGATGAGCTTTCTGCCCTCGTTAATCAGGTTGCCCAGGGACGGGATATCCACCGGCAGGCCCAGACCGATATAGGTGATGAACACCTCGTTGCCAATGGCCGCCGGGATGGACAGCGCCAGGCGCAGCATGATGACCGACACCAGATACGGCAGCAGGTTTTTCATGATGATCTTGCGCGTGCTGGTGCCCAGGCAGCGGGACGCCAGGTTGTAATCGCGGTCGCGGATGATGACAATCTGGTTGCGGATAAAGCGCGCCATGCCCAGCCAGCAGGTCAGGCACATCGCAAACACCAGCGTGCCAAAGCCCGGACGCATGATGTAGGAAATCAGAATCAGGATGATCGTGTTGGGGATATTGTCCACCACGTTGTAGATCTCGGTGAGGATGCGGTCGAGCCTGCGCACATAGCCCCAGAGCACGCCGACCGTGATGCCTACAAGCGCCTCGACAAACGCGACGATGAAGCCGATGATCAGGCTGGTTCTCGTGCCGCTCCACACGCGCGCCCACAGGTCCTGGCCGATGTTGTTCGTGCCGAACCAGAACGCATGCTCGGAGGGAATGACGCGCAGCTCGGTATCCGCAGCCGCCACAGCCATGCCGTCATCGGAGACCGTCAGTTTGTCCGCCTCGACATAGAGCGAGTTGCCGCCGTTGGTATAATCCTGCGGCTGCATATAGACCTCAATCTTGAAGTTGGAACGGCTCTCGTACGGCACAGCCGTCGGGTCCTCCGGCAGCTTGAGCTTCGTCTGGAAGTTATTCTTGACGTAGCCGGTCTGCCCCTTGTACTCGACCCTGCACCATTCATCGCCGTATTCCACGATATCAAACTTCGTGCGCGCCTTGAGGCTCTCCAGCACGTTGTCAACGGCGTACCAGTCCTCATTATCCTTGACAGGCTTGGCGCGCAGCTGCGTGCCGGCAGGAGCGGTCGCCACGACGGTCGTCGTGCTCGGCGCAACGTTGGAGAGCTGCTTGCCGGTCTGCGGGTTGTTGTTGATCAGATTCGCCGGATACTGGCCCGGCAGATGCGGCTGGATGAACGTAAAGAGCAGGATCGACGCCAGCACGATCAGCAGGAACACCGCCACCCGGTTCTTGAGGAACACCTGCAGCGTGGAGCGCCAGTAAGAGTAATTGGAATATCCGGTCTTCTCGCCCGCGCTCTCGTCATATTCAGCCAGGACAAAGAGCTCGTCCTCGTTTGGGATCTCTGTCTCAAGCTCGCTGCGCAGCTGTGCCTCCAGCGCCTTTTCAAGCTTCTGGCTCTTGTTTTCCTTGATGCTCAGCATATCAGCGCGCACCTTCCTTCTTCACAAAGCTGATGCGCGGATCGATCAGGCCCATGAGCAGATCGCCCAGCAGCAGGCCTACGATGCCGATACAGCTGTAAATCATGACGATGGCCTGAACCATCGGGTTATCCTGTCTTCCGATGACGTCCACCAGCAGGCCGCCCATGCCCGGGATGGAGTAGAGCGACTCGATGTAGATGGAACCGCAGACGGTATACAGCAGGGAGGTCGGGATGTACTGAATCATGGGCACGAACGCATTGCGCAGCACATGCTTCATCATGATGTTCTGCCCGGAAACGCCCTTGGCGCGCGCCAGACGGACATAGTCCTTGTTCATCTCGTCGACCATGTAACGGCGCAGCCACATGGCATAATACGCCGTGTTGCCAAGGGACATGGAGAATACCGGCAGAATCCACGTGACGGGATCATTGAGGTCAAAGAGCATGGAGATGCCCAGGAAGCTGGTACCGTACATCTGGATGAAGATGTAATACACGGCAGCCGGCACAGCGTTGATGAAGACGATATACATCGTGCCGATCTTGTCCCAGAACTTCCCCTTGTTTTTGGCCATGGCAGTACCCAGCGGGATGCCCATCAGCAGGGAGAGCGCCATGGACATGACGCCCAGCTTGATGGACACGGGCGCCTTCTTGGCGATCAGCTCAGAAATCGGCGCGCCCACGCTGTAACGGGCAGAGGTACCCAGATCGCCGTGCACAAGGCCTTTGAGGAAGTTGAGCAGCTGCACGGGAATCGGATCATTGAGGCCCAGCTGATTGAGCTTGGCCTGAATGGACGCCTGATCCAGCTTGTCAAAATTATCAAAATAGCCTTCAATCGGCATCTGGCGCAGCAGAACAAAGACCACCGTGATGATGATCAGCAGCGTCAGCAGCGAGGAGGCCAGCCTCTTGAGGGAATACTTGAGCATCTTCTTTCACAACCTTTTTCATATGCGCGAAATGGATTTTTCTCCAGTGCACAAGCCCTGCGTCCCTGAAGAAAAAGCCATTTCGCCAGTGTGGAGAATGAAACTGAACGCGATGACCCGGACGGCGCTTTGGCGCCGTCCGGGCATACGTTTTACTTGATGGTTTTGACTTACTCGCCGGCAAGCGCAGCGCGCTCCTCGAGCCACAGATCATAGGCCTCAAAGTACTGATCGGTGCTCATCGGAGCGTCGAGCAGCTTCTGGCCCTTATAGCGCTCGTTGGAGATGCCGAACGGCGCGAACTGGGAATCGAACGGATTGAGGCGGGAAGCGGTGTAGCCGCCGTTGCCGTAGCCGAACGGGATGATCATCGCCTTGTTGATCAGGAACGCCTCGGCGACGGTGTAAGCCTCGTAGCGGGCGGTCAGGTCATCGGTGATGTCGCGGGCAGCATCAACGAGGTTATAGTACTCGCTGCGGCCGTTGGCGTCGTTGTAACCGGTCGCCTTCTCCGGCCAGTTGTAGCTGCCGTCATAGAACGGATCGGTGTAGGTGTTCGGGTCGGCATAGTCCGGACCCCAGTTGCACTTGAGCAGCGCATACTGGCCGGCACGGCGAACCGCGCTCAGGAAGCCGGAGGACGGGCCGGCCTCAACGATGATGTCGATGTAGTCATTGCCCAGCAGGCCTTCCAGCTGCTGCTCAACCACGACGCACTCCTCGGCCCAGCCGGTGGTGTTCGGGTTGTAGCTCATCAGGATCTTGATCGGGAGGGTCGCGCCGGCAGCGGTCAGCTCGGCGACAGCAGCCTCCTTGAAGGCCAGCGCCTCAGCCTCGTTGAAGGTGTCAACGCCCTTCGCGGTGATCTCGGCGAGCGCGCCCATCTCGGTGTAATCCACACCGTCGATGGAGACGAACTGCGGCGGGGTCACGGTGTTGAACATGATCGCCTCCGGATTGTCCGGATCGGTGACGATCATCGCCTTCACGCGGTCAAGGCCGGCGTAGAGGGACTTGCGGAAGTTCTCGTTGTTGACGGCGATCTTCCAGTTTTCCGGCTCATAGACAGCGTCGAACTGCGGATCGAAGTTGAACGCATAGAAATAGGTGTAGAAACCGCTCTGGCGGACCGGATGGATCAGGTCGGCAGTCTCCTCGTTGGAAAGCCACTCGTTGGCGATGGTGGAGTCGATGCTCGCATCGTCAACCTCGCCGCGCTTGAACAGCTCCGGAGAGATGGTGGTGGATTCCTTGTTGTAGGTCTGCTCGATGGTCTCGATCAGCACGTTTTCGGCGTCCCAGTTGGAGACGTTCTTGGTGTAGATGCGCTTCTGCTGCGGCTCGAAGGTGGAGAGCACATACGCGCCGTTGTACAGGATGTTCTCGTTGCTGGTAGCAACGCCGAACTCCGCGCCCTTCTCAGCCAGGAAGTCCGCATTCACCGGCATGAAGCACACATAGGTGATCATGGACAGGAAGTACGGGCACGGCTCGGCGAGCGTGTACTGCAGGGTGTAGTCGTCCAGCGCCTTCACGCCAACGGTCTCAAAGTCCATCACCGGATAGGGCTCCTGTCCCTCCTCCGGGGTAGAGGTGCCCAAGTAGTACGCCTCGGCGCCCGCGATGACGGAGTAGAAGATGTTGGCGGTAGAGGAAGCGTTGGCCGCGTCAAGGAGATACCTGGCGGCGGTCACGAAGTCGTGCGCGGTCACATCCGCGTAGACGGTACCGTCGGCCTTGACCCACTTCGCGCCCTCACGGATCTTGAAGGTGTAGGTCAGGTTCTCGTGATCGTACTCCCAGCTTTCAGCCAGAGACGGCTGAACCTGACCGTACTTGTCGTACTCCACCAGGGTGTCAATGACGTTCGCGGCAAGCGCAAACTCATTGGTGGTCGCGGTGGTGAGATAATTCAGAGAAGTGATTTCACCGGAATACAGCGTGCGGTAGGCAGTGGATTCCGCGATGGCGGGCATGACGCAGATGCTCAGGGCAATCGCCAGGCACAGCGCAAGGGCCATAATTTTCTTCATACTCTGTTCCCCCTTATGATATTTTCCGGCATGAATGCCAGTATTTGAACACGATATCACAATTTAGAAATTAATGCAATCATTCAACCGTCATTTTTTATTTTTTACAAAGGATTTTTTGCATATATATTTCAAACCATTTTTTTCATAAAGGCTTTTTCAGGCGCTTCCTCAGACACGGTTGTGTGGTATACTGTATGCAGACTTACTGCCGAAAGGAGCATCGCCCATGCTTGAAAGCCTGGTTGTCGCCGCCAACGCCGTCATTCCCTTCCTTTTTTATCTGATGACGGGCTATATCGCCAACCATTTCCGCCTTGTGGACGAGCAGTTTCTCAACCGCGTCACCAAGCTCGTCTTTCAGGTTTTCTTCCCCTTTACGATGTTCAGCAACATCTACAACGCCGACCCGGGCACGGCGCCCTCCCTCAAGCTGATCCTCTTCACCGTGCTGGGCATCCTGGCGCTTCAGGCGCTGCTCATCGCATTCGTCCCCCGCTTTGTCTCCCGGCAGGACAGGCGCGGCGTGTTCATCCAGGCCGCCTTCCGCAGCAATCTGGTGCTCTTTGGCATCCCGCTCACGCAGACGCTCTTTGGCGAGGCGCGCGCCGCCGTCGCCGCGATGCTCATCGCCGTGATGGTGCCGCTGTTCAATGTGACGGCCATCGTGATTCTGGAGATGTTCAACGGCGAGGAGCGTTCTACCCCCGCCGTACTGCTCAAGAAAATTGCAAAGAATCCGCTGCTCATCGGCTGCGTTGTCGGCCTCGTCTTTCTGGCGCTCGGCGTCGACCTGCCGCAGAGCCTTTCAAAGCCCGTCACGTCCTTCGCCAATCTGACCACGCCCCTTGCGCTCTTCGCCCTCGGCGGCACGCTGCGCTTTAAGGCGATCTCCAAAAACGCCGGCATTCTTGCCGCAGGTCTGTCCATCAAGCTCGTTTTTGCCCCGCTGTTCTTCCTCGCGCTCGGTTATCTCATCGGCCTACGCGATATCGAGCTGTTCCTCGTTGCCGCCGTATTCGCCACGCCGATCGCCTCCTCTTCCTATCCCATGGCGGCGAGCATGGGCGGCGACGGCGAGCTTGCAGGCCAGTTCGTCTTTCTGAGCACGGTGCTTTCCGTCCTCACGCTGTTCCTGTTCATCTTCTCCATGCGCATGTTCGGGCTGATCTGATCCGGTCGTTCAATCAAAAACCTCCGCCGCATCCGTTTTCCGTTTGCGGCGGAGGTTTTTTCGTCTGCAATCACAGCAGCGGCGCAATCGTCTTGGCCGCAGCGCCTGTCAGTCTGCGCATCAGCGGTTCCTTTTTCAGCGTGTCCTTTGTCACGAGCAGGCACTGCTTCAGCGTGTCTGCAAAATCCTTTTCGATATCGGCTATGCACGCTGTCCGGTACAGATATGCCGCGCATTCAAAATGATGATACAGGCTTCTGTAATCCAGGTTAATCGTACCGACAACCGCTGTATCGTCGTCGCTTGAAAACACCTTCGCATGCACAAAGCCCGGCGTATATTCATAGATTTTTACGCCGGCCTCCAGCAGCGCAGGATAGTACGTCTTCGCCAGCGCATAGGGGATCCGCTTATCCGGCACGCCGGGCAGAATCAGCTTCACCTCCACGCCCCTCTGCGCCGCATAGCAAAGCGCATCCTCCAGCTCATGATCCAGAATCAGATACGGCGTCATGATGTGCACATACCTGCGCGCTCGGTTGAGGATATCCAGATACACGCGTTCGCCGAGCTTGTCATCGTCAAGCGGGCAGTCCGCATACGGGATCACAAATCCGCTCCCCTCAGCAGGAACCTGCGGCACATTCAGATACCGGTCATATGGCTGCTGGCGTTCGCTCAGGTGCCACATCTGCAGAAACATCATCGTAAAGCTTCTGACTGCCTCTCCCTCAAGCATCACGGCTGTATCCTTCCAGTGACCGAAACGCTTGATGCGGTTGATGTACTCGTCCGCCAGATTCACGCCGCCTGTAAACGCCGTAAGTCCGTCCACAACCAGAATCTTTCGGTGGTCTCTGTAATTGTAATGCGTGGAGAGCATCGGCGACAGCGGCGCAAACACCTTGCAGCGGATGCCCAGCTTCCTCAGCCGCGCGGGATAATCCCCCGGCAGGCGCGAAAATTCGCACATGCCGTCGTACATCACGCGTACCTCCACGCCCTCCTTCGCCTTGCGCGCCAGAATCTCCAGAATTCTGCCCCACATCGCGCCCTCCTCGATGATGAAGTATTCCATAAAGATGAAATCCTTCGCCGATTCCAGCGCCATGATCATGCGCTCCCATTTGTCCTCGCCCTGGGAAAAATAGGTCACCCTCGTCCTGTCAAACGCAGGATAGCAGCCGCTGCGCGACATATAGCGCACCAGCGCCGCCGTGCCGGGGTTCTGCGCTTCAAGCGCCTCCATGACCTTTTCATCCTGCTGGATCATGCCTCTGCCCCGCTTTTCCAGCTGCTGCAGACGGAACTTGACCGCCCGGTGGCCTACGTCGCTCTGCGTATACAGATACAGCAGCGCGCCGAACACCGGCATCACCAGCAGAACGATCAGCCATGTAATCTTGGCCGTCGGTTCATGGCGGCTGTTGATCAGGGCAATCACCATCACGAAATTGATGGCAATCACCAGCCCGTAAAAATGCAGCGCATACGCCGCAAACCAGCGAAACAGCGCAAAGACCATAAAAATCTGCAGCAAAAACAGCACAGCGACAATACCGGTACGGCTGAATACGATGCTCCAGAATCCCTTTTTTCCTTTTGATATCAGAGACAGGCCTTCCTCATCCACATTCATTCCCTCTTTCGCACAAGATGGTTTGCCGCGTTCCTCTCATGTATATCTGCGTCAGACGCATGTAATGCCTGTACAGTGATGTAAACCGTGTCCGGCAGTTTTTCTTCCATGGCTTTGTCTTGCCGCAGAAGTGCAGAATCGCGGTATTCCCCATCACCCATTTCATATCCCGTTCGCCCTGGCTGGCGATCAGGTATTCATTGTACTTCCTTGCATCGTAATTGTAAAGCGTCTCGTCAAGCGCAAGGATGCGCGCGCCGTACAGCCCGTTAAGCACATCCTGATCCGGCAGAATCAGGATGTTCCGGTTTTCCTTCACATAGGCAAAAATATCCTCCCCATGCACGCTCTCACGGATGGCGGGAAGGTTCATCAGCAGTACGCCGGAATTGTAATACGCCTTCGTATCAAAATTCTGCAGTCGGATCTGGTTGACCGGGCCGGAAAGGTTAATCAGTCCCTCATGCATCGCCGCCGCATAGAGCATATCGCCCATATCCATGTCATACAGCGCACGAAGGGAACCGATGACCAGCACATCCGGATCCAGATACAGTATCCTTTCAAGATGCTTTGGCAGCAGCTGAGCCGCCAGCAGCCGATAATACATCGCCCTGGAATAATAGCGCAGCGTAGGCGCATGTTCAAAGCACGTTTCATCCACAGCAACCAGATGCAGCCGCGCGCCAAAGCATGCGCACAGGCCGTCGATCTCCGCCATATCCTCTCGCGTCAGATCGCTTGAAATGACGAAGACGTCAAACGCTTCTCCCGGATGGCACAGCAGCAGCGAGCAGAGCATTACAGACAGCGGCTGAAGATAATTGCGGTCAAGCGTCACCAGAATATTCATCTGAATCCTCCCGGTTTATATGTTCCGATACTTTCGTGAGCAGGCCAATGTACATACAGTCTAGCGGAAAAACAAACGTCTGTCCATTTTACAGCGCTGACCCGCAGAAAAAACACGCCGCGTCCTCCTCAAGCGCAGCGTGCAGGCTCGCTATTTCCTCTGCACATACCCTTCCGGCGTGCAGGCCAGATCGCTGATTTTGTTCACGTCTCTGCGCAAAGAGAAAAGCCTTCCCTTTCAGGAAGGCTGGCTGCACAGCAGGATTACAGATTCGCTTTGATCTTCTCGATCATCCCGGCATACTGTTCGTCGGTCAGATAGGTCTGGCCGGGGTTCATCGCGAACACGCCGCCATACTCGAATTCACCCTCGTACTTGGGCACGAGATGGAAGTGCAGGTGGCAGCCGGTATCGCCGTAAGCGCCGTAGTTGATCTTCTTGGGCGCGTACGCCGCATGGATGGCCTTTGCCGCACGGTTGACGTCGGCGAAATACGCGTTGCGCTCCTCGTCGCTGATGTTGACGATCTCACTGACGTGGTCCTTATAGGCCACGATGCAGCGGCCCGGATGGCTCTGCTCTTTGAAGAGGATCAGGGAACTGACGTCCAGATCACAGATGTGAATGCCAAAGGCGCCCAGCAGTTCGCCGCGCATGCAATAGCCGCAGTTGCAGTCCTTCATGGGTATCTCCTCCAATTCAATCGATATTCGGTGATGTTTGTACAGTTCATTATACCGCTTTTGTACGCTTTGTACAAGAGAAAAGCTTCTTCCCCGCAGAAAAACCGTCGCCGAAGAATGTCGACGGTCATTTGCTTTTCCCTTGCGCATCCGCCCTGATGCAAAGGCTCAGATCAGAATCCCGTCGCAGTGATCGACCTCATGCTGGATGATCTGCGCCGTAAATCCTTCAAACGTCATCCGTCGACGCTTCATCTCCAGATCCGCAAATTCCACCTCGATGGTTCGATACCGCGTTGTCTTCCTCACGCCTGGCAGCGACAGGCAGCCCTCTTCGGTCTCATATGCGCCGCTCCTTCTGACGATCACCGGATTGAGCATCGCCATGTGCATCATGCCGATATCCACCGCGATAATCCGCTTTCTAACGCCGATCATGTTCGCCGCCATGCCCACGCAGCGGTCG
>JAFQOY010000047.1 GCA_017412025.1 Clostridia bacterium | reverse complement strand
CGCCTTCCAGAAAATCCGCTGCGGTATCCTGCCGCAGATCATCCCGAACTTCATCTCCACCGTCATCTACCGCTTTGACATCAACGTCAAGGACGCCACCACGCTGGGCATCGTCGGCGCGGGCGGCATCGGCGCGGCGCTGGTGCAGTGCATCAATTCCAGCCGCTGGAGCATGGTCGGCGCCTATCTGTGCGGCATGGTCGTGCTGATGCTGATCATCGAGTTCCTCTCCACGAAGATCCGCGCCAAACTGACGCGCGGTCAATAAGGCGCACCGCCCCATCGCCTCCGCCCGCGGGCGGAGGCCGAATGGGGCTTTTATTCTGAATTCAGGGTGATTGATTGATGAACCGAACGCTTGATATCCGCTTCACCTCCGATACGCACGGCTATCTCTACCCCACCACCTATGCGGACATGCAGGTGCGCGACATGGGCCTGATGAAGCTGGCCTCCGCCTTTCCTCACGACGGCAATACGCTGATCATCGACGGCGGCGACACGCTGCAGGGCTCGCCGATGACCAACCTGTATTACCGCCTGAACGCGCAGGAGCAGAGCGCATGCCTGACAGACAGCGCGTATGGCGCAAACCCCTTTGCCGCCATGATGAATCTGGCCGGTTATCACTTTGTGACGCTGGGCAACCACGACTTCAACAACGGCGTTGACGCGCTTTACGACTATCTCACCAATCTTGACGCGCTCTGCCTGTGCTGCAACATCCGCGACAGGGAAGGCCGCCTGCCCATTGCGCCGTATGCCGTCCATGCGCTTGAAAACGGGCTGCGCGTCGGCCTGGTGGGCGCGTGCACGCACCACGTCCGCGTCTGGGAAAACCCCGAGACGGTCAAAAAGCTCGTCATCGAGGAGCCGGTTCCCGTCCTGAAGCGGATTCTCGATGAAATCCGTCCACAGTGCGACGTCACCGTGCTCGTTTATCACGGCGGATTTGAATGCGACCTGGACACCGGAAAGCGCCTGACGCAGAGCACGGAAAACGAAGCCTGCCGCATCTGCGAGGAGCTCGACTTTGACCTCGTGCTCACCGGTCACCAGCACATTCCCCTCAGCGGCAGAGCATACAAAAACAGCTATCTCGTCCAGCCAGCCTACCGCGCGCCGCACGCCTGCGCCGTAAGCGTCACCGTGCGCGAGGACGGAAGCAAGGCGATCACAAGCGAAATCCTTCCCGCCTGCGGCGAGCCGCTTGAGCAGGCCGCCGCGCTGCTCGCGCCGCTTCAGGCGCGCGTACAGCAGTGGCTCGACACCCCCGCCGGGAAACTCGACATCGCGCTTGACCCCGAGGATCACCTGCACAGCGCCGTGCACGGCAGTCCGCTGGCCAACTTCATCAACACCGTGCAGCTTGCCGCCTCCGGCGCGCAGATCTCCGCCTGCGCCCTGCCCAATGAATTCGCCGGGCTTCCCCAGACCGTCACCATCCGCGACGTCGTATCCACCTATATCTACACCAACACGCTCGTCGTGCTGGAGATGAACCGCGTGCAGCTCAGGCAGTACATGGAGCGCTCCGCCGAGTACTTTGACCGCGACGAACAGGGAAATCTGGTCATCGCCGATTCGTTCCTGCGTCCCAAGGTTCAGCACTACAATTACGACTACTTCTCCGGCGTCGATTACACCATCGACACGACAAAGCCGCTCGGCAGCCGCATTGCCAGCATCCGCATCGGCGGACGCGAGATGACGGAGGATGAAACCGTCAGCGTGTGCATCAACAGCTACCGCTCAAGCGGAGCAGGCGACTACGATTTCCTCGTCGGGCAGAAGGTGCTCGCCGACGTGCAGACCGACGTTGCCGACGCGATGATCGATTACATCGTCAGCCATCCCGATATCCGCGTGGATACGCACAGGTACTGTACGGTGATTGCGTAAAACACATCTGCATCAAAAAAGAGATCGGACATATCATCCGGTCTCTTTGCTTATTGCTCATATACCGCTTCTTTGCAGCCATTAAACCGCGCCAGCCTGCGCAGCGTTCCCCTGACAGCTGCATCCAGCTTTTTCGTCCGCCTGACGCCCGGCTCATACCAGATATGCTTTATGCGAAGCATCTGCGCCTTTTCATCCCGAACCGCTTCCACGCGCCCCGCAAAGCGCTCTCCGTACAGAAGCGGAAGCACATAATACCCGTATTTCCGCTTCGGAGCAGGCGTGTATATTTCCCATGAATAGGAAAATCCGAACAGAACGTTGATCAGCTTTCTGTCCCACATCATCGGATCAAGCGGCGCAATCGCTTCACAGCGGGCCTTCAGCGCCTCGCCGCTCATCGCCCGGTTCAGCGTTTCCCGGTCCCGCTCCCTGCAGTAAAGCACGCCCTTTACGCCTTCCACCTGAACGGGAAAGATCTCCCCGCGGGCCGCCAGCACATCAAACGCAGCATTCCTCGCCTTCGCATCAAAGTTCCAGATTCCAAGCCACGCGTCCGACGGTCTGTTCCAAAGCAGGCCGACCGCGCCTATGCGCCTGAGAACCTTCCACGCAATGTGTTCCATCTCGTCTGAAGCCGGATCCTCTGCATGCAGAATTTCCGCCGGAATATGGCGCTGCGCCAGATCATAGGACTTCCGCGTTCCCTTCTTGTGATGGATAACCAGCTCTCCCGACGAATACAGCTGTTCAAGCACCGAACGCGCTGCATTGCTCTTTCCATGCCAGCTGCCGCTCCAGTGGATTGCCGAATGCCACTCAATCTCTCCCTGAACAGGCAGACTGTCCGAATCCGTCGGCCCATGCAGCCGGATATGCTCCCGCGCCAGCTCTTCCAGCTGCGAAAGCCCCTCAAACTGCCTGCCGCATGCACGGGCTGCCTCACGAAGCCGCGCAAAATACGGCCAATCCTCCACCGCAAAAATCGAAAGCATCTTATCCGGATAATCGACAAGCGACCTGTCGCGATAGAGCATTTCCGCCAGCATTTCTCTGGATGCGCCCTTCACACGGGAAAACAGCGTCAGTTCCGCATTCTTTCCGCATGCATCCACCGGATCAAACTGAATACACCCGGCTTGCCGCACAAAATCGAGCGCACCCTCTTTGCCAATGAAACGGTATTCACCCAGCAGCCCGTGGTGCAGCAGCATAAAGCGCCGCGCCTGCGCACCGGTCAGCGTCAGCACAGCGCATCCGCCTTCGGCTGCATCAGCAGCACGCCGCCGGGCACATGCCCTTCGGCAAGCTCGATCACGTCATACGCAGACGCATCCTCTGCGCCCATCACGCGAAGGAACTCCGTGACCGGCGCAATCGGATACGGGCAGCGCTTGGTCTTCACATGCATCGGCACGACGCACTTCGGTCTCGCCGCCTCAACGATCGCCTTCGCTTCCTCCGCATCCACGGTGTATGTGCCGCCGACGGGAATCAGCATGACGTCCGCGCTGTCGATTGCCTCCAGCGCGTCTTCATCAGGCATGCAGCCCTGATCACCCATGTGCACGACCTTCAGACCGTCGATCTCAAAGATGCGGATGAAATTCCTGCCGCGCTTTGCGCCCTGCGCGTCGTCGTGGTACGAATCCACCGCCCGCGCCGTCACGCTGCCCACACAGGCCAGCTCCGGCCCGTGCACGATCACGGGATCTCCTTCGATCATGCACGTTTCGTTGTGGTCATGGTGCTCGTGGCTCATCGTGATCAGATCCGCTTTCAGCGGAATCATGTCGATGCCCACGCTCCTGTCATACGGGTCTGTAATCACCGTCGTACCGTCCTGTGCCGTCATGCGAAAGCATGCGTGTCCGATCCATTCAAGCTTCATGTTCATTCCTCCCTCAGGCACCACTCAGACAGGACTCTCCCTGCCTCATACATGCCGCTGCGGTCGCCCGTGCGCAGCATCACAGCCGCCTGCGCGCGCAGCGCGCCCAGTTCCTCCATCACATTGCAGCCCGGCAAACCCGTCAGCCGAAGCGTATCCATTACAAGCTGCCGCCCGGCCTCCGTAAACGGCATGGGCGGCTGCGCCGCCCAGCGCGCCGCCAGCGCCTGCGCCGGATGCAGCTTATTCTCCCAGCATATCTGCAGCGGGGGAATATGCCGGACAAGCGCGCGGACGCATTCATCCCCGGGCGCGATATGCAGCAGCCCCCTGCTCTGCGAGCAGACAAAGCCCTGCGCCGAAAGCGCCTGCTCAAGCGCCCTGCCGCCGTCCGGCGCGCGCCGGATGGCGTCCGTCGCCAGCAGCGCATTTCCCTGCTTTGCAAAGCGCATAAACCCGCGCGCGCCGCTGCTGGTCATCGCGTCCCGCGCCGCATCGCGCAGCGCATGAGCCGTCAGATCCGCCATGTCACGCGCAGCTCCGTTCTCGCCGTCATCTCTCCGCCAACATATACGTCATAGTTGAGCAGGAGGTCGCCCCCGTTCTGCGCTCTGGCGACGATGACCTGACGAGTCTCCACCATCACCGGGATCTCGCCGTACATCGTCACATAGGCGCTGCTCGTGCGCTGCCCCGGCAGAAAGACGAGCCTTGCGCTGGTCATGCCCTTGCGCACCATCTCCGCGCGCCCCTGCGCGGCGCGCAGCGTGATATGCGCACGTTCGCCATCCTGCACGTCGTCGTATTCAAGCGTCACTTCTTCTCCGTCGTCAAGGCATGTGCCGACGTGCGCATTTTTAATCTCGTTTTTATCGCCGTACGGATCGCGCATCAGCGACACGACCCTCAGGCGCGCCTTTTTCGCCTCGTTCATCCCTGCGCGTCCTCCTCTCCGTGCACATCAAACACACCCAGCAGACAGCACAGCGCCAGCAGACAAAGCCCCGCCGCCGCAGCCATCGGCAGCATCGTCTCCTCCGTCATCGGATAGCACGACGCGCCCGCTGTGGCAAAGAGCGCCATGCAGGCTGGTAGCCGCAGATCCCTGCGCGAGACAATCGCCCACAGGCACATCAGATCCAGCGCCAGCCACGCGCCGCTTGAAACGCCCGGGCATGCCAGCAGGCCGGCGAGCGCAAGCGCCATCGCGCTGCGCAGGGTATCCCCATCCCTTTTTTTCAGCAGCAGCGCCGTCACGCCCATGTACATCGCCAGCGCAGCAAGCGTAAAGCCGCGCGCGATCCACACATAGTGATCCGGCGTGTAGTCCTGCTGGGCGTTCGCCAGCGCGTCAAGCTCCGGCAGATGGCGCAGCATGGACGCATACTCCGGCGTCTGCTCCATCACGGGGCGCGCGATGAAGCTCATCACATTCGGCGCGCCGGACGCATATGCAGGCGTGCCCAGATTGGCGCGCAGCAGGCTTGAAAGCGCCTCCCCCGCCGGCACGCCGGCAAACACAGCGGGCAGGCAGAGCGTAAGCAGCACCAGCGCTGCGGCGCCAAAGTGCTTTCCCTTCACTTTTCTGCTGCACAGACAGACCCCATAAACCGGCAGCGCATACAGGCACGCGCCGCAGAGCGCGCACGCCGCGCCATAGCAGAGCAGGGCGGCCATCGGCCTGGGCCTTGCGGCATACATGAGCGCCAGAGAAATGCCCAGCAGGCATACGCCCGCCGTTTCCATCTGCGCGCTGCAGGCCGCGTTCATAAACGCCTGCGGCAGGATGGCGCACAGCGTCATCAGCGCCTCCGTGCGCAGGCCGAACCCGGCGCGGTCCGCCGCCCACGCGGCGAGCACAGAAAGCGCCAGCACGCAGCCGATGCACAGCAGCTTCACCAGATACATATCGTATACCGGGCCGCGCGTGACGAGATACAAAAGCGTCATCGCAGGCGCGGAAAGATTGGTTTCATAACCCGCCATCGCCGCAAGCCCCTGCGTATCCATCGCGCGCACCAGCGGCTGTATGCCTTTTACATATGCATACGTCTTCTGGTTGATGGCGATGAGCATGATGTACATGCCTGCGGTGAGGATCATCTGCCGCAGCGCAAGCCGGGAAAAACGCCCTCTGTACAGCCATGCGCAAAGCAGCAGCACGGCGGCATGGACGCAGGCCGTCATTGCGATAAACAGCGCGCGGCTGCTCCATGTGCCGATGTCGTTGAGGTTGTGCAGCGGGCCGGAGGAAACGTTATACACCGCCAGCGCGCCGCTTAAAAGCAGCGCAAGCAGCGCCCCCAGCGGCAGGCTATATCGGCCCAGACGCTCGTCAAGCGCATTCAGCCTCGTCAGCATCTTTTCAGCCATCAGCACGCGCCTCCCTTCGCAAGCGCCGCACGGTTTGCGCGCATCTTTCCAAGCACATCGCGCGCGACAATCACAAGCGCGGCAAGCATCATCAGCGCGTATACCCTGAAATCGACCGCATGCTGCCGCGTGAGATAGGGCAGATAGCTGAAAAACGACGCGCCGACAACCAGCAGCGGCATAAACCTGCGGTTCCTGTGCCTGACGGCGTAGAGCACGGAGAGCATATCCGCCAGCGCGTAGTAGCGCTCATGCATCTTCGGCATCACAAACGGCAGGAAGATGGCAAACAGCAGCGCCATGTCAAGCGTCATATCCGGCGTGACCTCTCTGTAATGCATCAGCCAGTAGATCACCAGGATCAGCGTCAGCATCACGCAGGCATACAGCGCCGCATGCTGCAGATCCGGGAAAAGATCCATGTCAAGGTACTCGCTCAACCCGTCCGCATCGATCCCCTTGATATTGCGCAGCCATGTGAAGGCAGGCTTGGTATTAAGCTCCATCAGCGGGAAAAAGATGTACAGGTTCGGCGCGCCGTACACCAGCCGGTGATAATACTGGTTCATCGACTGATTGACATACACCATCAGCGCATCCAGCGGCGGCCTGCCGCACAGCACGGCCGGAGCCAGCGTCAGCACATATGTCAGCGCAAACACCGCCGCATGGCGCAGCTTATACCGCCCATGGATCAGCCCCAGCAGCACGATCGGAAAGAAGAAAATCGTCTGCAGCTTGAAGGCAAAGGATACGGCGAGCATCGCCGCGGAAAAAAACGGCCTGTCCGTCTCCAGAAAATACAGGCTCATCACGATGAAAAACACATACACGCTGTCGCACTGCCCCCAGCATGCGCCGTCAAGGAGCACGGTCGGGATGACCAGCATCAGCGCGAGCACGGGCAGTTTCGCCTTCTCTCCGCCGTAGTGCCCCGCAGCACGCATCATCCCAAGCGCCAGAGCGTAGTCAAACGCCACGGAGAACCACTTGATCATGTACAGATCCTTAAACGGCAGCCTGGAGACAATCAGCAGAAAATACTGATAGATCAGGTTATAGTCGCCCACGTTCTCAGCCAGCATCCTCGCCCCGCCCTGGCGGAACGCCTCAATCCAGCCGGAGAGAAACGCGCGGTAATCCGCCGTGACAAAATCGAGCATGGCCACGCGTGCCAGCATCGCCGCCGCAGCCAGCAATCCGGTAAACAGCAGCTCCTTCCTTTCGGGCTTCTGCAGCCGCGCATATACGGCCACAAAGCCGCCGTATACCAGCGTATACATCGCCGAAAGACCCAGCGCCTGCGCCCAGTCCGCCGCATAGGCAAGCTGTGCATGCATAAATACCGCCTGCACAGCAAAATACAAAAGCGTCATTCCTGCAGAAACAAACGCCCTGTCCTCAATCCGCTTCATGGCGATCCTCCTTGGATCCAATTCGATTCTATCATTATAGCATATTTCCTCCCGCCGCTCAACGCCTGCATCAGCACAAATCTGGCATGGTGCAATAATCAAAAACTGGCCCTTTACATCAGGCCAGTTCATGCTATAATACCCCTATTCAAAGCACATGCGCCCCGCAATGCTGAACTGCAGCGCCCGAAAGGAGTCCTTTTCATGTCAAACAGCCGCAACAAGACGTTCAGAATCTGCTTCATCGGCCTGATGGCTGCCATCGTCTTCGTCGTCAACTATCTGCGCATTCCGTTCATGGGCACGCAGCTGCACATGACCAACGCGCTGTGCGCGCTGTGCGGTCTGCTCTTTGGGCCTGCCTCCGGTTTTCTGGCCGCAGGTCTGGGGTCCGGGCTGTACGATATCGTCGCCGGATGGGGCGCAGAGTGCATCATCACCTTTGTCAACAAGGGCGCCATTGCCGCCGTCGCCGGCCTGATCGGCTATCATGCCGCCAGAAAAGACCGCCCCGACGCCGCGGATCACGCAAAGATCATCCTGGGCAGCGTGCTCGGCTCACTCACTTACGTCGCGCTCTACATGCTCAAGACGTTCATCGCCGGCCAGTTCATCGACGGCCTGCCGCTTGACGCCGTGACCGCGAAGATGCTCACCAAGCTGCCCGGCAGCATGATCAACGCCGTCTTTGCCTTCATCGTCGCGCCCATTCTGCTTTCCGCTGTCCGTCCCGCGCTCCGGCATGCGGGGCTATACGAAAAGCTCTGATATTCCTCAATCCAGACGCTCCCCTGCGCTGATCTTTCTGGCCCGCTTCCACAGCGGGTCTTTTTTGGTGACCGCGCGCATGTTCTTTTCCCCGCCGCTGCACAGCGTCAGCGTGATTTTTCCCGGCGCAATCAGCGGATGGCGCAGCACGCGCGCCGCACACGGCGCAGCCGGCGGCTCCTTCGTCAGCGCCAGATATGCGTATTTTTCATCCTCATACGGCGCGTCGCCGCCCTTGAGCGCCTTATGCAGTTTTGTACGCTGCACGCGCACAGAAAAGTGACACCAGTCCCCCTCCCGCATCGGGCAGCATGCGCTGCCGGAGGGACAGGGAGCCGCCACATGCGCGCCAAGGGAGACCAGATCCGCCCTCACGGCAGCCAGATTGGCATAGCCCTGCGGCGTGCCCGGCTCAACGAGCACCAGCATTTTTCCCGCAGCGGCAAACAGCCTGCGCGCAGCGGCCAGCCGAAGCTCCTCTCTGAGCTCGCCGAGCATGTATCCCTCGATCACCAGATCCGCCTGCGGCAGAGGTTTATCCTCCGTCACATCCCAGTTTTCCCATCTTGCATCCGGGAGCGCGCCGCCGCCCTGCGCCATCAGGCGGCTGCCCACGCTGCGCATGGCCGCCTCCCGCTCAAGGCAGGTGATTGCGTCAAGATTCAGCAGTTCCTGCGCAGCCCAGCTTGCCGCGCCCGTGCCCGCGCCGCAGTCAAGCAGCGTGCGCACCTCGCATCCGGAAGCATTCATCGCCTCCTCAAGCGCAGCGCGCGCCGCGGCAAACGTCGCCGGCATGCGCGAGGCCGCATAGGCCGCCGCCTCGCGCTCCTGCGTCAGCAGGCGTTCGCCCTTTCCGGTCCGCATGCGGTAGTTTTCACTGATCGTTTTCGCGTCGCGTTCAAGCCCCGCGCCGTCATACGCGTCCGTGATTTGCTCAAGCGCGGCTGTCAGCGCCTGCGGCATCATCGCCATATGCGCGCGCCTCCTCTCTCATCGTCCTCTCCACGCGCGGCATCACGTCCTTGCCCCGCGAGGCCAGAAATCCATAGTCTGTTTTCATTATCTTCCCGTCAGGCGCAATGTCATACTCCGTCGTGCGCATGCGCACGGGATCATGCACCAGATACACCCACAGCGCCGCCTTCTCCTTCACAATCTCTTCCCTGATGACGGACAGAATCGCCTCCAGCCTCTCCGGCGTCATCGCGTCCGTCTGCACATAGGTGGACAAGACGCGCTTTCCGCCAAAGTCATAGACCTTTCTGCCCAGCATCGCAAGCTCCTGCGGCGGCAGCGTCATATCCCGAAGGCCCATGCCCTCCCGGCACAGCCAGCTTTCGTCAAGCCCCAGGCGCGCGGCCTGCGCCCTGCCCCATGCCGCTTCCTCCGGCGTGATCTTCGCGCTGCGCAGGGCAATCGTGTCCAGATACAGCGCCGTGACGGCCAGACGCTCGTCCTCCTCCGTCACCGGAACGCCAGCCTCCTGCATCAGCCTCAGAACCATCACCGCGCACGCGCCGGACGCCTCCAGCAGCACATACGGGAACGCCGGCGGATAATCCGTCGGATGGTGATCCACGCAGGCGATCACATGACCCGCGTGCAGCGTCTGGTGATGATCCACGAGGATCAGACGGTCGCCTTCCTCCGTCTGCCCCTGCAGCGCCGCAGCGTCCATGCCAAAGCGTGCCATGACGCGCCTTGACTGCCGGTCCGGCTCAAAGAGCACAATCTCCGCATCCATGCCCCACGCTGCAAGCAGCCGCTGCATCAGCACGCAGCTGACCGCGGAATCCACATCCGCTCGGTCGTGGCCGGTGATCACCAGGCGTCCCTTTCCCTGCGCCTGTGCGCAAAGCGCGTACAGCGCATCCGTTTTCTGGCTCATGCTCTTTCCTCCATGGCTGAAAAAAGCGGGCAGCGCCCGCTTGAATGATGGTATCAGTACTGCGTCGTCCATTCAGTCGGATAATCCCCGACCGCAATCACGCCCGTCTTTTTGTGGTTCTTTTCGAATTTGGCATTAAGCCCGATCAGCCGTTCCACAACGCCGGCCGCGCGCTCCGCGTCCATGGGCGTAGGCTTGAAATCGTTGACGTCCTCCTGCGAGGAAATCGAGCAGGGAATGATGCGGAAGCCCTCGTCTTCCACCACGCCCGTATCCGGATAAATCCTGAAGCGCTGCTGGAAGATATAGGTGTCCATGTCGTCCGGCCGGATGTTGCCGGCAAAGGAGAAATTGCCCAGCGAATAGCAGATATACTTTCCCTTGTATTCCTCAATCGGATTGATGCGGTGGCTGTGATGGCCGATGACCAGATCTGCGCCCGCGTCAATCGTCGTGCGTCCGAGCGGCACCTGACGCTCGTTGGGCACATAGTCCTTCTCATCGCCCCAGTGATAGGAGACGATCACCAGATGGCAGCCCGCGTCGCGCAGCGCCTGTATGTCTCCCTCGATGGAGGCATAGATGTTGGCATAGTTCCCGTTGAACGTCTGGTAGGAAAGCATGCCGATGCTCACGCCCGTCTCCGTCGTATAGACGGAGGAACCCAGATGCCCGCTGTAGGCAATGCCTGCGCCCGCAAGCACGCTGCAGGTCTCCTCGTAGCCCTTTTTGCCGTGATCCATGATGTGGTTGTTTTCAAGGGAGACGGCCTCAACACTGCCGGAGGTGAGCACCTGCACGTATTCCGGCGGAGCGGCGAAGGAGAAGGAATTCTTGGTCGCGCTCTTCGTCGTGGTGAGCGTACCCTCGAAATTGACCAGCGTCATATCGTCCGCCTCAAAGATGGACCTCGCATTTTCAAGCGGAAAGCTGAGCCCGGAGGGTTCCTGCTCGAGCTGCTTGTCAAAGATGCTCTTGCTGCGCTTGCGCGTGTCGCCGCCGATGGTCACGTCGCCCGTGGCAGAAATCGTCACAATGACAGAACCGTCTTCCTGTATGCGCCAGTCCGTTCCATCCTCGCGCTCATACCACTTGCGCGTCTCAAAGACGGCGTCCTCCCATGTTTCGGCTGCAGGCGGCTCTCCGCCCTCAAACTGGGACAGAACCAGCACCTCGCCCAGGCAGACCGTCGCCGTCAGCGCCAGCGCCAGAAAGCTGAGCAGGAAAACAAAGAATCTCGCGTTCTTCATGGTTTCATCCTTATTCTGTGTATCGGTCTTCATTACGGGTTGTCAAGCAGCTCGTGGAAGCTCCTGCGGTTGCTTTTCCATCGCACTTCAAGCGCAGAGGAACCGTCGCCCACCGTGCCATAGGAATATGTACCGCCGCTGGGAATGTGATGCTCCACAAAGTCCGCGCCGTCGGTGATCAGGCCGTATCCGCTCCTCATCGCGCCGAGGATATCCATTGCCGACAGGCTCATCTTCATGCCGGAGGACACCTGATTATACACACCGATAAGCTCCATCAGCGAAAGCTCACGGCACTTGTCAAACAGCTGGCTGACCACCTTGCGCTGCCGCTGCGTCCGGCTGAAATCACCCGAGCCGGAGGAACGGTCGCGCATATAGGCCAGCGCGATGCGCCCGGTCATG
>JAFQOY010000046.1 GCA_017412025.1 Clostridia bacterium | reverse complement strand
TTAAAGCCCTTGGTGCAGTCAAACTTCTCGACCGCCTTGATCAGACCGAGGTTGCCCTCCTGGATCAGATCGAGGAACAGCATGCCGCGGCCGACATAGCGCTTGGCGATGGAGACGACCAGACGAAGGTTGGCCTCGGCCAGCTTCTTCTTGGCTGCCTCTGCTTCCGGACCGCCCTCGAGCATCTTTTTCGCGATATCGATTTCCTCGTCCGCCGTCAGCAGCGGCACCTTGCCGATCTCCTTGAGATACATGCGCACCGGGTCGTCAATGCTGATGCCCTCCGGCACGGACAGATCCAGTTCCGGCTCCACGGCCTCCGCCGCAGCGGCGCCGGCCTCGTCGTCGGAAACGCTCACCACGCTGATCCCCTCAGCCTCAAGCGTCTCAAAGACCGCATCGATCGCTTCCGCGTCGATGTCCAGCTCGCTGAGCTTATTCATCACTTCCTGGTAAGAGAACGTCTTCTTCTCATTGCGCGCAAGATCGAGGATCTCTTTCACCTTCTGCTGCGCCTGTTCACGTGTCAGTGCCATGAGCAGTCATTCCTTTCTTCCGGCCTTCTGCCTTTCCTTCGTCAGTTCCTGTATCTTCAATAGCGTTTTGCGCTTGTCTTCTCCCTGAAGATGCAACATTTCCTGCCTGAGCGCTTCGATCTTTTCCGCAATCCGGCTCTCATGCAGCACGCGCAGGCAGTCACCCGCCATGCGCAGTTCATCGTCGTTTTCCGCCCTGCTCTCTCCGCTGAGCACGCTGGCTGCGCGCGCGCGCTGCCCCTCGTCCGCAATCTCCTCAAGGATGGCGGCGGGCGACATGCCCGAGAGCAGCTTTTCCGCCAGACCGCGCCTCTCCGGCGAGATAAAATCCTCCGGCGTCACGGTGCCCGCCTCGACGCGCCCCTCGCACAAAAGCCGCAGCAGCAGCTTTTCCGCCTCGGCTGCGCCAAGGGCGACGCCCTCGTTTTTCTCCTCCAGCGGCCGCGCGGCGCTGCGGTACACAGGCCGCCTGCTTTGCGCAATCATTTCCGTCCTGCCGATCTGCGCCAGCAGCACGTCGCGGTCAAAGCCCGTTGCCAGCATCAGCTGGCGCACGTGGTTTTCAAGCTCCACCGGCTCTTTCACCTTCGAAAGATACCGGGCGCAGGCGATCGCGTAAGCCGTCCTTCCCTCCTGGGTGGAGAGATCGTGCTTTCCCTTCTCCTGCTTCATCCTGTAGGAAACGGCTTCCATCGGCTCAAGGTTTTCCAAAGCCTCAACGCCGTATTCCCTGATAAACTCATCCGGATCCTTTCCCCCGGGGAAATCCAGCACCTTCGCGCGGATTCCCTCCTCGTCAAAGATATCCAGCGCCCTCAGAATGGCGTTTTGTCCCGCGGCGTCGCCGTCGTAGGATACCCAGATTTCCGGCGCATATCGCTTCAGCAGACGCGCCTGTTCGATGGTCAGCGCCGTGCCCAGCGTCGCGCAGACGCCCGGCAGCCCAGCCTGCGTCAGCGCGATCACATCCATGTATCCCTCGACCAGGATCACCCGCCTGAGTCCGCGCTGCTTCCTGAGCAGGTTTGCAGCAAAGACGCCCAGCCGCTTGTTGAACACCGGCGTATCGCCCGTATTGAGGTACTTGGGCTTCGCGTCGCCCAGCGCGCGCCCGCCAAAGCCGAGCACGCGCCCCTGCACATCGATGATCGGAAAGATCGCCCGCTGGCGGAACATGTCGTATACCCGGCCGTCCCTGCGCACCGATATGCCCGCGCGCACGAGCTCGTCGTCTGTAAAGCCCATTTCCCGCAGATGTGCCGTCGCGCCGTCGCTCCTTGGCGGCGTCGAGCCCAGGCCAAAGAGCCGGATTGTCGCGTCGTCCAGCCCGCGGTTATACAGATAGGAAAGCACCTGCGCGTTTTCCTGCTTCCAGATCTGGCTGTGGAAAAAGCGCGCGCACTGCCTGTTGGCCTCGTATATGCGCTCCTTCTCCGTCTTGCTTACCGCATCCTCGCGTCCGCCGACCAGCTCGGGCACCTCCATGTGCACCTGCTCGGCCAGCAGCTTCACCGCATCCCGGAACTCCAGGCGCTCCATTTCCATCACAAAATTGAGCGCGCTGCCGCCGGCATGGCAGCCAAAGCAGTAATACATCTGCCGCTGAGGATTGACGGAAAAGGAAGCCGTTTTCTCCCCGTGGAACGGACAAAGACCCCAGTAACGCCCGCCCTTTGGCGTCAGCTGAACATACCGGGAGACCACCGTGACGATGTCGGCTCTCTCCCGCAGTTCATCCATAAAGCTCTGTGGAAATCTGCCCGCCAACACCCTTCACCGCCTTCAGCCTTTTCCGTCCTACTCTTTTTCGCCGCAATCGGGCACATTCCTGCAACCGACATGCATTTTTTTCGCACAAAAATCGCGGTTTTCAACCAATTCCGTCAAAAAACGGCGGAATAAACAGTTTCTGGTATGTCTTGACCGCGTACGCGTCCGTCATGCAGGCGACATAATCGCATACGCCGCGCTGCGTTCCTTCCCTGTAGGCGATTTCCAGATACTCGTTTGGCATCTGTCCCGGATGATCCATATAATATCCGACAAGCTCGGTGATGATGTGATGCGTTTTTCTGCTCTCGTCGTTGGCCCAGTCGCGCGAATACACGCGGTCAAACATGAACCGCCGCAGCTCAAGCAGCGCTTCCCAGACGTGCGGCTCCATCGCCGCATCGTCCGTATCCTGCGAATGCCGGATGACGCTTGAGATCATCGTGCCCACGCGCTCGCCGTGCGTGCTGCCCAGCAGGCGGATCGCATGCGCGGGCAGATCTTTCTCCCGGATCACGCCTGCGCGGATGGCGTCGTCGATGTCGTGGTTGATATAGGCGATCCTGTCCGCCAGATGCACGCAGCAGCCCTCAAGCGTCTTTGGGCGCACGCCGCCGGAATGGTGCTCGATGCCGTCGCGCACCTCCCAGGTCAGGTTGAGCCCGTGTCCGCCCCGCTCGAGCACCTCCACCACGCGGCGGCTCTGCTCCCTGTGCTCAAAGCCGCCCTCGATGATCTGATCCAGCGCGGCCTCGCCCGCATGGCCAAAGGGCGTATGCCCGAGGTCGTGCCCCATTGCGATCGCTTCCGCCAGATCCTCGTTGAGCCTCAGCGCGCGCGCAAGCGTGCGCGCCACCTGCGTAACCTCCAGCGTATGCGTCAGGCGCGTGCGGTAATGATCGCCCTGCGGCGAAAGAAAGACCTGCGTCTTTCCCTTTAAGCGCCTGAAGGATTTGCAGTGCAGAATCCTGTCGCGGTCCCGCTGGAATTCCGTCCGGATATCATCCTGCGACACCGGCTTTTCCCTGCCGCGCGTGCAGCTTGAAAGCATGGCATACGGGCTGAGCGTATCGCGTTCCCGCTGCTCGAGCATGGCCTTGATGGTCATCCGTCCCGCCCCTTTCCATTCTGCTGATATATCGATAAAAACAGACGAATATTATATTCGACATGGATTGGCAAAAACCTATCGACGGATGAAAATTCCCGCCTTCAAATTCCCAGGAAGGCGGGATGCATATTGGATTGTCTCTCTGCAGGCCGTATCCCTGCCGGGCAATCATCCCGGCCGGATCAGACGCCGCCCCGGTGATGGAACACAAGCAGATCGCCCGTTTCCGCGCGCACGACGGCCCTTTCCTGCGTCACGACATTGCTCACGCCCAGCGGATGCGCGCTGGTGAGCGTGTGATTTTCAAGCGGATAAAAGAAGCCCGTAAGCGTGACGCCCTGCGCGCTGCCCAGCGGCAGCACAGAGACCGTATCGCCCACGGCGTTTTCGATCACACATTCCCCGTCAACCCGCACAATGCTGACATGCTCGTCGAGAATCCGGGCAAAAACGCCCCTTTGCGCCGCGCGCACAAGCAGCATGAGGTTGGCCAGCGCATGGTCAAGCCTGCCGCCCAGCGCGCCCAGGAACGTGATCCTGTTTGCGCCTCTTACTATCGCCTCATCCATCGCGTCCACGCCGTCCGTGTCGTCCTTGATGCAGTTCAGCCGCCTCAGCGGCAGATGATCCGCATACCGGGCAAGCACCTGCGGGGGCACAGAGTCCATATCGCCGACCAGCAGATCCGGCTCGATTCCCGCCGGTTCAAAGCAGGCGAGTCCCCTGTCCGCGGCGATGACAAAATCCGCCTCCTGCGCGCAGCGCCGCAGCAGCGCCGCGCCCGGCGCATCGCCGCCCAGCACAATCAGCGCGTGCATACGCTGCCCTCCGTGATCTCATGAATACTCTGCACGAGGGCAGACGGATCCTCCGCGCGGAAAATGCCGGTGCCCATCACCAGCACATTGGCGCCCGCCGCCGCAACGCGCTCCACGTTTTCAAGCTTCACGCCGCCGTCCACGGCGATCGTGATATCGCGCCCGGTCTTTTTGATCATATCCGAAATCACGGATACCTTGCCAAGGCAGTATTCCCTGAGCTTCTGACCGCCGAATCCCGGCTCCACCGTCATCACCAGCACATGATCGCACAGCGGAAGCAGCCGCTCGATCTTGTCCGGCGCGGTGTGCGGATTGATGCTGATGCCTGCGCGCAGGCCGTTTTTGCGGATCTTTTTCAGGCACGCCTCCGGGGCGTTCGCCTCCACGTGCACGGTAATCATATCCGCGCCAGCCCGGGTATAGGTGTCGATATAATCCATCGGGTTGGTGAACATCAGATGCACGTCGAGAAAGAGCTTCGTCTTTTTGCGGATCGCGCGCACAAAATCAGGCCCAAAGCTCACGTTGGGCGTGAAGTGGCCGTCCATGTGATCCAGATGGAGCCATTCAAGGCCCAGTCTCTCCACAAGCTCGATCTCTTCTCCCAGCCTGAGCAGATCGGCGCCTAAAATGGAAGGGGCAATCCTGATCATACGTATCGTCCTTTCCAGTTCTCCTTTACTTCTGCCAGCAGCTCGCGGTATCTCTGCCAGCGCACAGCGCTCAGCTTCCCGGCGCCGACGGCTGCGTGCACGGCGCAGCCCGGCTCCCTGTCGTGCAGGCACGGCTGGAAGCGGCATTCGCCCGCCAGCTCGTTATACTCCGGATACAGCTGAGCAAAGTCCTGCGGGTCCATCTCGTCCAGTTCAAGCAGGCTGAAGCCCGGCGTATCCAGCACCATCATGCCGTCCACGGCCATCATCTCCGACCGGCGCGTCGTATGCCTGCCGCGCTCCGTCTTTCGGCTCAGGCCGCCCGTTTCCAGCTCAAGGCCGAAAAGCGCGTTGAGCAGCGAACTCTTGCCCACCGCGGACTGACCGGCCAGGCAGGTGACCCTGCCGCGCATGGCCTCGCGAAGCGCATCCACGCCCTCGCCCGTCAGCGCGCTGGCGGCAAACACGCGCAGCTGCGTGCCCGCATATTCCGCGCGGATTTCCTCCGCCAGATCGCCGCCCAGGTCAATCTTGTTGACGCACAGCGCCGGCGTCATGCCGCCCTTTGCCGCGCGCAGGATCAGCTTGTCAATGAGCATCATATCCGGATGCGGCACGCTGGCCACGACAAGCATGAGCATGTCCGCATTGGCGACGCTCGGCCGGAGCATCTCGCTCTTTCTGGGCAGGATCTCCTCCAGCCAGCCGTCTTCCTCACCCTGCCCGGGCGAAAAGCGCACGCGGTCGCCCACCATCGGCGTCATTTTCTGATGGCGCAGCTTTTTCTGCGCACGCAGCGTATATTCCTGTCCGTCTTCCTCGCAGAGCACGGTGTAAAAGCTGCCGCTGCCCCGCATGATACTTCCTGTCATTGATTCCCTCTGCTTTTACTCAAGCACGGCCGTCGCTTCGCTCCGGAAGCCGCCGTCCAGATACAGCCGCCACGTCATCACGCCGCTGACCTCGCTGCGCAGCAGCACGTCCAGCTGGATTTCGCCCGGCTCGCTGTGGCCTGCGGCATACATGTCGCTTTCCTTTCCGTCCTCGCCCACCAGCGTCACGCGGACGTTGACGCCCTCCGGCGGCACGTCCACCTTCACCTGCACGGAGGCTGTGTACTTGCGCTTGTCGTAGTAGCCAACGCTCATCTCCACCACGCTGCCCGGAAGCACCTGCGCAAACTGCTCAAGCGACTGCCGGAGCACAACGCCGTCAAGCCTTGCGTCGCTTACGTCCTCATAGGTGATCATGCCGCAGACGAGCCCGAGCTGCGCAATCCTTGAAAGCGCCGCCTCCTCGCGCTGGCCCGTAAGCTCCGGCACGACGACGCGCCCGCCGGATACCGTCAGCGAAACGGCGCTTCCCAGCCGCGCGCTCGTGCCCACGTCGGGCGACTGCGCAATCACCGTACCGCGCATCTGCTCGCTGGGCACGACGGCGATCTCTCCCGTCTCAAAGCCCTGCGCCTTGAGCGCGGTGATCGCCGCGTCCTGCTCCATGCCGACAAAGCGCTGCACGGGCAGCATGTCGCTGCCGCGCGACACCGTGACCGACACCGTCTCGCCGCGGCGGACGGATTCGCCGGACAGCGGCGCCTGTGCGCTGACATATCCCTCCGGCATGTCGCTGTACGCATAATCAAGCTTTGGCACCAGCCCGGCGCTGGCGATCATCTTTTCTGCCGTCGCCGCGTCGACGCCGGCCAGATCCGGCATGCGCGCATACAGGAACATCGACCTGTACATGCGCACGCCTGTAAACGCAATCGCGCACACGATCACCATCGCGGAAAAGAGCGCCGCAGCGCGGACCAGCGCCCGGTTGCGGCGGCGGCGCTTCGTCCGGTCGCCCTCCGCCCGCCTGGCGCGCTCCTGCGCAAGCCGCCTCTCCGCCTCCATGAATTCGCCGTCCGGATGGCGCAGCGCCCTTCTCAGGTCGCGGATCATCATCTCGGCGCTCTGGTAGCGGTCCTGCGGATTCTTCTCAAGCGATTTTTTGACGATCAGCTCCACCGCGCGGCAGACCGACGCCTCCTTCTCAATCGGCGCAGGCGTCTCCATCAGGTGCATCATCGCCACGGATACGGCCGTCTCGCCCTCAAACGGCACATGACCGGTCAGCATTTCATAGAGCATCACGCCCACGGAATACAGGTCGCTTGCCTCCGTCGCCTTCATGCCCTTGGCCTGCTCGGGCGAAAAGTAATGCACGGAGCCCATGACGTTGCCCTCGGAGGTCAGCGTTTTGGTATCCGCCATGCCCGCGATGCCGAAGTCCGCCAGCTTGATCTGGCCGCTGCGGGCCACCATCACGTTCTGCGGCTTCATGTCCCTGTGCACGATGCCCTTGGCATGCGCATGGGAGAGCGCGGCGAGAATCTGCAGCGTACAGCGCACGGCCTCGCCCTGATCCATCCTGCCCTTTTCGGCAATCAGCTCCTTGAGCGTCTGCCCGTCCACGTATTCCATGGCGATATAGGAAATGCCGCTGACCATGCCGGAATCAATGGCGTTGACGACGTTGGGATGATTCAGCTTTTTGCATACCTGGGCCTCGCGCTCAAAGCGCTCCCGGTATTCCTGATCCTCTTCATATTCCTCGCGCAGCACCTTCAGCGCCACCGTCTGGTGGCTCTTGAGGTCAAACGCGCGGTACACGATGGCCATGCCGCCGCGTCCGATGATATCCTCCACGCGGAACCGGCGGCTGACAATCCTGCCAATCAATCTCGATTCCACGTCAGTCCTCCTCCATGCGGCACAGGATCAGCGACACATTGTCCTTTCCGCCGGCTGAAAGCGCCTGCTCCATCAGGCTGTCCGCCATCGCTTCGACGCTGCCGCCGCGCATAAGCGTCCCCGCAATCGCCTCGTCGGAAATCATGCCGCACAGGCCGTCCGTGCACAAAAGCCACAGATCGCCCGGCTCCACATCGGCCGCCAGCAGATCGGGCGTGTTGTCGCCCTGCGTGCCCAGCGCGCGGGTGATGATGTTGCGTCTGGGGTGCGTCCTCGCTTCTTCCTTCGTGATCAGACGGGCGCGCACAAGCTCCTCCACCAGGGAGTGATCCTCCGTGATCTGCTCCAAAACGCCGCCGCGCATGCGGTAGATCCGGCTGTCGCCCACGTGCGCGATATAGGCATACCTGTACCCCCGCCACATGACCGACAGCGTCGTGCCCATGCCTGCGCACTGCGGATTGGCCCTGGCATGCGCGTGAATCCGCGCATGCGCATCCTCTGCGGCCCCGCGCAGGACGGAGACGCCCGGCTCCGCGTTCTCTCTGACCATGCGCTGCACAGCGTCAATCGCGATGCTGCTGGCCACCTCGCCCGCCAGATGCCCGCCCATGCCGTCCGCAACGGCGAAGACGCCCTTCTTCTCGTCAAACCAGGCCGCATCCTCGTTCTGTCTGCGCACTTTGCCAATATCCGTTCTCAGCGTTGCAGTCACTTTGCCGCCCCTTTCGTTCAGGAATCAGTCGCTGCCCGTCTCGTTTTCCTTCATGTATCGTCTGCGCAGCTGGCCGCATGCGCCTTCGATATCGTCGCCCATCTCCCGCCGTCTGGTCACGGAGATGTTCTTCTGTTCAAGCACCTTTTTAAACGCGTCCACCTCGCGCTCGCTGACGCCCTGAAGCCCGCGCTCCGGCACCGCGTTGAGCGGGATGAGGTTGACGTGGCACTGCATGCCGCGCAGCCTTGCCGCCAGCTCGGCGGCCTGCTCCGGCGCGGCGTTGACGCCGTGCACCAGCGCATATTCAAAGATCACGCGCCTTCCGGTCTTTTCGATGTAATACCGGCAGGCGGAGAGCACCTCGTCCATGCCATACTTTCTGGCCACGGGCATAAGCTGCTTTCTGACGTCGTCACTCGGCGCGTGCAGGGACAGCGACAGCGTGACCGGAAGCCCCTCGTCCGCAAACCTGCGCATATTTTCCACCAGGCCGCAGGTCGAAAGCGACACGCTGCGCATGCCGATGCACAGCCCGCCCTCCATGCGCAGGATGCGCAGGAACCTGACCACATTGTCATAGTTGTCAAACGGCTCGCCGCTGCCCATCAATACGATGTTGCCGACCTTCTGCCCCTCGCCCTGGCCGGCAAGCACGCCGTTAGCGCAGACCACCTGCCCCAACATTTCCGCGCTGGTCAGATTGCGCGCGCAGCCGTCGAGCGTGGACGCGCAGAACGCGCAGCCCATGCGGCAGCCCACCTGCGTGGACAGGCACAGCGTATTGCCGTACTTGTAGCGCATGAGCACGCCCTCGATGATGTGCCCGTCATTCAGCCTGTAAAGCAGCTTGATCGTGCCGTCAAGCCTGGATTCGATCGTCTCAAGCACGGAAACCGGGTTGTCGATACAGGTCTTTTCCAGCGTCTCGCGCAGCGCCCTGGGCAGGTTGCTCATCTGCGCGAAGGGCACGCCCTGATGCAGCCAGGCAAAGAGCTGCTTCGCCCTGAAGGCGGGCTGCCCCTGCGCCTTGAGGTATGCCGAAAGCTCCTCCGGCGTATAGCAAAGCAGCTGCGTCTTTTCCATGATATCCGCCATCGCTCTTACATCCTCGTCCTGCGCATGCGGCAGACATAGAAGCCGTCCGTTCCGTCGCGGTGCGCCAGCATCTGCAGGCCCAGCGCCGTCTCATGCTGCGCCAGCGCCTGCGGCAGCTCCGCCGCCATCGGCACAACCTCGTATTCCGGATGGCGGCTCAGGAACGCCTCGACCTGCCTGCCGTTTTCCTGCGGCAGGATGGAACAGGTGGAGTACACCAGCGTGCCGCCGACCTTGACCATCGGCGCGACCGCGTTAAGAATCTCCGCCTGCGTGCGGCAGAGGGAAGCGACGCCCTCGCGGGTGACGCGGTACTTGACGTCCGGCTTTTCCAGCATCACGCCGGTGCCGGAGCACGGCGCGTCAATCAGCGCCGCGTCGATCGTCATGTCCATGTCCGGACGCGGCGCGGCGGCGTCCTTCACAGCCGGACGGACGTTTTCAAGCTTCAGGCGGTTCGCCGTTCCTCGGATGAGCTCCACGCGGTGCGCATGCGTATCCCATGCATAGACGCGGCCCGTGTCGTTCATCATTTCGCTGAGCACGGCGGTCTTTCCGCCCGGCGCGGCGCAGGCGTCCAGCACCGTCTGGCCCGGCTTTGCACCGACCATGCGCGCCGCAATCACGGAGCTTTCGCCCTGGATGGTGAACAGGCCGTTCTGGAACGCCCGCATGCGGGTCATGTCGCCCGCGGCATGCACCTTGTAGGTGCCCGGGACAATGCCCTCGCTGAACTCGATTTCATCGTCGGCAAGCAGCGCGCGCAGGCGCGTATCGTCGCAGCGCAGATAATTGACGCGGATGGTGAT
>JAFQOY010000045.1 GCA_017412025.1 Clostridia bacterium | reverse complement strand
GCCCATCCGGATTCAATCCGTCTGACGCTTCGCCCGTATCTGCGCTTTGTTTCCTTTTCCGGATCCATACCGCCTGCTCCCCGGCCCTGCCGCCAAAGGCCTGTTAACCAAAACCATGCACGGCAAAAGCATACGCCCCAAAGAATCAAGCCCCGCTCCCGGCGCTGCCGGAAGCGGGGCTTGGCTATGCTGCTGTGTTCAGCCGCCTGCGCTGTTTACGCGAACGGATTCTCCGTCGGATACGGCAGGGTGGCCGGCTGGTTGTAGGCGATGTCCTTCACGCCCAGGAACTTGAAGACCTCAAACAGGTACTTGCCCACATGGCTGAAGGCGACGGCGCCGTGGTGCGGATAGCGCTTCTCCACGAGCACGTGACGATAGAAGCGGCCCATCTCCTTGATGGCGAAGATGCCGATGCCGCCGAAGGACTGAGTCGCCACATCGAGCACCTCGCCCTGGGCGATGTAGGAGCGCAGGTTGCCCTCGCTGTCGCACTGCAGGCGGTAGAAGGTGATGTCGCTGGCCGCGATGTCGCCCTCGAGCGTGCCGCGGGTGAAGTCCGGCTCTCCGCCGTTCTCCAGCAGGCGGTTCTGGATCAGCTGATACTTGACCGCGCGGCTGGAGCACAGCTTGCACTCCGGCGTATTGCCGCAGTGGAAGCCCATGAAGGTGTCGGTCAGCTTATAGTCATACTTGCCCTTGATATCCGCGTCGTAGATGTACGCCGGGACGGTGTTGTTGATGTCAAGCAGGGTGACGGCGTCGCCGGACACGCACAGGCCGATGTACTCGGACAGCGCGCCGTAGATATCCACCTCGCAGGAAACCGGGATGCCGCGGCTGGCCAGACGGGAGTTGACGTAGCACGGCTCAAAGCCGAACTGGCTCGGGAACGCCGGCCAGCACTTGTCGGCAAACGCCACGTACTTGCGCGCGCCCTTGTGCGCCTCAGCCCAGTCAAGCAGCGTCAGCTCAAACTGCGCCATGCGGCGGTTGAGATCCTCATAGTAGCGGCCTTCGCCCATCTCGGCGGCCATCTCCGCGCAGATGCCCTCGATGCGCGGATCGTTCTCATGCTCCTTGAAGGAGACGAGCAGATCAAGCTCGGAGTTCTCCTCGATCTCCACGCCCAGCTCGTACAGACCCTTGATCGGCGCGTTGCAGGCGAAGAAATCCTGCGGGCGCGGACCGAAGGTGATGATCTTGAGGTTCTTGACGCCGATGATCGCGCGGGCGACCGGGATGAAATCGGCGATCATCTTCGCGATATCCTCTGCGGTGCCGACCGGGTAGGACGGAATCACAGCGGGAATATGGCGCATGCCGAGGTTGTAGGAGCAGTTGAGCATGCCGCAGTAAGCGTCGCCGCGGCCGTTGATCATGTCGCCGTCGCCTTCGGCAGCCGCAGCGTACATCACCGGGCCGTCAAACTTCTGGGCGATCAGGGTTTCCGGCGTCTCCGGACCGAAGTTGCCAAGGAACACGACCAGCGCGTTGCAGCCGGCTGCCTTCACGTCTTCAAGGGCCTTGAGCGCGTCCTTTTCGTTCTCGACGGTCACGGGGCACTCGTACAGCCCCTCGCCGTACGCGGCGACGATCGCGGCGCGGCGCTTTTCGGACAGGGCGATCGGGAAGCAGTCACGGGAGACGGCAATAATGCCGATCTTGACCTCAGGAATGTTCATCATCATGGTTTTCGTTCTCCTTTGCTCAGATCAGATCTTTGATGTCGATGTTCTCACCTTTAAGCCCGACGACGGCGCCTTCCTTCGCTTCAGAAGCGTCCTCGTGGGCCAGAAGCCATTTGTTGCGCGCCCAGAGCAGGCGGTCCATTTCGTTCGCGCCGCCTTCCGGGCGATAATCCGTGTTGGTGTTAAGCGGCAGCGCGATCAGCACGCGGAAGCCCTTTGCCGGGTCCGTGTGGCAGGGCGCATAGTGCAGCGTCGTCGCGTAGCACTCCACCATCACGCCGGCCGGCACGCGGAAGGCCTTGACCTTCGCCGTATCCAGCACGCCGTCCACGATCTCCTCCTGCTTGGCAATCAGCAGGATGAAGTCCTCCGTGCCGAGGTTGAACTCGCTGTCCCTGTGGTATTCAAGGCAGTTGAGCTTCGTGTTGTGGCCGTTGCAGTAGCCCAGCTGGAAGGGCATGCCGCCAAAGAGCGCCTCGCCCACGGCCTCGGCGTCCTTCGCTGCGTGCAGGCATTCGACCTTCGGCTCGTAGGCGACGCCGTCGGGAAGCGGCGTGGTCGCCAGCGCCTCAAGGATCCCCTCGACGGGATATCCTTCCACGATGCGTCCATACGGGCGGAACGCATCGTCCCTGACAGAAAGAATCTTCATATTTGCGTCCTCCTTCAGAACAATTGGGGGGTTTACTTGCTTCCCTTCTTCGCGCCAAACCTGGGCAGGGTGATCAGGTTGTTCTTGCTGATGACGTCAAAGGCGACGGCGCCCAGCAGAACCAGACCCTTGACAACCTGCTGCAGGTTGGAGTTGAGGCCCAGAATGGACATGCCGTTGTTGAGAATGCCCATGATCATGGCGCCGATGAGCGCGCCGCCGACCGTACCGGTGCCGCCATAGGCGGAAGCGCCGCCGATGAAGCAGCTGGCAATCGCGTCCATCTCAAAGCTCTGGCCCGCAGTCGGCGCAGCACTGTTCAGGCGCGCTGCAAAGACCAGACCGGCAATGGCCGCGATGAAGGACATGTTGGTATAGGCAAAGAACATCATCTGCTTGGTCTTGATGCCCGAAAGGCGCGCAGCCTTCATGTTGCCGCCGATGGCGTAGAGATGACGGCCCTTGACGGTCTTCTGGGTGAAGAAGGTGTAGACCGCAAGCAATATGCCCAGGATGATCAGGACGGTCGGGATGCCGCGATAGCGGGCCAGCAGATAGAACACGCCGATGATCACGACGGAGATGATCGCGCTCTTGATCAGGATAGACGCTGTGGACTGGTAATCGTAGCCCTTGCTCTTGCGCTTGGCGTTGGAAACCAGCTGGGACACGCAGAACACTGCAGCCAGCAGCACGCCCACCAGCATGCACAGCAGATTGAACTTCTTGCCGCCGAGCATAAAGCCCTCGACGATATCCGGAATGAAGCCGGTGGACAGGCGCTGATACGCCTCCGGGAACGGCGCAAGCGTCATACCGTTGAGAATGAGCAGGCACAGGCCGCGGAAGACCAGCATGCCCGCCAGCGTACAGATGAAAGGCGGAATGCCGACGTAAGCGATCCAGAAGCCCTGCCATGCGCCGATGGCAATGCCGATGAGCAGGCACAGGATGATGGACAGATAGACATTCCAGCCCCACTCGATGATAAACGTGCCGGCGCATGCGCCGATCAGGCCTACGACGGAGCCGACGGACAGGTCGATGTTGCCGCCGGTGAGGATGCACAGCAGCATGCCGATAGCCAGAATAATGACGTACGCATTCTGGAAGATCAGGTTGCTGACGTTCATGGGCTTGAGCAGCTTGCCGCCCGTAAGTACGTAGAAGAATGCGATGATGACGCCCAGAGCGATCAGCATGCCGTACTGCTTGAAATCAAACTTGGGCTTCTGCTGCATGGCCTTCATGGCCGCCCGCTGCGTGTTGACGTTTTTGTTTTCACTCATACGCCGATCTCTCCCTTACTGTCCTGCATAATGTGACCCATGATGATTTCCTGCGTCGCTTCCTTCGCGGGCATCTCGGCGATGAGGCGGCCTTCGTTCATGACGTAGATACGGTCGCTCATGCCCAGCAGCTCGGGCAGCTCGGAGGAGATCATCAGCACGGCCTTTCCTTCGGCTACCAGCTGATTGATGATCTGATAGATTTCGTACTTCGCGCCGACGTCGACGCCGCGCGTCGGTTCGTCCAGCAGCAGCACATCCGGCTGAGCGAATATCCACTTGCCTACCAGCACCTTCTGCTGGTTGCCGCCGGAGAGGTTGCCCACCAACTGCTCGACCGTCGGGGCCTTGATGCCCAGCTGCTCGCGCAGAATCCTCGCGCGCTGCGTTTCAAGATCCGCATCCAGAACGCCGCGCCTGCTGATGAACGCCGGACGGGCCATCGTCAGGTTGTGCTTGATGGAATCAGAGAGCACCAGACCGTCGCCTTTGCGGTCCTCGGTGACATATGCCAATCCCGCATTAATCGCCTGCGAGATGCTGCGCAATGCGAGGGGCTTTCCATCTTTATAGAGTTCGCCGCTGATATGCGTACCGTAAGCGTGGCCAAAGACGGACATGGCAAGCTCCGTGCGCCCGGCGCCGACGAGGCCGGCGATGCCCACCACCTCGCCCTTGCGGATGTGGATGGAGACGTTGTCGACCACCTTGCGGTCGGTATAGAGCGGATGATACACCGTCCAGTTCCTGATCTCCAGTGCGGTTTCTCCGATATGGCTCTCGCGCGCCGGGAAGCGGTTGGTCATCTCGCGTCCAACCATACCCTTGATGATGCGGGCCTCGGACAGCTCGTCCTTGCCCTTCACCAGGGTCTCAATACTCTGGCCGTCGCGGATAATCGTAATCTTGTCAGAACAATAGCTGATTTCGTTGAGCTTGTGAGAGATGATGATGCTGGTGATGCCCTTGGTCTTCTTGAAGTCGATCAGAAGATCCAGCAGTTTCTTGGAGTCGTTCTCATTGAGCGAGGACGTCGGCTCGTCCAGGATGAGAAGCTTTACGTTCTTGGCCAGCGCTTTGGCGATTTCAACCAGCTGCTGCTTGCCCATGCCGATATCCTTGATCAGCGTGGAGGGATTCTCGTGCAGACCAACGATCTCCATGTATTCGGCGGCCTTCTGGTTGGTCTTGTCCCAATTGATGACGCCACGCGTTGCCTGCTCGTTACCCAGGAACATGTTTTCGGCAATAGAGAGATACGGTACAAGCGCCAGTTCCTGGTGGATGATGACGATACCTTCGCGCTCACTGTCTTTAATGTTTTTAAAGCGGCATTCCTTGCCTTCGTAAAAGATGTCGCCTTCGTACGTGCCATAGGGATAGATGCCCGAGAGCACGTTCATCAGCGTGGATTTACCTGCGCCGTTTTCACCGCACAGGGCATGAATTTCACCCTTTGTTACCTCGATGTTGACCCTGTCGAGGGCCTTGACGCCGGGGAAAAGCTTGGTGATATTGTTCATTTTCAGGATGATGTTATCCAATTGCCTTCCTCCCCGAATCCTGAGAAGGGAGAGGGACGTATCCCTCTCCCTTGATTGATTCAATCGTTATGCTGATGTCCTGTTAAAATTACTCAGCAATCTCCTCGGCGGTGTAGTAGCCGGAGGCGATCAGCAGTTCTTCGTAGTTGTTCACGTCGCCGAAGACCGGGGTGCAGTTGAAGGACGGAACCATCTTGATGCCGTTGTCGTATTCGCCGTTGAGTTCCGGAGTCTCGCCCTTGAGCAGGGAGTCAACCATCTTCACGGTCTGTGCAGCCAGGGTACGGGTATCCTTGAAGACGGACATCGCCTGCAGGCCCTTCACCATGTTCTTGACGTTCGGCTTGTCGCAGTCCTGACCGGTGATCAGCGGGATGTTCTCGGTGGTGAAGCCAGCAGCCACGAGGGAGTTGGTCACGCCCAGAGCGGTGGAGTCATTGGAGCACAGGCAGATATCGAGGGTCTGGCCGCCAGTCAGGGCGTCCGGATAGTAAGCGGACAGGATGTTGTCCATACGAGCCTGAGCGGTCTCAGACTTCCAGGCCGGGGTGGCGACGGTGGCGAAATCGGTCTGGCCGGAGACGCACACGAGCTTGCCGCTGTCGAG
>JAFQOY010000044.1 GCA_017412025.1 Clostridia bacterium | reverse complement strand
TTAAGACAAAAAATAAACGGAAGCCGCCGATCTGGAAGCTTCCGCAAAAGTATGTCAAATCTGATATCGCAATCAGGCATCCCTACGTTGGCATTATCCAAATCAGGTTAAAGGGTCGAAGGGTACACCTTCCTCTCAGCCTGTCTGCAAGCTCCCCATCATTCAATTGAAAACAAAAACAGGAGACGCCTGATGGGCGCCTCCTGTAAAAAATCGCTGCATATGACTTCCTACGGCGGCATTATCCGCATCAGGTTAAAGGGTCGAAGGTTATACCTTCCTCTCAGCCTGTCCATACAAGCTCCCCTGTATTGATTTATGGTATACATGATACATCAAAACCTGCATGAATGCAAGGGCGGATTGCCCAGGAAGCATCATGTTTTTTATGGAAAGCAGTCTTAAGGCGTGCAGCGTTCCTTCCGTCAATCCAGCATGGCGAGAATGGCGTTCTTGGGCTTTGCACCGCGGGACTGCGTGACGATCTTTCCGTCCTTCATGACCACCAGCGTGGGAATGCTCATCACGCCGAACTGCCCAGCGAGCTCGGGATTCTCGTCCACGTTGATCTTGCCGACCTTGATATCGCTGCGCTCGCGTGCGATTTCCTCGACGATGGGAACCACCATGCGGCAGGGGCCGCACCACGGGGCCCAGAAATCCAGCAGCACGGGCTTGTCAGAGTTCATGACTTCATTGTGGAAATTTGCTTTATGAATATTGATAGCAGACATCTTGTTGCCCTCCTTGTTTTCTGTTATGATTGTATGGTACAGGGTATTGGGTTTGTTGTCTGTGATATAGTCACGGTATCAGGTTCTGGCCATGCCGTCCACGCTCAGCACAACGCCGGTAATGTAGGACGCTTCGTCCGAGGCGAGGAAGGCAAAGGCGTTTGCGATATCCTCAGGCTGTCCCAGCCGCCGGAGCGGAATCCGTGCGATCATGGGATCGATCACCTCTTTGGGGACGGATTTCATCATGTCCGTTTCCGTAATGCCGGGCGCGACGGCGTTGACCCGGATGCCCTTGGGACCCAGTTCCCGCGCCAGGGACAGGGTCAGGCCGTTGACGGCGAATTTGGATGCGGGATAGGCAAAGCCGCTGGGCTGGCCGGAAATGCTGACCATGGAGGATGTGGAGAGGATTACGCCGGATCCGCGCGCAATCATGCATTCGCTGGCGGCGCGTGTGGCGTTGAAAACGCCCTTGACGTTCAGATCCATGACCCTGTCGAAGGTTTCCTCCGTGTACTCCATAAAGGGAGTACTTTCGGAAACGCCTGCGTTGTTGACCAGGATATCCACACAGCCGTATTGGGCGGTCTCTTTCCGGAAGGCCTCCCGGACGGAGTCCAGACTGGAAAGATCGGGGCTGATGCCGGAGATGATCGCGCCGGGGTGCTTTTCCCTGAGCTGCGCTGCGGCCTTGTCGGCGGACGCCTGCGTGCTCGCGGTCAGGATCACCTTTGCGCCTTCCTCAAGAAACTTGTCTGCGGTTGCAAAGCCGATGCCTCTGCTGCCGCCGGTAATGATGGCTACTTTATCTTTCAGCCTCATGGTGAGAACCTCCTTGTCTGTTGATGGCTGTATTATATCCGATTGCAGACGCCGCTTCTGTGATCATATCACATGCTCCGGAGCGTTTGCTGCATGACATTTTCTGCATGGTATTTTCTGCATAATCAAGAAGGAATAGTCTGGAATGCCTTTGGTGATTTTATCACGGAAAGGGAACAGAGCCGCGGCTATACTATGATCAAACAAAAGCGAAGGAGGCTGGCACAATGGCAGCGATGAATATAAATGTAAAGAGACTCAGGGAACTGATGGAAGAGAAGAAGAACTTTCTGGTCGATTTCTGGGCGCCCTGGTGCCCGCACTGCCGCAAGATCAATCCGGCGTATGAGCAGATCGCAGAGCAATACGCAGGCGTGATCGAAGTGGTGAAGCTTGACATGGACGAGGACGACAGCCTCTGGGAGGAACTGCAGGTTGAACTGATCCCCACGCTCAGGCTGTATGTGGACGGCAAGCCCGTGGCTTCCACCGTTGCTCCGGAATCCAAGGCGGCGATCGAGGAGTTCCTTTCCGGCATTCTGCCTGAGCAGAAGAAGGAAGCGGAGGATCATGTCTACGATATGATTATCGTCGGCGGAGGTCCGGGCGGATACACGGCGGCGCTGTACGCGGCGAGAGCGGGCCTTGATACCCTGGTGATCGAAAAGCTTTCCGCCGGCGGCCAGATGGCGCTGACCCATCAGATTGATAACTATCCGGGCTTTACGGAGGGGATCGGCGGCTGGGAGCTGGCGGAGCGGATGCAGAAGCAGGCGGAGCGCTTCGGCGCGAAGACGCAAAGCGCAGAGGTGCGCAGCGTCGACCTGAAGGCCAATCCGAAGACGCTCAGAACCAGCGAGGGAACCTATTATGGAAGAACCGTTGTGCTGGCGACGGGCGCAAATCCCAGAGAGCTCGGCGTGGCTGGCGAGAGAGAGCTGATCGGGCGGGGCGTCGCCTACTGCGCGGCCTGCGACGGCATGTTCTTCAAGGGCAGGACGGTCGTGGTCGTGGGCGGCGGCAATTCGGCTGCGGCGGATGCGCTTCTGCTGAGCCGCATCGCAGAGAAGGTCATCATCGTGCACCGCAGGGATACGCTCCGGGCGACGAAGGTCTATCACGAGCCGCTGATGAAAGCGGAGAACGTGGAATTCCGCTGGAACAGCGTGGTGACGGAGCTGCTGCACGAGGATAAAGTGAAGGGCGTCCGGCTGAAGGACGTGATCACCGGCGAGGAAACGCAGATCGCAGCGGACGGCGTGTTCGTCAGCGTGGGCAGAAAGCCCGCCACCGAACTGGTGAAGGAGCAGCTTGAACTGGACAGGGGCGGCTACATCGTGGCCGGAGAGACCACCGAGACCGGTATTCCCGGCGTATACGCTGTGGGCGACGTGAGAAGCAAGCTGCTGCGGCAGGTGGTCACCGCCGTGGCTGACGGAGCGATGGCCGTTCATATGGCGGAGGAGTATCTTGCGTCGGAAACCTCCGTCTGATGCGGGAAAAGGCGCGTATCCGCTGCGCTCTGCGCATGCGCAAAAGCAAAGCGGAATACATTTTGAAACAGGCGGCGGGACTGTTGTCACCTTCGTTTAAAAAATAACTTTCCGTCCGTTGCAGTCTCATGAATTTTGCTGATTTTTACAAAACTGACTTGATTTTGCATGTGTTGTGGTGTATGATGTTAAACGTATCATGAGGACAAAGGGGCTTTATGAAAGAAGCGTCCTGACGTCCGGCCTGCTGATGCGGGCTGAAGTACATTGTACGAATCAGAAAGAGGTAGATTCACATGGCTAAGATCGATCTGACCAAGTATGGCATCATCGACGCGACTGAGATCGTCTACAATCCGTCTTACGAGCTGCTGTTTGAAGAAGAGACCAAGCCGGAGCTGGAGGGCTTTGACAAGGGCCAGGTTACCGAGCTGGACACCGTGAACGTCATGACCGGCATCTACACCGGCCGTTCCCCCAAGGATAAGTTCATCGTCATGGACGAGAACTCCAAGGACACCGTTTGGTGGACCTCCGACGAGTTCAAGAACGACAACAAGCCGATGTCCGAGGAAGCCTGGGCCGCCTGCAAGGAGCTGGCTGTGAAGCAGCTCTCCGGCAAGCGCCTGTTCGTCGTGGACGCTTTCTGCGGCGCCAACCCGGATACCCGCATGGCCATCCGCTTCGTCATGGAAGTGGCCTGGCAGGCTCACTTCGTGAAGAACATGTTCATCGTGCCGACCGCCGAGGAACTGGAGAACTTCGAGCCGGACTTCGTCGTTTACAACGCTTCCAAGGCGAAGGTTGAGAACTACAAGGAGCTGGGCCTCAATTCCGAGACCGTCGCTGCCTTCAACATCACCTCCCGTGAGCAGGTCATCCTCAACACCTGGTACGGCGGCGAGATGAAGAAGGGCATGTTCTCCATGATGAACTACTTCCTGCCGCTCAAGGGCATCGCTTCCCTGCACTGCTCTGCCAACCCCGACATGAACGGCGAGAATACCGCCCTGTTCTTCGGCCTCTCCGGCACCGGCAAGACCACCCTGTCCACCGACCCGAAGCGCCTGCTCATCGGCGATGACGAGCACGGCCGGGACGACAACGGCGTCTTCAACTTCGAAGGCGGCTGCTACGCCAAGGTCATCAACCTCGATAAGGAATCCGAGCCGGACATCTACAACGCC
>JAFQOY010000043.1 GCA_017412025.1 Clostridia bacterium | reverse complement strand
CAAGCAGCAGCACGGAAAGGATCAAAGCAAACTTTCTTTTCATCATGCTTCCTCCTTACTTCACATCGTCCCAAGTCAGCACCTTTGGCATGGGAAGGCCATATTCCGTCGCACTAATGCTGTATGTCTCAAGCATTTCTCCCGTCTGCGCGTTGAAGTAGTATTCGTCATAGCCTATCGGCGCAACAACTGTGCCATCTTCATCGGTATAGGGCAAGACATTCTCATCGCTCTTCGGATTTTTGCTGTAACCGCAGGTCACCATCCACACCGGAACAAGCTTCCATTTGTCGCCATCCTTGCAGGTGCCGTAGCCAAAGCGCATGGTATCCACGCCTCGCAGATTTCCTGCATCAATCAGTTCTTCCAGCTTTCCCTTGAAAGAATCAAAGGAGAGCAGCGGCAGGTCTGCTTCAATGTTCACCGGATTTGCCACTGTCTGAATGGTGAAATAACGGTATTCCGGCATGTAGTAACCGTAATGAATATTCCCCTTGTCACCTGCAGGATGCGAACCAAACACCGGCACTCCCTCCACAAGCTGTTTTGCGAAGACGTGATATCCGCCAGTGGCGGTGAGCTTATCGCCGCGCACGTATTCTCCATTTACCTTTATCCCTTTGTAAGAAGGGCTTTCCACCCAAACCTCGTCGATATAGAAATCATCAAGCGTAAGACCCGTAAATTCAAACACATCAGCCTCAACCAAATTGAGGAATTCGTTATAGGTAATATCACAGTCTTCCGCTTCTCGATCAGGCACCTCACCGCCGTAGTATCTGAAATTGTCTTGCAGCCATTTGCCGTACCACGATACCGGAGGTACTAGCTGATGCTTACTGTGGTCAGTCACATCAATGGAAATGCTATCAGACAGATCATCGTAGATGATACTGTGCGGCAGCGCACGCCACTTATCAAGCCGCTCATCATCTTTATCGATGGTATAGGGATCAACGCTCACCAACGGACACGCCTCCGCCTCCGGGAACCAGCCCATCTCAACGTCAGCGATGACCTCGCGCCCCATCGCCGTGTACGTCTCGTTCCATCCCTGCTTCGCTTGTTCGCGCAGCTCATTAATCGTGACATATTCATCCGCCATCGCCGCCGAGCAAGCAAGCAGCAGCACGGAAAGGATCAAAGCAAACTTTCTTTTCATCATGCTTCCTCCTTACTTCACATCGTCCCAAGTGGCGATTTCCGGGACAGAGAAGATTTCATCTGTACCATGCACAAAGACGATCATCTCACCGGTTTGCGCATCCACAGGCACTTTTGCTTGATAATGATTCTCCCATTTCACAAGTTCATCATCCGGTTCAATCATCATCTTAATCATATACTCATCTTTGTTTTCCTCCGTCATGTACCTTGCCTCTACGATCCAGCGCGGAATTGCCCAAGCATAGTCCTTCATATCCGGATTAGAATAGAGGAGATATCCCAGCTTGATGTAATCAACGCCGATGATGTTGCCCGATTCAATCTTTTCGCGGACGCTGTCAAGCACGTCGTCAAGAGAAGCCAACGGAATATCCGCATACTCCGTCGTGCGCACTCGTGCCAGCTGGCTGCTCGTGCGATAGGTTTCCTCATTCATGAAGGTTCCGTAGAAACCGTCGCCACCGCCAATCACGCTGTAACAACCCTTGCGATATGGGTGCATCGCAAAGTATTTGTCATCGTCCTCTCTCCTCTCTCGCACATCTTTAGCCGTGCGTCCAGCAATACCGCAGCTCATCGAAATCGAGCCCAGCAGCGGAATACCGCCGATAAGTTGTTCTGCTCCTTCGATGACGATCAATCCATCCCGCTTATCCTTCGACTTTGCGTTCAGGTTCAGCGTAGAGCCTCGCAGTACAATCTTGGTCGGGCGGATCGAAAAAACATCGTCAGGATAGCACAGCGCAAGATCTTCATGCCAAAGCCGCATCGCTTTATTCACTGTGATATCGTTTTTGCGCACATTGACAGCGTCCAGGTCAAGCTCCCACAGATAGTATCCCTCTCTGGGCATTGTGCCTTTCCATTTTGAGTTGTCACGACTGTTCAGGAATTTGCCATGATGCACAAACACGCCCTTCACTGCATCATATCCTGTCTTGCCGCTTTCCTCTCCAAAGGCATCATCATTTTCTCTGCCCAGATTGAACCCCAGTAGTTCTCCATTCAGTTCTGTCTCGTAACTAAGATCGTCTTTAGATCCATATTTCTTTCCTGAGGCAATCTGCTCAAACAGTTCTTCGCTGATCTTTGCGCCTTCAAGTGTCAGCACCGGCATCGCATCCACATCCGGCACGATGATCGGAGCATCTACTTTCATTTCACCATTCGGCGTACTGAACGTTTCCTGCCACACGCCGCCCATCGCCTGCGCCTGATCGTAGATTTCCGAAACAGACACATATTCCTGCGCGCTCGCCGTACTGGCCGCGAGCATCATCATGCCAAGGAGCAAACAAATCCATCGTTTCATTGGTCGTTCTCCCTTCGTTTATTTCAGTATAATCGCTTCATTCGCATACGCCGGATCCAGCGGCATGAGCGTCACTTCGTTCATGCTCGCCGGCAGATCGAATCGCATGTTGATCACATGGCATTCGTCCTCATAGGTCTTCCATTCATCGATATTCCAATACTCGACGCCGTCCGCGAGAAGCGTGTAGCCCTCGGGATGATAATCCTCCGGCGCTTCGATGCGCACGCTGCCGGAGAGATCGACGTCCGACACATGCAGCTCAGCCCTGGCCGCGTAGCCGTCCGCCGTTCCCTCTCCCAAGAGCAGCGACGTGCTGCCCGTCACCGGCGCGGACACCTTCACCTCGACAAGGTTGTTTCTGTCCATCACCGTCGTACTGTATGCGCCGGACTCGTCCTGCGCGTAGACCGTGTCGCTCGTGATCACCGTCAGCACAAACTCGACCGTCTCGCCGACTTCATAGCCGTCCGGCAGCGCAACCTCGTAATAGGCGGTCATCGTGTTTGCATCCACCTGCTCATTGCCGCTGTCGATCGGCGTCATATTGGTGCCGTCCGGCAGCTCAGCGCCGTCGCCAACAAAGGCGTTGTGCCTGACCGCGTAGCCGCTTTCGCGTCTGTCCAGCCAGTCGGCCACGCGCTGGTTTTCCTCTTCACCCAGATACAGATCAAACGCGTCCGCAAATCGTTCCCCTTTGTACGTCTCGTTCCAGCGCTCAAAGCCAGTCGCCTCGCCGTCATACAGCGCCACGCGCTCGCCCATCGTTTTGAGCGTATAGGCGTAATAAAGCTTTCTGCCGTCGCAGTAAACCTGATTGAGCGTCAGCTCATATTCACGGCCCTGCTGGGACAGCAGCACCTGATCGCGCGCCGTCTCCGGCTTCGCAGTTTCCTCGCGGACAGGCACGACGATGCGCCGCGTCTCGCCCATGACCACCGCAGCATCCTCCAGCAGTCCTAGGCGTTCATAGCTCATCTCGTCCACCTTCTGCGCCCTGAGCTGACCAAACAGCCCAAAGCCTGCCGCAACCGCCATGCTGCCCAGCAGCAGCACCAGCGCCGCAGCCATCACAAACGTCATTGACGTCCTTCGCTTCACCTTTTTCTCTCCTTCAATCTTCGACATAATCGCATTGTGGAGAGAAGGCCTTTCATCAAGGAAGGAAAGTTCTTCGTCAATCGCGTTTCGGATGACGCTTCTGTACAGTTCATCGCGCTTCAAGGACATTCCCTCCTTCCAGCTGTTTTTTAAGCAATTCCCGTGCCTTTTCAAGCCACCTGTGGACGGTTGTGATAGACACATTCAGGATCTGCGCCACCTCACTCAGGCTCATTTCTTCGTAGTAGTAAAGCAGCACGACCTCCTTGTACTTGGAAGGAAGACGCATGATCTCAGAAACCAGTTCTGAGGAGACGTCCATCTCCTGCTCAGCCGGGATCTGGACATCCTCAATGCTCATCGTCTTTCCGATATTTCGAAACCATGCAGTGCGCTGCATGTCCTTGCAGACGTTCATTGCAATGCGTATCAGCCATGTCTTTTCACTGCTATCGCCGCGAAACGCATGCAAATGCCTGTATGCCTTCAAAAACGTCTCCTGAACGGCGTCCTCCGCCATCACAGCGTCCTTCAGATACACGCAGCACAGGCGAAGCAAATCCTTTTCATATGTTCTGATCATTCGGCTTATTCTTTCTTCCTGGCTGTTGCCAGGGCCCTTGACAACTTCCATTGCTTCAACCTCCTTTCTGCACAATTAGACGCATTCTTGAGTCCGTTTTTACGCTTTGCCGGATATTTCTTTTCAAAAGATAATTCAAACCCGCGCCATTGTCAATCTCCGCCTTCAGCAGGACTTCTCCTATCCCTGTATGCCCTCTCAAGCATCAAAAACAAACCTGCATGCTGCCGGTCGCAGCATCGGCAAACTGCTGTAAATCTTTCAGCTCTGAACCCGAGGCCGGTATTCAGCGAAAAGAATTACATAACAAAAACAGAAAGCTCCGTCAAGCTTTCTGCTGAAACACGCCAGATTCAGGCGCAAGCACCGTTTGGTGCAGTGTTCAATTCAGTTTTCCGCCGTTTCAGACATAGAATAAGGCTTTCTTTCCATGAAGCACGCCCATGACGAGGCACTCTGCAAGTGTCAAGCCAGGGCCAAAACCTCAGCAAATTAAAGTGCAAGCCGTGACAATCCTTCACACTTTCAACCAGTCAACTACAATCGGCAGCTAACTCATCTCATCATGGATTTAATCAGATGTTCTTGGGCAGATTCCTTTTGTTGTAAAGAATCCGTCTGACTTCCATCACATCACCGATCACTGCATAAAAGATGGTATAGTTCTTCACATAGATCCGGTAATATGGATACTGTCTTTCCTTCATTGAACGGTACGGTTCAAAAGCTTCAGCACACGTGCTTCTTTCGCGAATCGCATGCTGAATCAAATCGACCAAAGCCTCCGCCGCAGCAGGATTCTGAAGTTTATTGGAAATGTAATCCACAATTTCGCCCAGATCCTCAGCAAACAGCGGAAGGAATCTCAGCTTATAATGCCCGCTTTCCATGGATTCTGGCCCTCACACTGCCAAATACTTCATCTTCCGTATAGCGCACATCGGACTCTGCTGCGGCCCGATCTGCTTCATCAAGACGCAGTTCCACTTCGTCTGTCAGCGCTGCATACTGCTCAAGGCTCAGCACAACCATGGAACCATAACCGTTCTTCGTCAGATAGACGGGGCTTCCTTTTTTCACAATATCCTCAATCTCTGGAAACTTATTTCTCAAATCCGATACCGGGCGAATGTTAATCATCTCACGCACCTCCACATCTTTCTATCCATATTTTATCCGAATTTTATCATTCATGCAACAGGAAAATAGTGGAAATCAAAAAGCAGGGAGTTTGAATCCCCCTGCAACCTATATCATTTCAAGAAAGAATGTAATCAGGCCCACGATGATCGAGCTTGAAATCCCATACACCAGCACCGGCCCGGCCAGCGTGAAGAGCTTCGCGCCCACGCCCATCACAAGGCCCTCCCGCCGGAATTCCATTGCGGCAGAGGCGACAGAATTTGCAAATCCCGTGATTGGCACGATGCTGCCCGCGCCTGCGTATTTGCCGATCCTGTCGTATACGCCAAAGCCTGTGAGCAGCACGGAGAGAAAGATCATCACCACGCTGGTCGCAGATGCGGCGCTCTGCGTTCCCCACTTCAGCGCGTGGGTAAAAATATCGCTGACGCCCTGGCCCAGCATGCAGATGACGCCTCCCACCCAGAACGCGCGCACCGCGCCATGCGCCAGGTCGCTCCTGGGAGCAAGCGCCTCAACCAGCTTTGCATATCGTTTCGCCTCACGGCTGCTCTGCTTTTTCTGCATGTCCGCCTCCTGTCACGTTTCTGATCCGTTCGCCCTGCGGCGGGCGCGCAATGCAGATTTCCCGCGAGCCCGGTCGCGGAACCTCTTCAAGCGCGTACGGAATCAGCGCATGTTTCTGACGCATGGTCATCGCCTCCATGCGCATAGTTTTCCCGTCCGGCGCGCCTTCATGCATGCGGCGCAAAAAGAAATGCGCCCAAGCATGCCGACGCTCAGGCGCATTCATCGCATATCCATTTACACGCAGATCCATTCCACCGTCCGCGCCTCCGCCCTTTCCGGAACAGCCAGCTTTTCAAGCATCGCATGAATCACGCCCTCCGGCACGGCCTTTCTGCGCGCAGCGTTCCGGCGCATTTCCTCCTGCCATTCCGTTTCCAGATAGACGATGCGAACGCGCGCGCCGTATTGCTCAAACAGGCGAACGAGCGGCTCTCTGGTCAGCGGCGTCAGGTTGGTCGCGTTGAAGACGAAGGGCTCCTTTGCGCGCAGACGCCGCCTTGCGCTCTCCTTGCAGGCCTGCGCCACCGCACCCTGGTTATCCGTCGGCAGCACGCCCATCTCATCGCGCATATCGTCAAGCGACACCATCGGCAGCTGCGGACAGTTCGCCGCAATCCACGTGTCCTTGCCCGTTCCCGGCAGGGCGCAAAGGAGAATCACCTCGCCCCATGTATCGTCGTACAGCGGCTGATCGGGCAGCACGTTCCGCCCGTCAAAGTACGCGCGCTGCGTGTGCCCGCAGGCAAAGGCGGAAGGCCCGTCCATACAGCCATGCTCCCGCGCAAGCTCACGGCACAGCTCGATTTTATCCAGCTGCTCCGCCAGATCATCGCATATCCTGCCCCTGTTGTCCGCCTCGGCCAGCAGGCAGAGCAAGCGGATGCTGAAGCCGCCAAGCAGCTCGCTTTCCGCTGCAATCCTGCGCAGGCGGTGCTCACCGTCGCCCTCCAGCATGTGCAGCGGCGCCATGTGCCAGCGGATAAGCCGGCAGACCGTCTCGCGCAGCTGCTGCGCCTCTGCGCTGCCGCACAGGCCCATTTCCGTCCAGAGCATCGTGCGTACCATTCTGGAGCCAATCTCGCCATGCTTCGGCGCGCGAATCTCTCCGTCCTCCGTTCTCGTCGTGACGATCTTGCCCACGTCATGCAGCAGCACAGCCAGAAACACGGTTTCCTGCGTTCCTCTTTCAAGCGCCCGGTATTCCTCCATCTGCGCCAGCGCCTGGCAGACCAGCTTCGTATGCGTCCACACGTCGCCCTCTCCGTGCCACTTTTTCTCCTGCGGCACTTCCTTCATCCGCGCAAACCACGGTGCGCATGCCGATCTCTCCGCCTCCGCCCAGTCAATCGCCCAGTGCGGCGCGGACGGCGCGAGCGAAAGCAGCGCTTTCAGTCCCTCATGCACGCTGTGTTTCACCTCTTTCAGGGCTTAAACAGCTCCGCCGTCGGGCGGACAAGCTGGTTGGGGACGATCGGGCGGTTCAGCCAGTGCGTCTGCGATTCCTCCACGCACTGCAGGAACGACGCACGGACAAACTTGACGCGCCTTGTCACCTCGCCGCCCTCTTCCACCTTGATATACAGCCCCTCCATTGTCGTGGACGGATCCGTCTCCCTGCACTGCCTATCGGCGTCAAGGCCGCTTTGCTCCGCATAGGCGCGCAGCTTTTCGATATGCCTCTCCGTGATGTAATTGGAAGGGCCGAGCATCGCAAGCAGCTCCTCCTTCTTTCTGAATACGCCGGTCCTGAGCACCGGCACAGAGCAGACGGGCAGCCCTTCAAGCAGCGCACGGCGCGACGGCGTATCCAGAAACCGCCCGGTCTCCCGGTCGTACACGTCAAACTCCATGAAATAATGCGGCAGCGCATCGTAGAAGATGCTGTGCTTGGCGTACATCCACTCTCCATACATGATATACCGGCTGCCCAGCGCCCCGTAGAGCGCAGCCTGATGCACGCGTGCCCAATCCTTCATCAGCTCATAGTGGCGCTCGCGGTAGCCGCCGGTCAGAAAATGACCGCGGCTCTGCAGCAAAAGCTGCCCGTCCTCGCCGAAGGAGACGCCGGAATTCGCGCCGTCGATCTTCTCCTCCACCACCAGATGGCGGCCTGCCACCTCCGCAAACGGGATCTGGCTCAGGTCCTCATCCCCCGGCTGCAGGCGCGAACCCTCGATGTGCGGCGTTCTGGGGTATTTAATGATGTGATCATACGGATTCATCGCTCATTCTCCTTTGCTTTCAATCGTCGCGACCATGAACAGATGGCCGTTCACACCGTCAAACCGCAGCCTTGTGCAGCCTGCCGCTTCAAACAGCCCCGTCAGCACATCCTTGGTCAGCAGATGGATATGCTCGGGATTGTCGTCCGGCTTGGAGGGCACCGTCACCACGACATGCTTTCTGGCTATCCGCACTGCCGCCGCCACAGCGCACGCGACGTCCGGGATATGCTCGAGCACCTCCAGCATCGTGACCACGTCCACAGACTTTTCCCTAATCTCTGCGCTGCATATATCCGCAAGGTGCGCGTCAAGCTGCGCGATACCGCCCGCGTGCAGATCCTGCAGGAACTGCACGCGGTGTGCAAGCACGTCAAGCGATGTGACGCGCACCCAGGGGAACTGCTCCATGAACGGCAGCAGGAACACGCCCCTGCCGCTGCCCACGTCCAGCAGCGACTCAAACCGGACGGATTTGAGGAAACCGAGCGTCCTGCGCACGCGCGGCATGTCCTCGTGCGTCCGCTTAAAATAGTAGAGCTTGTCCTCTTCGCTGCAGCCTTCCCTGACGATCTCCTCCGCCATCTCCTGCGTCAGCGCCTCCAGCTGCGAATCAGCCAGTGTGCTGTCAAGCACAGGCTTCCCCGTGCGCAGCGCGCGTCCCCGGTAATAGGCCGCCGCAAAACGGAGCATGTATCTCTCCTCGGTATATTGAACTTCCATCTTTCCCTCTCCTCCTGCATCCGGCCGCCTTTTTCCGCAGCAGACGGCAGCTTCCTTTCATCTGTTATTATACCGGAGATTTCGCCATAATTCAATACAGCCTCCGTTACCCTCTTCTCCGCCGCATCATATCCGCGCCTTTTCTCAGCAATTGCTGCATTTTTTCAAAATCCGCTTGACATTCTTCCTGTATTTGCATATAATAATCCGGTATGAGATAAGACTTCCTCTATGACCGCGGCACCGAGCAGGGTCGCGCACTACACTGGTGCGGCATTCGTCATGCTGCTCCCTCTTCCAGCTGGAGTTCGTCGGGGATGGATTTTTGCGGCCAATTGTGAATATTTGTTCATTTTTTGCCTGCCGCTTGCAATCGCTGATTATCTCTGGTATACTACTTACCGTTGATTATTTCAGAACATTTTGGAGGGAAATTCCGATGCCGAATATCAAGTCTGCTATCAAGCGCGTTTCCGTTACCGAGCACAAGACCCTGCGCAACAAGATGGTCAAGTCCGCCACCAAGACCGCGCTGAAGAAGTTCAACACCAACGCTTCTGTCGAGACCCTGGTCGCCGCCTCTGCCGCCGTTGACAAGGCCGCCGCGAAGGGCGTCATCTCCAAGAACGCTGCCAACCGCCAGAAGGCCCGCATGGCCCGTGTTCTGGCCAAGGGCTAATTGATGCGCTTTCACCCTTCCCATTCGGGAAGGGTTTTTCTTTTGCCTTTCAGGCCTCGTGCCACAGCGGGATGATGAATAAGAAAAGCCGATCCGGAAACACTGTTCATTCCGGATCGGCTCTTGTTTTCAGGAGAACATCTTCTCCAGCTCTTCATACTTTTCATGCGTGATCAGCGCATCCTGATCCGTGCCGACGAGGTGAACCACGTACGTCCACCTGCCGTACGGCGTGATGTTGTCAATCACATTGAGGTTGATGATGTAGCTCTTGTGGCAGCGGAAAAAGATCTGGGGATCAAGGCGCTCCTCCACGTCGCCCAGCGATTCGCTCGTCTCAAACCGCCTGCCCTCCGTCGCATAGAGCACAGTCGATCGGTTCTCGCGCTGCACCAGCAGGATATCCGCCTGGTTGATGAAATTGACGCCTTCCTTGTGGCGCAGCATGATCCTTCCCGACGTCGCCGCGCGCATCCTTGCAGGCGCGCTCTGCATCACAGCCTGCGTCGCCTCCGCATGGCGGCCGATGGTCACCTGCCGGATCCTCTCCAGCGTCTGCATCACGCGCACAAGCCTGAAGGGCTTGACCATGTAATCAAACGCATACAGCTCAAACGCCTGGGCCATGTAGTCATCATGCGCCGTCGCAAAGATGATGATCGTATGCGGGTCGGTGTCCTGTATCGCCTTCGCGCATTCCAGCCCCGTCATACCCGGCATCTCCACATCCAGAAAGCAGACGTGCGGCTTATGCTTTTCCACCAGCTCCGGCACGTCCGCTCCGTTGTCCGCCTCCGCACAGATGGTAAACCCCTCTGCCTTGGCGATCATCCTGCGCAGGATCATCCGCATGCCTTCCTGGTCGTCCGCGATGATCACGCGAATTCCATTCTCCATTACGCTCTCCGTCCGTTCCTCTGCATGGCCCTGCGCTCGCAGGGCCTCGTCAGTACCTCGCTCATGATCACGCCGCGCAGCACATCCTGCGCAAGCGCCCTGCGCTCCAGCTCCGCCTCATCCGCATATGCCTCCGGCGCGGATGCGGGCTCCGCTTCTCCGGCGTGGCAGGGATCCTCGCCCTCCTGCGCATCAAGCATCTGCGCCTGCGTTACCTCGTGCAGGTGCATGCCCTTCACATCGTGGCAGGGCTCCTCCGTCCGCGCCTGCGGACGCGGCGGCGCGGCGGATATGGTCGGCGCATACGCGGGGATCTCACCCCGGGGCGCCTGCTGCGCAGGCTTTCCCTCCCCGGCCATCCGCTGCAGCTGCTCATAGCTGCGCTGCATCTGCTCGAAGCTGCGCTGCATGCCGCGCTGTTTCTTCTTCTTTTTCTTCTTGCCGGAGCTGGCCGCAACCAGATAGATGATGAACACCACAATCAGGCTGATGATGTCATCCACGGGCGTTCACTCCTTCCGTCATGGACATGTTCCGCTTACTTCTTCGGCTGCACAGGGCTGCCGCCCAGGGATGCGATGGAATCGCGCATCGCCGTATCGGCAATGGTGTTCTGCATCTGATAGTAATCCAGCACGCCCAGCTTGCCTTCGCGCAGCGCGGCGGCCATCGCCTTGGGCACCTCGGCCTCGGCCTCGATCACCTTGGCGCGCTGCTCCTGTGCGGCGGCCTTCATCTCCTGCTCGCGCGCGACAGCCATCGCCCTGCGCTCTTCGGCCTTCGCCTGCGCGATGCGGCGATCCGCCTCCGCCTGATCCATCTGCAGCTGCGCGCCGACGTTCCTGCCGACGTCCACATCCGCAATGTCGATGGAGAGGATTTCAAACGCCGTGCCCGCGTCAAGGCCCTTGCCCAGCACCGTGCGGGAGATCAGATCCGGATTCTCCAGCACTTCCTTGTGTGTCTGCGCAGAGCCGACCGTGGTGACGATGCCCTCGCCGACACGCGCGACAATCGTCTCCTCACCCGCGCCGCCAACCAGGCGGTCGATGTTCGCGCGGACGGTCACGCGCGCCTTCGCGCGCAGCTCAATGCCGTCCTTCGCAATGGCCGCGACCACCGGCGTCTCGATCACCTTCGGGTTGACGCTCATCTGCACGGCCTGCAGCACATCGCGGCCCGCCAGGTCAATCGCGCACGCCTCCGGGAAGTCAAGCTTCATGTTCGCGCCGCGCGCCGTAATCAGCGCAGTGATCACGCGATCCAGGTTGCCGCCGGCCAGGTAATGCGCTTCCATCTTGCTGATCTCCATCGCCAGACCGGCCTTTTCGGCCTTGATCAGCGGCACGATGATCTTCGAAGGCGAGACGCGGCGGATGCGCATGCCCACCAGAGAGAAGATGGACACATGCACGCCGGAAGCCAGCGCAGAAATCCACAGCCCCAGCGGCACAAAGCTCATAAAGACAATCAGAGCGACGATGATGACAAACAGTACGATGATCCCCTCAAACATGTCAGATTACCCCTCTTTCTCTGTCCTCGTATTCTCTATTCTTCTATCAGATCCCGCGCACGACGATTTTGGCGCCGTCCACGCGCACGATCTCGATGGACGAATCCTTCTCGATAAAGCCGCCCTCGGTGACGACATTCAGCCTCACGCCGTCAAAATCGCCAATACCGGCAGGGCGCAGCACGCTGGTGGTCTTTCCCTTTCTGCCGATGAGCACCTGCATATCCTTCTGCGTGTGCAGCTCCTCCTTATCGTGCAGGAAGATCTCCGCCTGCACGCCGCCGCGCGACGCGCTGTGCAGAATCCACGATACCACCAGCGCCAGAACCGCAATCACCACCAGCAGAATGGCGACAGCCGCCATCATGCCGTAGAGCGAGCCTGCGATGACCGTGCCCACGCCGATCAGGACAATGCCGGAGATGCCCGGCAGGCCGAACCCCGGCAGAAAAACCTCCAGGATCACAAGCCCCGCGCCCAGCAGCAGACACAGCGCCATCGGAAATGTTGAAATCAGATTGGCCAGCATATCCATTCTCCCTTCTTATGTGGTTTTATCATATCACATATCGGATTCATGCGAAAGGGATGCTGCTTCAAATGTCATTTTTCACGTCCGAAACCGCGCCGCCCGCCGCCTGCGCAAGCAGCGCCGCCAGCGCGCGCACGTCCTGCTCATACACGTTTTCAAGCGACCGGTTATAAATCAGGCTCGCGGGGTGATACAGCGCGAAGAGCGAAAGCCCCGTCTCTCCCGCCGGAATTACCTTTCCGTGCACCTGACCGATGGTCTGCGCGCTGCCGCAGACAGCGCGCAGCGGCGTATTACCCAGCGTCGCAATGATGCGCGGCGCGACAAGCGCAATCTCCTGCATCAGCCATGGGCGAAAGAGCGCGATCTCATCCTTCGTCGGCGGGCGGTTTGATAGCCTGCCCGTTTTGCCCGTCTTTGTCGGCCGGATCTTCACCGCGTTTGAAATGTAGATCTCCTCCCTGCGCAACTGCGCCAGCGAAAGGAAATGATCGAGGTTCTTCCCCGCCTTGCCCACAAAAGGCCGCCCCATCAGGCTCTCCTGTTCGCCCGGCGCCTCGCCGATGAGCATCAGCTTCGGTCTCATCGGCCCTTCGCCGAATACAAGCGCGTTTTCCCGCCCCGGCATCACGCCGGAAAGGAACGCTCTCAGTTCCTGCTTATACCTGTCCATTCAGGCTGTTCACTCCTTTGCGTCCATCTGAGGATATGCGCCGATCTCCATCAGTTTGTCCCGGATCGCCTTGAAATCCTCCCATGCCGGGCGCTTTTTGTCCGCATCGCGCAGCAGCGCCGCCGGATGATACGTCGGGATGAACCATGTTCCCTTTTTCAGCTGCCATACGCCGCGATCCCGCGTGATGCGCATGTCGTCTCCCAGCAGCGCGCGCGTGGGCGTGGAGCCAAGGCACACGATCACCTTCGGCCGCACCAGCGCAACCTGCTGCCTGAGGTAGCCCATGCAGGCGGCGCGCTCGTCGCCCTCCGGCACGCGGTTGTTCGGCGGGCGGCATTTGACGATGTTGCAGATGTACACCTGTCCGCGCGTCAGGCCGATGGCGGCGAGCATCTTATCCAGCAGCTGTCCGGCAGCGCCGACAAACGGCCTCCCGGTCAGATCCTCCTGCTGGCCCGGCCCCTCGCCGATCAGCATCAGCGGCGCGTGCAGGTCCCCTTCGCCCAGCACGACGTTTTTTCTCGTCTGGCAGAGCCTGCATTTTTCGCAGGAATACACCTCCTGCGTCAGCGTCGGCCAGGATGTCTGCATATCATGCGCCTCCTTGATATCAAAAAGCAGCTTCCATCTGCTGCAAGGGAGCTGCTTCCATCATTTGTTTCCGTTTTCTGTGATGATCACAGCGTCCGTGATGTTATCCGTCAGGTCAGAAAAGGTCATCGCCAGATCCTGACGCAGCCAGGTGAAGAGGCTGCCGAGCATCAGCATCAGCACGACGATCGCCGCCGCGGACGCAGCCGCGCCGAACACGTCCATCACGCCCGCCGCTACGCGGTAGCCGATCTGTCCTCTCGCGCTCTTTTTCTTCTTCATGCGACTGCCTCCTTCTTTTTTATTGTACAGGATGCCCGCGGCAGTGTCAAGCATAACCGCCGTTTCTACCCTGTATCCGCCCGTTCTGTTCCTGCCCGCTTCTGCGCATTTCCGCTCACAGATAGTCCATCCACGCTCCGGCTTCTTCCTCCCGCCCTGTGAGACAGCCTGTGTCCTTCAGGTGCGCGAAGTCATGCTGGCGCAGCGCCTCATACGCGACAATCGCCACGGAGTTTGAAAGGTTCAGGCTCCGTGCGCCCTCCACCATCGGAATGCGGATACAGCGGTCGTAGACGCGCTCGAGCAGGTTTTCCGGCAGGCCGCGCGATTCGCGCCCAAAGACGAGAAACGCATCCTGCGGATACTGCACCTGCGCATAGCTGCGCGGCGCCTTCGTGCTGGCGTAATAGAACGCTCCGTCCGGATACCGGGCGAGCACATCTGCAAAATCCGGATGCACATGTACCTTCACCAGCGGCCAGTAATCAAGCCCCGCGCGCTTGAGATACTTGTCCTCCAGCTTGTAGCCAAGCGGCTCCACCAGGTGCAGCTCGCTTCCCGTGGCGGCGCAGGTCCGGGCGATATTGCCCGTGTTCTGCGGGATTTCCGGCTCGATCAGTACGATGTGCAGCATGCGCGCTCTCTCCTCTGCCTGGCATGGCAAGCGCCGCCCGCCGCGCAGGCCGAACCCGCATGCCCGTGTATTCAGGCTTTATTGTATCGCAAATCGGCCCCGGATGCAAGCAGGCCTTGACAGCGCAGGGCGCGTCCGATATGATGGAAGCTGCTGATGCAAGGAGGGTATTTCCATGTTCAAACGAATGCTGCCCCGCAGGGACGTCGCTGCGCTGATCTTCGTCAACGTCATGTGGGGGTTGTCCTTCATCTTTTCCAAGACTGCGCTGGGCGAGGGCATGCCGGTGATGACGCTGGCGCTGCTGCGCTTCCTGCTCGCTTCCCTTATGCTCGTGCCCATCTGCCTGAAGACAGAGGGGAGTATACGCCTTGGCAGGTGGGCGCCCCTGGCGCTTGCAACCACGCTGCTGGGCATCACCGTCTATTTTTACTTTGAGCATACCGGCATCAAGCACACGACAGCCGCCGCCGCATCGCTGATTCTGGCGCTCGTCCCGATGCTCACGCTGCTCTTCCGCGTGCTCTTCTGCCGCGAGCGCATCAGCCGCGTCCGTTGGCTGGCCGTCGCCGTGTCGCTTGCCGGCGCGTATCTGGTCATCGTCACCGGGGGCGAGGGCGCCGGCACGCTCTATGGCAATCTGCTGATGGTCTGCGCGTGCCTGTGCTGGACGGGCTATATCCTCGCCACGCCGAAGCTGATGGAATCCTGCAGCGCCATGCGCGTGAGCACCTGGCAGGCCATCGCCGCCGTTGTCACGCTGCTCCCCTTCTCCCTTGCGGAGCGCAGCGCGTGGGTTCCCGTGTCCGCCAGGGCATGGCTGTGCATCTTCCTGCTGGCCGCCGGCTGCTCGGCGCTGGGGTATGTGCTCTATAACGACGCCATCCGCACCGTTGACACGCTGACCGTATCGCTGACCATCAACATCAACCCCATCGCCGCCTGCATCGGCGGCGCGCTCTTCCTCCATGAAACAATGAGCGCCATGCAGCTGCTCGGCGGAGCGCTGATCATCCTCTCCATGGTCATCGACGCGCTGGAGACCAGCGGCGTGTTTGCGAAAAATAAGGGTTGACATTCGCTTTTTCCGCTTATATAATGAACAGGACGCGAAGATGGGAACAAGTAAGCGCATGCTTTCCCCGATTCAGAGAGCTGCCGGTCGGTGCAAGGCAGGTTCGGACGGTGCGCCCAATACATCCCGGAGCACGATCCCCAACGGCTTTGCCCAGTAGGCGATCGCCGGTACGCCGGATACAGCGTTAAGCCCGTGTCTGCGGGCAGTGAGGAGGCCAGCCGCAAGGCTGCCTTGAACGGAAGTGGTACCGCGTATTTCACGCCTTCCCGATGCAGGGAAGGTGTTTTTTGTATCTTCCCGAACCCCTGCAGGCCGCGCCGGCTGCGGCGCTCCCCTGCTTATACCATTCTCAGATCAGGAGGAATCACCCATGGCACAGCACATTCTCGACGTCCTCAAGGAGCGCGGCTTTCTCGCGCAGATGACCTTCCCGGAGGAGCTCTACGAACAGCTCAAGAATCCGACCACCTTCTACGTCGGCTTTGACCCGACCGCCGATTCCCTGCACATCGGCCACTACATCCCGATCATGGCGATGGCGCACATGCAGAAGGCCGGCCACAAGCCGATCGCGCTGATGGGCGGCGGCACCGCGATGATCGGCGATCCGTCCGGCAAGACCGACATGCGCAAGATGATGACCGTGGAGACCATCGACAATAACGTTGCGCACATCAAGGAGCAGATGGCGCGCTTCCTCGATTTCTCCGAGGGTCAGGCCATCATCGTCAACAACGGCGACTGGCTGCGCCACCTCAACTTCATCGACTTCATGCGCGAGATCGGCTCGCTCTTCACCGTCAACAAAATGCTGGCCGCCGACTGCTACAAGGCCCGCATGCAGACCGAAAACGGCCTGTCCTTCCTCGAGTTCACCTACATGCTCATGCAGAGCTATGACTTCCTGGAGCTCTTCAAGCGCTACGGCTGCCGCCTGCAGATGGGCGGCAACGACCAGTGGAGCAATATGCTCGGCGGCGCGGACCTCATCCGCCGCAAGGAGCGCGAGAGCGCCTTCGCCTGCACCTTCCAGCTGCTGCTCACGCACGACGGCCGCAAGATGGGCAAGACCGAGAAAGGCGCGCTCTGGCTCGATCCCGCCAAGACCAGCCCGTACGACTTCTACCAGTACTGGCGCAATGTGGACGACAAGGACGTGGCCAAGTGCCTGGGTCTGCTGACCTTCCTGCCGATGGACGAGGTGCGCCGTCTGAGCGCGCTGGAGGGCAGCGAGATCAACGAGGCGAAGAAGGTGCTGGCCTACGAGGTCACCAAGCTGGTGCACGGCGAGGAGGAAGCCGTCAAGGCTCAGGAGGCTGCTGCGGCGCTGTTCGGCGGTGCGGGCATGGGCGGCTCCATCCCCACTACCGAAATCACCCGCGAGCAGCTCGCCGCCGACGCGCGCGTGACCACGCTGCTGGCGATGAGCAAAATCGCCCCGTCCAACTCTGCCGCGCGCAGGCTGATCCAGGGCGGCGGCGTCGCAGTCAACGACGAGAAGATCGCTGACGTGAACGCCGTGGTCACCGAAGAGATGTTTGCCGGCGAAGGCCTGATGCTGCGCAGCGGCAAGAAGAAGTTCCACCTCTTCACGCTGAAGTAATCAAACTGGGAGGGGCTTTCCCTCCCTTTTCTTCTCCCGCAGGCGCCCAGTCTGCCTCCCCTGAAAGGAACCGACCATGGCTGAACAGCTTTCCTACAAGACCCTTCGCGAGGAAAACAGCGCGGAGTTCATCATCAACAAATCGCGCTTTATCGGCTACGGCTGCCCCTGCCGGACGGAGGAGGAGGCGCTCGCCTTCCTCGCCCGCATCCGTCAGAAGCACAAGGACGCCACCCACAACTGCTACGCCTACATCATTGGCCTCAACAGCGGCGTCATGCGCTACAGCGACGACGGCGAGCCCGGCGGCACGGCAGGCATGCCGATCATCGAGGTGATGAAGGCGCGCGGCGTGGTCAACTGCGCCGTGGTCGTAACGCGGTATTTCGGCGGCGTGCTGCTGGGCGCAGGCGGCCTGGTGCGCGCCTATGCGCAGGGCAGCAAGACCGCGCTTGACGCTGCCGGCGTCGTCGTGATGGAAAAGAGCCTGCGCTACATGATCGAAGTGGATTACTCCACCTGGCAGCGGCTTGAATACTTCCTGCGCTCCGCCCCCGTGATCATCGAGCACAACGAGTTCGGGACCAGCGTCGTCTGCACGCTGATGGTGCGCAAGGCGGACGCTGAAACCCTGCTCCGCGAGATCACCCGCGTGACAGACGGCACCGCCGAGACGCTTGAGGACGGCGAACTGTACTACCCCTGGCCGGATAAGGACGGCGAATAACTGCATCCGACTATCGGTCTGCCGCAGATGCGGCAGGCTGTTTTTATATACTCCAGGTATATTGCAGTCCGCCGCATGCCCCTCTTTCTGCACAAAAAAGGACCGCCGCAGATGCGGCAGTCCCTGATATTTGGCTTGTGTCAGAATCAGACCGGCATGGTCTTGTTTGCAGCGTCGAGCATCGTGTTGTCGATCTTCAGCTGCTGCGCCTGACGATACTGGAAGAACTTCGGCGCAACCTTCGGGAACAGAGCGTAGGAGAGCACGTCCTCCTCCTGGGTGTAGTACTCGCGGATCTCCTCGCGGTACTTGTCCATCTCCGGCTGCAGCTTGTCGGCCGGACGGCAGGTGATCACCTCAGCGTCGCCGATGGCGAGCTTGCGGACTTCCTCGTTCACCTCAGCCGGCAGACGGCCGTATTCGCCCTTAAGCAGACCCTTGGACTCGTTCGGGAAGGTCTTGTAGCGGCCGAACAGCACGTTCATAACGGCCTGCGTGCCGACGATCTGAGAGGTCGGGGTGACCAGCGGCGGATAGCCGAAGTCCTTGCGGACGCGCGGAATCTCAGCCAGAACGTCATAGTACTTGTCCATGGCGTTGAACTGCTTGAGCTGGCCGATCATGTTGGAGAGCATGCCGCCCGGTACCTGATACTTCAGGGTGTTGGCGTCAACCGGCAGAACCTTCGCGGTGTCGCGCCAGCCGTCCTTGCTCAGGCGGTCGGCGACCTTGCGGAAGTGCACGGCGCACTCGCTCATCAGCTCCATGTCAAGGCCGGTGTCGTACTCGGTGCCCCTGAGGGTGGCCACGAGGGACTCGGTCGCCGGCTGGGCAGTGCCTTCCGCCAGCGGAGAGAGCGCGGTATCGACGATGTCGCAGCCCGCCTCAATCGCCTTGAGGATGGTCATCGCGCCGGTACCGGCGGTGTTGTGGGTGTGCAGATGGATCGGCAGCTTGGTATTGGCCTTGAGCTTCTTGACGAGGCTGTAGGCGTCATACGGCAGCAGCAGGTTCGCCATGTCCTTGATGCAGATGGTGTCCGCGCCCATGGCCTCGATTTCCTTGGCCAGCTTGACGAAGTACTCCTCGGTGTGCACCGGGCTGATGGTGTAGCTGACCGCGATTTCGGCGATGCCGCCGTACTTCTTGGTCGCCTTCACGGCCGCTTCCATGTTGCGCAGGTCGTTGAGCGCGTCGAAGATACGGATGATGTCAATGCCGTTCTCGATCGCCTTCTTAACGAAGGCGTCCACAACGTCGTCTGCATAGTGCTTGTAGCCCAGGATGTTCTGGCCGCGCAGCAGCATCTGCAGCTTGGTGTTGGGCATCTTGGCGCGGATCTT
>JAFQOY010000042.1 GCA_017412025.1 Clostridia bacterium | reverse complement strand
ACGCGGCTCGTGAAAACCGCGTCTCGCGTTCTTCTTGATTCTGTATCGTTTTCAAGGATCACTCGTCAGGTCGCGGTGTTGCTCGCTCGCTGACGACTTAACTAGTATACTACTGTCCCGCCCCTTTGTCAACACCTTTTTTCAAACTTTTTACACTTTTTCCTCTTTTTTCTCATATCGCCCGTTTTGTGTCAGACTTGCCCGTTTTCGCGTATTATGCTATAATCATGCATGTATGGAATCGAAACCCGTTTTCATACCCGAAGGGAGTTCTGTTTCATTATGTATAAACGACTATGCTGCGTCATGATTTCTCTGACGCTCATGCTGTCTCCTTCCTTTTCTGCGCTGTCCGCTTCACGCGGCCCTGTTTCATCCTATCAGGAGCTGCAGGATCTGCTGGACACCGCGCATGAAGGCGACGTCATCCTCATCTCAGGCAGCGTCGACTGCAGCGGCGGCAAGGCGCTCAGTACGCCTGTCTCCGTGCGTCTGTCCTCCGCCTCCGGGGAGAGCGCTGCGCTCAGCGGCCTCCGCCTTAAGGACGCCCGCGTCACCTTTTCCAACATTCATCTCAACGATTCGCTGGCCATATCCGGTTCTTCTCACGTTCATCTGAGTCATAATGTCAGCGTCACCGGCAGCAGCGGAAGCGCCGGAATCTCTTTTTCCGGCGGCGGCTCGCTGATTGTCGACAGCAGTTCAAGCGTGACGGGCGGCAGCGAAAGCCCCGGCGTAACCATCAACCATCACAGCGGCGAACTGTATGCCAGCCTTGAAGGCGACGTGACCGGCGGCAGCGGTTATTCCGGCGGCCCCGGCGTCGTGATTTCGCCGCTCAGCAGCGCCGGCGCCGTCATGATTTCCGGCACCATCCGCGGCGGTGAAGGCGAGGCCATCGGCGGACACGCGCTCAATCTCTACGGACTCAGCGGCAACGCCTTCATTACTGTCGACGGCGATCTGCAGGGCGGAAAGGGTTCCATCGGCGGAGACGGCGTCCAGCTTGTATCCGCCGTGGACAGCGTCAATGTCGGTATCGGCGGAAAGATCAGGGGCGGTTCCGGCGACGCCTACGGCGGCGACGCCATCATTCTGATGGATGCCGACGGCGCGTCTGCCATTCACCTCTCCGGAGAGTTTTCCGGCGGCAATGCGCTCAGTTCCCGGGCGCAGCCGGGCACAGCGCTTCAGATGGTCGGCAATATGACCACCATGCGCACGCGGGTGGACGATTGCCTGCTTGAGGACGGCCGCTATACAGGCGCCGTCGAGCCGTCGACTGTACAAGTCACGCCGCTTCCCAGTATTCCTCCATCCGAAAACGAGGCTGATCCCTCCGGCATTTCTGCTTCCGCCACGCCCGCGCCTTCCGGCTCTGATCTGCCGGAAGCGGACATCCCCGGGGAGGCCACTCCAAGCGAGGCCCTTCCCATGCTTGAAGAGATTGCCGAATAACACTTACCATCAAAAAACGCGGTACAGGGTCGCACCTGCACCGCGTTTTTGATATCCTTAGCTTTCAGCAGAAAACGGAATTATTCCTCTTCTTCCTCATGGTCATGCAGTTCGTCAACGTCGTCGACCGGCGGCTTGAGGCCTTCGATGGTCAGGTTGTTCTTCTTCGCATAGTCCCACAGCGCAGCGTTAACCGCCTGCTCCGCCAGCAGAGAGCAATGCACCTTCACCGGCGGCAGACCGCCGAGCGCTTCCATAACCGCCTTGTTGGTGACCATCAGCGCTTCCTGCACGGTCTTGCCGATGATCAGCTCAGTCGCCATGGAGCTGGTCGCAATCGCCGCGCCGCAGCCGAAGGTCTTGAACTTTGCGTCACGCACAACCTGGTTCTCATCGATATCCAGATAGATGCGCATGATGTCGCCGCACTTGGCATTGCCGACAGTGCCCACGCCGCTGGCGTTCTCAATCTCGCCGACATTGCGCGGGTTCATGAAATGATCCATCACCTTTTCGGTATACATAAGCTTTCCTCCGTAATCGGTTGCTTGTTGATGCTTACTTTGCTTCGCTGCGGACAAAATCCTCATACAGCGGCGACATGCTGCGCAGACGCGGAATGATCTGAAGCAGCGCGTCAACGGCCCTGTCCGCGTCTTCCATCGTTGTACTCTCGCAAATGGACAGGCGCAGAGAGCCGTGCGCAATCTCATGCGGCAGGCCCAGCGCCAGCAGGACGTGAGACGGATCCAGCGAGCCGCTTGTACACGCGCTGCCGCTGGATGCGCAGATGCCATTAGCGTCAAGCAGCATCAGCATGCCCTCGCCCTCAATGAAGCGGAAGCAGAAATTGACGTTGCCCGGCAGGCGCTTTTCCCTGTGGCCGTTGAGGCGGCAATACGGAATTTCGCTTTCAATGCGCGCAATCATGTGATCGCGGACAGCGCTGACCTTTGCCATCGCCTCTTCCATATTGGCCGTCGCCTCCTCAGCAGCAGCGCCCAGGCCCACGATTCCGGCTACGTTCGTCGTACCGGCGCGGCGTCTGCGCTCCTGCGCGCCTCCGTCCATAAAGTTTGCCAGCTTTACGCCCCTGCGCACATACAGGAAGCCCACGCCCTTGGGGCCGTGGAACTTATGCGCGCTCACGGAAAGCAGATCGATGTTCATCGCATTCACATCAAGCGGAATATGCGCATACGCCTGCACCGCGTCCGTATGGAAAAGCACGCCGTGCTTTCTGCACACCGCGCCAATTTCTGCGATCGGCTCGATCGTGCCCACTTCGTTGTTGGCCGCCATAATCGACACCAGCACCGTATCCGGACGGATCGCAGCCTCAAGCGCGGCGGGATCGACCAGGCCAGACTCGTCAACCGGCATCACCGTAATTTCCCATCCCTGCTTTTCAAGCGCCTGCGCGCTGTGCAGCACGGCATGGTGCTCAATGGCTGAGATGATGATGTGCTTTCCCTTGGCCGCATACGCCTGTGCGGCGCCCTTGATCGCCCAGTTATCGCTCTCGGTGCCGCCGGAGGTGAAGAAAATCTCCGCGCTCTTCGCTCCGATAACCTTTGCCACCTGCGCGCGCGCCTTCTCCACCGCTTCCTTGCCGGCGTTTGCAAAGCTGTACGTACCCGCAGCATTGGCATACTGCTCCATAAAATACGGCTTCATCGCCTCAAAAGCATGCTCGCTCATCCGCGTGGTCGCGGCATTGTCCATATAAATCATCTGATCGCCTCGCTCCCGTAAATCTGAATCCTTTTCTCTTTATGACATGGCCTGCATGGAGCAGATGTATTCATCCCGCTCTCCTTCAGGCATCAATTCACGCAGCGTTACACCGTCAATGACGCTGTTGATCGCCTGATATACCTTGGCGAACACGGTCCTTGACGGGCATTTTCCGCTTCTGTCGCAGTGCAGCGCACCCTCCACCACGCATTCCGCCGGCGCAAGATCGCCTTCCGTCGCCCGCAGGATCATCCCCACGGTGATCTCCTCCGGCGTATGCGCCAGATGATAGCCGCCCTGCGCGCCGCGCACGCTGCGCAGCAGCCCCGCACGCGTGAGCACACTGATAATCTGTTCCATATATTTTCCGGAAATATCCTGGCGCTGAGCAATCTCGCGCACACTGACAGGCTCCTCACCGTCATGCACTGCCAGATCGACCATAATCCTCAGCGCATAACGCCCTTTGGTGGAAATCATCATAAGGCGGTCCTCCTGTCTTTGTTTTCCAGGGACAAGTATAGCACCGAATTCATACTCCGTCAATGGGAAATAGGCTCATTTTCTACAATTCCGCTAGGAATTGTGCCCATTTCCCCGCCGGACAATACGCCAAAACGCAAAAAACAGCAAAGCTTTCGCTCTACTGTTTCGGCAGCATACTCTTTTCTTTCCCGAGCAGCTGCGCCTCAACGTGCGCCGCTGCGCTCCCGGCAGCCTCCTCCAGCGTACATCCCCTGAGCATCGCATCCATCAGCAGACCGGTAAACAGATCGCCCGTACCCCAGTGATGGCCTTCAACACGCCTGAAGCGTACTTCCACTTCCTTTTTCTGCTTCGCATCATAGCCAAGCACCGCGTCGCATCCGTCCTCCGTCTTCGCACTGGTGACAAGCGTGCTGCGTCCGCCGGATGAAAGCCGGCGCACAATCTCCCGTGCATCCGTCCCCTCATACGGCAGACCAAGCAGCAGGCAGGCCTCCGTCAGGTTCGGCGTGATCAGATCCGCCTTCCCGCACAGACGCTTCATGCCCTCCGCCTGCTCAGCTGTGACGGAATTGTACTTTCTGCCGTTGTCGCCAAGAATCGGATCAACGACGACGGGTACGCCCTGCGCCCTGAGCTCCTCCATCACGCAAAGCAGCGCCTCCGCCTGCTCCATCCCCGTGATATAGCCGATATACGCCAGATCATAGCGCATGCCAAGCGCCTTCCATGTCTCAAGCGAGCGCAGCAGATAGTCCGTCGTATCCAGCTGCGCATGCCTGCCCAGGTCCAGGGTGTTGGAGATCAGCGCCGTTGGCAGCATCAGCACCTCGTGCCCGCAGCCCTCCAGTACGGCGGACAGCATGCGCAGCGCCACGCGGCTGCGCCCCGTGATATCGCCCAGAAGCAGGATGGTCATCGCATTTCTTCCTTTCAAAAAACCGCCTGCCGGCAAACCGGCAGGCAGTATGCTGCATGACAGAGCGTCAGCGCACCAGCGTCGCAAAATACAGGATGTCGCACAGCGGACGCGTCTTGCCCGTGGAGAGACTGTTGATTTTTTCGTTGCCCAGCATCATCGTACTCGATGAACCGCCGTCCAGATTATACGCATTGAGCAGATTCATGCCGCCGACAAACTCGACCAGCTCCGGTATCGTCAGGCCGACAGAGCCCTTGTTCTCCGGGCCTTCGGTTGCGATAAAGACATAGGACAGCGGGCCGTCCTGCGCAATCGCCATGCGCTGCGT
>JAFQOY010000003.1 GCA_017412025.1 Clostridia bacterium | reverse complement strand
AGGAATATGATTATGTGCAGGAGCATCTGCGCATCCTGTCCGGCTTTTATGGCGCATTGCGCCCGCTGGATGGGGTGACGCCGTATCGCTTGGAGATGCAGGCCAAACTGCGCATGGGTGACGCAAAGGACCTCTACGCGTTCTGGGGAGAGGCGCTGGCGCGCAGCGTGCTGGATGGAACAGACTGCGTGATCAATCTGGCCTCCAGGGAGTACAGTGTCTGTATTTCGAAGTATCTGCCCAGGGATAAGCGAATGATCACCTGCGTCTTTGGTGAAGAGAAGGACGGGAAGATCATCGAGAAGGGCACGATGTGCAAAATGGCGCGCGGCGAAATGGTGCGCTTCATGGCGGTTAATGGAATCGAAAAGCCGGAAGAGATCAAGGCGTTTGACGGGCTGGATTATCGCTATGATGAGACGTATTCCGATGCGCAGACATATGTCTTCGTCCGCAGGAAGAAAGAGAACCTGCCGGAGTTTGAATAAAGAAAAACAGAAAACATGAGGAAGCCAAATGAATGCCATTGAGCAAAAGGCACAGGCTTTTTCCGCGACAGAATGCACGCTGGAAAACAAAAACATGGCCCAGAAATCATGCAGAGCTTGATTTCTGGGCTTTTGCTGTGATATCGCCGCTATGCTGCCATGATCCAGCACGGCTCACCTGCGCATGTCCTTTCCGGATAGCTCGCCGTAAAGCGGTGTCCCCAGTCCGAAGCCGCCGGATACGCTGAGAATCTGCCCGGTGGTATAAGCCGATTCGTCGCTGGCAAAATAGACGACTGCCTGCGCGATCTCCTCCGGCAGGCCGATCCGGCCGAGCGGAATATGCCTCAGAAACAGCGCGCGGAAATCGCCGCTCAGGTGCTTTTCCACCGCTTCGGTGGCGGTCATGCCGGGCAGAACGGCGTTGCAGCGGATCTTGTTCTTCGCTTCGTGAACGGCGATCAGCTTTGTCAGGTAGTTGATTGCTGCCTTGCTTGTGCCGTAGGCAATCTGCGAGATATCTGGCACACTGCCGCCCACGGAGGAAATATTGACGATGCTTCCGCCGCCCTGGCTGGCCATATGCCTGGCAGATGCCTGGCTGGCCATGAACACGCTGCGCAGATTGAGCTGTACGGTGCTCATGAAGACCTCCGAATCGGTGTGCGTAAAATCCAGATCCCGGCCCGGATTGGAGGTGCCGAAGTTGTTGACCAGCACGTCGATGCGCCCGGCCTTTTCAACGGTTTCTTCGACCATGGAAAGAAAGGTTTCCGGCTTGGTGGCGTCGTTGTAGACGCAATGCACACGGCAGTCTTCGCTGCAAAGCTGATCGGCGATCTCCTGCGCCCGGGCAAGATCGCGGGCCGCCATGCAGACAACGCCGCCCTCTTTGGCGCATGCCTTTGCAATGGCCAGGCCGATACCCCGGGTAGAGGCGGTGACAAGGATGACTTTATCTTTGAGCCGCATGATGATTTCTCCTCTCCTGATTTTGCTTCTCCTGGTGGATGCGGGGCAGCATCAGTACGACGGCGATGCCTGCCGCTGCGCAAAGGATTTCGATGATCGCCAGGGAATGGATGGACTGCACGGCTGCGTCTGCGCCCGACAGACCCTGCGCCATATAGCCGGTGATCCGATTGGTAAACAGCGGCACGAGAACCGCCACGCCGAAGGGCGCAGCCAGATCCCTGAACAGGCCGTATGTGCCGGTGGCCGCGCCTGCCTGATTGCCGGGCAGGTCGCTCAGCGCTACTTTCATGAAGATCGTGCCGTTGCCGCCAAGGCCAAAGCCCAGCAGGCCCAGCGCCGACATCAGCAGCAGCACAGAGGCGTCTGCGGTGAAGCGCAGCAGCAGCGCGCAGCTGACGCCGGTCAGCAGCAGAGAGAAGAACAGCACGGCGCGCGGTTCAAACCGATCTGCCAGCGGCCCCAGGAATACCGCGCCCAGCGACATGCCCAGATACATCACCGAAATGGCATAGGCGGAGATCACAGTATTGTCCGGCTGCGTATAGTTGACAAACACGATAGTGTTGGTCATGTTCGCCTGCATCAGTCCCTGCGTGAGCGTCAGCGCCAGCACGCTGAGGATGAAGACGCGGCGGCGCATGAAGCTGCCGGGCAGAATGGGATGGACAGCCCTGCGCTCAGCCAGCACAAGGGCGGCAAGCGCGATCAGCGTGGCGATCAGCACGCTAAGGAACGCGGAGGATCCCCAGCCGAAATTCTGGCCGAAGGATGGAATGCACAGCATCAGGCTGAAGAAGATCAGCACCAGCGCCGCGCCCGGAGTGTCGAAATGATCAAGCCGTCTGCGGGGCGGCGCGTTTTTGTCCTTAAGCAGCGCGCAGGGGATGAACACCGCGATGCAGATCGCCACGCAGACCCAGACCATCGCCCGCCAGCCATAGGCGTTGATGATCAGGCCGCTCAGCGCCGGGCCAAAGACCACGGATGCGCTGGAAATCAGCATGTACATGGAGAAGCCCTTGGCGACGGCATGGGGCGGAAAATCGGTGACGATATAGGACAAAACCACCGGCGCGACCGCCGCGCTGCCCACGCCGACGATGAACCGGGCGATCAGCATCACCGTCAGCGACGGCGCGAGCGCTGCGAGCGCATTGCCCAGCGTGTAGACGATGATGCCGACAAGCAGCGTGAAGCGCCGTCCCAGCATGTCGCCCAGCTTGCCAAGGATCGGTGCGCAGGCAGCGGTGGACATCGCCTGCGCCAGCGCGGTCCACGTCGTATTGTTGTAGGCAATGCCCATGTCCTTAACAAAGGCCGGGCCCAGCACGGCAGAAAAACCGCCGACCACGCTGATGAGAAACGCCGCCAGCGCATAGGGAATAAATCCTTTCACATAGGATCTGTTTGCTTCCATCGCATACACTCCTTGCAGGTACTGCATGCTATTATGTCCCCGTTTCGGCGCATTATTTATCGCGGGCAGGACATACTTGATGCTGAAGGAGGGAATTGCATGAAGCAAACGTTCTATACCTGCCGACATTGCGGCAATATCATGGCGATGATCCACGATGCCGGCGTGAGCGTGCAGTGCTGCGGCGAAAAGATGCGCCGCCTGGAGCCGGGAACCACCGAAGCTTCCGGCGAGAAGCATATTCCGGTCTATCACAAAGACGGCGATACCGTTCACGTGACGGTGGGATCTGTGGAGCATCCCATGACGCAGGAGCACTATATCGAATGGATCTGCCTGGAGGCGGAGCACGTCATCCAGTATGCGCACCTGAAGCCGACCGACAAGCCCAAAGCCAAGTTTGCCCTGTGCAAGGGGGACGAGGTTCGCTCGGTCTGGGCGTTCTGCAATCAGCACGACCTGTGGAAAAAGGAAAAGGAGGAATAAACGTGTCCCTGATCAATAAGGAAGTATCCGATTTCAAGGTTTACGCGTATCACGGAAACGATTTCAAATTCATCTCCAAGGAGGATATCCTCGGAAAATGGAGCGTTTTCTTCTTTTATCCCGCGGACTTCACATTCGTCTGTCCCACGGAGCTGGAGGATCTTGCAAACAAGTATGAGCAGTTCCGCGGCATCGGCTGCGAGGTTTATGCCGTGTCCACGGACACGCACTTTGTGCATAAAGCATGGCACGACGCCTCCGAGCGTATCCGCAAGCTCAACTATCCCATGCTGGCCGACCCCACCCATGCGCTGTCGCGCGACTTTGAGGTGCTGATCGAGTCAGACGGTCTGGCGGAGCGGGGCACGTTCATCATCAATCCCGAGGGAAAGATCGTGGGCTATGAGGTGACTGCAGGCAACGTGGGCCGCAATGCGGAGGAGCTTTTGCGCAAGGTGCAGGCGTGCCAGTTTGTCCATGCTCACGGCGATCAGGTCTGCCCGGCCAACTGGACGCCCGGCGCCGAAACGCTGAAACCCAGCCTGGATCTGGTGGGACAGCTGTGATGACAAGCACAAAAAACCTCTACGATGTGATTATCATCGGCGGTGGGCCTGCAGGGCTCACCGCCGCCATCTATCTTGCCCGGGCGCGCTATCGGGTGCTGGTGCTGGAAAGGGAACAGTTTGGCGGGCAGATCACCATTACGCACGAGGTGGTCAATTATCCCGGTATCGGCAAAACCAGCGGAAAGCTGCTGACAGATACCATGCAGCAGCAGGCGGAGGCATTCGGCGCGGAATTTCTATTGGCGGAGGCCACCGGGCTGGATCTGGCGGGCGATATCAAGACGGTTCGCACCGGGCGGGGTGATTTTCAGTGCTTCGGCGTATTGCTGGCCACGGGCGCACATCCCCGCATGGTGGGCTTCAAGGGCGAAGAGGAACACAAGGGCCGGGGCGTTGCCTACTGCGCCACATGCGACGGTGAGTTTTTCACAGGCAAGGAAGTGTTTGTCGTGGGCGGCGGCTTTGCTGCGGCAGAAGAAAGCGTTTTCCTGACGAAATTTGCCCGGCATGTCACCATCCTGATGAGGAGCGAGGACTTTACCTGCGCCGAGGCGGCGGCGCAGCCTGCCCGGCAGCATGAGAAGATCACGATTCTGCCCTTCACAGAGCTGCTGGAGGTTTCCGGAGAAAATGGCCTTGACCACGCGCGATGGAAGAACACGCAGACCGGTGAGATCACGGAGTATCAAAGCCAAGACGGAGAAACCTTCGGCGTATTTGTCTTTGCCGGCTATGAACCGGCGACCGATCTGGTAAAAGGACTTGTCAGGCTGGATGATAAGGGCTACGTGATTACGGACGGAACGCTCAAAACTAGCGTGGAGGGCGTATATGCGGCGGGCGATGTGTGCATCAAGCCGCTGCGTCAGGTGGTGACGGCCACGGGCGACGGCGCGCTGGCCGCAACGGAGCTGGAAAAATACGCCGCGATGATGCAGCGCAAAACCGGCATCCATCCTCAGCAGCCTTCTCCTGCGAAGAAAGAGATTCCCGATTCGCCTCGGGAGAATACGCAGGAAGGCGATTCTGTGTTCACACCGGACATGAGACAGCAGCTTCATACGGTGTTTGGCAGGATGCAGCGTCCTTTGACATTGAAGCTTTTCCTCGATGGGCGACCGGTCTCGTCAGAGCTGGAGCAGTATGTCTCGTCTCTGGCAGAGATGACGGACAAGCTGAGCATGCAGGTTGAAGAGCGCAGTGCCTCTTCGGAGACTGCGCCATGTGTACAGGTATGTTTGGAGGATGGTACGCCCACAGGCCTTGCGTTCCACGGCGTTCCCGGAGGGCACGAGTTCACTTCTTTTGTGCTGGGCCTGTATAATGTTGCTGGACCGGGACAGGCGCTGGACGAGGATGTGCGAAGGCAGATTGAAGAGCTTGAGCGCCCTGTGGATATGAAAATCCTCGTCTCTCTATCCTGCACGATGTGTCCGGATCTGGTCATTGCGGCGCAGCGCATCGCGGCGCTGAGTCCGAAGGTGACCGCCGAAGTGTACGATCTTGCGCATTTTGAGCAGATGAAAAAGAAATACAATGTGATGAGCGTTCCGTGTTTGGTGGTGAATGATGATCGTGTTACCTTTGGTAAAAAGAATATCCAGCAGCTGCTGGAGTTTTTGGGGTAATGGATGACTGAATTAAATGAAACTAATAGATTATTAGGCGTGCATTTACCAGCACGCCTTTTCTGTTTTCGCCAAAACTTCAGGAAAAAACGAAAATCCTCTTCACAGACGCGTTACGTTAAGGCATAATAATTACAAAATAACATCAAAGGAAACGAGGTGAAGAACATGAAGGGAAATATCCGCCGCGTCGCGATCTACTCCCGTAAGTCGAAGTTCACCGGCAAGGGAGAGAGCATCGGCAACCAGGTCGAGCTCTGCCGCGAGTTCATCCGCATGCACTACGCGGACGTGAAGGAGAAGGACATTCTCGTCTATGAGGACGAGGGCTTCTCCGGCGGCAATCTGGAAAGACCGGATTTCAAGAAGATGATGAAGGCGGCGCGTGCGCACGAGATCGACGCGATCATCGTCTATCGCCTCGACCGAATCAGCCGCAACATCAGCGACTTCTCCACACTCATCGAGGAGCTGGGCAGGCTGAACGTGGCGTTT
>JAFQOY010000041.1 GCA_017412025.1 Clostridia bacterium | reverse complement strand
GAGCGGCTGCAAGCCGCTTCCTATATCATTTTCTGGCCGTACGCGCAGCGTACAAGAAAATGATGTTTTATCCGCTGCAAGTATGCGTTAGCAGACTTGCAGCGACAGACCGTCAACAATACTTTGTTGACGGTCTGAGCGCCTCCTGCTTCGTGCGGGAGGCGCTGCTGTGTATATGGGTTTATCTGCCTTTCCAGAATGCCGCCGTCGTCATCCCGTCCGGCCATGGGTATGCGCTGTCTGCGTCCTGCCATGTTTCTTCGCTGATGCTCGTTTCTCCTCTTGATTTGCTGAGGGCGCTTGCAGCGTTGACAAACGGCACGATGTGATCGGTGTTCGTCATCATCTGTACGCAGGCGATTCTCGCCATGATCGGGCAGTAATCGGGCATGCCGGTGCGCTGATACATCGGATAGATTCTGCGCACGTCGTATGCTGCATAGTAGGGACGAAGCGCTGCGGCTCCGCTTTCGATGGTCAGGAGGGCATATGGCGCGACGCCTGGAGGCGCGTCGTCCATGCATCCGACGCTGCCGATGCTTTCGATCCGAAGACTGCCGGACGTGATGTTCGTCGGGTTATGTCCGTGTCCGCAGATGATGTGCGTCGGCGCGTTCAATGTCTTTTCCTTCAGAATAGCCAGCGCCTGACCCGGGTCGTACACCGGAAAGCGGTCGTCATCCGGCAGGGCATGGCAAAGTGTGACGTGCTCCACCTGCATGACCTTATCGAAGGTGATCTCTTCGGCGGTCAGCAGGGATGCATTGTATCGCAGCTGGTTGAAGTTGGCGCCCCGGTAGCCCGGATGGCCTGCCATGGCGCTGAGGATGTACCGCTCATGGTTGCCGTGCAGGCATTTGACATGCTCTGCCTTGAGCATGTCAAGCGTTTCTCTTGGGCATGGTCCCAGATTCACCTGATCGCCGAGCGATACGATCATATCCGGCGCATGTTTTCTGATTGCGCTCAGCACGGCCTCGAGCGCGATCAGGTTGCTGTGTACGTCTGCGATGAGTGCGATGCGCATGGTTACCTCCTGGCGGCTGTTTGAAAGCTTTGGCTTCATATGATATAATGCTCTTGTATTATTCAAGGCGCATAAGCTTCAGTCCTGCATTGTTTCACGTGAAACATGCTGTGTATGTTTGCCCTTCGGGATGGTGACTGTTTCACGTGAAACATATGCGGCGCATCCCGCCTGGCATAAAGGGCGATGTTTCACGTGAAACAACCGGACGGAGAGGAGAACGAGATGAAGGTCATCACAGCGAGACCGCACAGGCTTCTGGGCGATATTATCCGCAGAATCGGAGAAGGCGCGCAGCGGGGAGAACGCAGCATGCTTCTCGTGCCGTCGCAGTATACCCTGCAGGCGGAAATCGAGGTCATGACGCGCCTAGCTCTGGAAGGTACGTTCACCATCGACGTGCTCTCTCCGGGCAGGCTGCAGGGACGCGTGTTTGAGCGCGCAGGCATGCCGAAGCAGACGATCTTCGACGAGCGCGGAAAACGCATGATTCTGACTGAAGCGATTGCACAGGAAAGGGAAAACCTGACCGTATACCGCGCGGCGGCGGAGCAGAGCGCGCAGGGTCTGGCGGGACGGATGGCCGCGCTGATTGCAGATTTCAAGCGCAGCGGAAAGACTGCGCAGGAAGTGACGCTTGCCGCACAGCAGCTGAGAGAGGATGATGCGGCGGCGCAGAAGCTGGCCGACGCGGCGAGAATCTACGCGGCCTACGAGCAGAGAACGAAGGGGCTGCTCTGCGATGCGGAGGATGTGGCGCAGGAATTTCTTTCAAGGCTTGAGCGTTCGGCCGTGCTGAAAGGGCAGCACGTCTATGTCTACGGGTTTGACATGATTACGCCCCAGTTTGCATCGCAGCTTGTACATATGGCGGCGCTGGCCGAATCGCTGACGCTGGCGATTGAGACGGACGCCAACAGCGCGCCGGACGGCAGACTCTATGCGCCGGTCAATTTCAGCCTCAACAGGCTTGAGGAGACGGCCGCGCTGCTGGGGCAGCGCGTGGAGCATGAGCGCATCGAAGCTGAGCTGGATGCGCCATGGGATATCGCACTGCTGGAGAGAAAGCTGTACGCGCTGGGCGTGCTGCCGTGCGAAAAGGCGCCGGAGCACATCGAGCTTCACGCTGTCAGTTCGATGCATCAGGAGGTACACAGAGCGGCGGCGGAAATCCGCAAAATGCTCGCTTCGGGCGAGGACAGCACGGGCATTGCGGTCGTCTATCCGCAGGGCGGAGGATATGCGCCGCTGATTGCGGCTGTCTTCCCCCTGTACGGCATTCCGGCATATATCGCAGAAAAGCGCGCTGCAGGCGCGCATCCGCTGTGCCGGTTTGTGATCTCGGCGCTGGCCGTCGTATCCGGAGGCTGGCGCACGGCGGATCTGACAGAGTGCGTGCAGTCCGGCTTTCTGCCGGTGAGCAGGGCGGAAGGGGACGCATTCTGCGCATATGTAGAAGGCATGGAAATCCGAGGCGACGCGGTCAGGAAGCCGTTTGCCTGCTGCAGGGACGGGGAGGAGACGCTGCAGCAGCTCAACGGGATAAGGGAGAAGATATGTGCGCCGCTTGAGCGGCTTGGCGGCGCGATGAAGAAAGCAAAATCGGCAGATGACGCCGTCGGCGCGGTCATTGCGCTGCTGGAAGACGTCGGCGCATACGAGGCGCTGGAGGACATGCGGCTTGAACTGACACAGGCCGGATTTGCATCCGAGGCGGAAGACTGCGCGCAGGTATGGAACAGGCTGATGGAAACGCTTGATCAGCTGCATACGCTTCTGGGCGGCAGAAGCATGTCCGCCAGGGCGCTGCAGCAGCTGCTTTGCAGCGGATTATCTGCGCTGGAGCTGTCCGCGCTGCCGCCTGCGGATGGCGCGATTGTCTGCGGCGGAATCGGCAATGTGCGCACGGCGCAGGTGGACACGCTCTTTGTGCTCGGCATGAACGACGCGCCCGGAGCGGGCGGCGGCGGTCTCTTTACGCCGCAGGAACAGGAAAGCGTATCGCGCAGCACAGGCGCATATCTGGGGATGAGCGCCGCGCAGCGCGCAGCGCTGGCGCAGCTGGATGAACTCAAGACGCTGAGCGGAGCGGGAAAGCGGCTGATTGTCTCCTATGCGCTGTCGGATGAAACGGGCAGGGCGCTGCGCGAGGGTGCGGTGGTGCAGGCGCTTCGCAGACTGTTTCCGAATATGCCTGTGCGCGGCGGTCTGCTCAGTGCGGAGCGGGAAGGCATGCTCTGCGCGCCGGATGCGGCGCTGGAGGCGCTGGCCGTCCATCTGTCTGAAGCGGCAGACGGCAGAGAAGAGATCCTGCCGGTTTATGCGCAGGCGTATGCGGCTCTGTGCGCAGACGGCGAGGGGCAGGATAAGCTGCATGCCGTCACAAAGCGGCTGGGCGCGAAGGCGGACAGGGAGCTTGATGCATCCCGTGCGCGCAGGCTGTATGGCCGCCCGGTGATGAGCGTATCCCGGCTGGAGACGTTCGCCCAGTGCCCGTACAGGCACTTTGTGGCATACGGCCTTGCGCCGAAGGAGAACCTGACGCCGGGCGTCGACCATGCGGAGCTGGGCACGCTGTATCATCAGGCGGCGGAGCAGTTCACGCGCGCGCTGACTGCGCTTGACGCATTTCCGCAGGTGGATGAAGCGACATGCGACCGCCTGATGGACGAGGCGATGGCGCCGCTGATTGAGCAGTGGAGAAAATCGCCGCTGGGCGAAAGCAGGAGAGGCGCGTCGATTGCCGCGCGGATTGAGCGCACGGCGAGGCGAGCCGGAAGAAACATCGCCTCCCAGCTGGCAGGGGGTCAATTCAGGCCGGTGAGCTTTGAAATGGTGTTTGGCAAAAACGGCGCTGCGCCGATCATGCTGGAAGTTGGCGGCGGGACGTTCGTCTATCTTCAGGGCAGAATTGACCGCATCGACGTGATGGACAAGGGTACAAAGCGCATCCGCGTGATTGACTACAAGAGCGGCGCCAAACGGTTTGATCCGACGATGGCGTACTTTGGCATTCAGCTGCAGCTGCTGCTGTATCTGGCTGCTGCGCTTGACCAGATGCCGGACGCCCGGCCTGCAGGATTTTTCTACTGCCGCATTGCAGATCCGACGATAAAGAGCGAGTCGCGGGTGAAGGAGGAAATCGAGCGCCAGATTGCCAGAAAGCTTTCGCTGGCCGGTATTTCGCTGTCGGACGTGGAGGTGCTGGGCGCGCAGAGCAGAGAGCACGCGACGATGATCACCAAAGACGGGAAGCCCAGCGGAACATACCGTGCGTCCATGGCGGATGAGGAGAGCATGGAGGCGATGGTCGCCTTTGCCCGAAGAAAGGCAGCCCAGCTTGCAGGCGAGATTTACGACGGCGCAATTCGCGTGCAGCCGACAGAGCACGGGACGTACAGGGCGTGCGAATACTGCGGCTATGCGCCGATCTGCGGCTTTGACGCGGCGGTAGATAAACGGCGGATACTGCCAAAGAAGACGGCGGAAGATCTGAAATAGCAATAAGGAGCAGTGCCGGGAAAAGCGCTGCTCCTTGTTTTGCGGATATGACGTGATGTGAATATAGCGATCGGGTTGTGACGCTTGTCCGGAGAAGACATTACAGCATTCTGTTTGTATTATTTACAAAAATGACAGAAAATAGTAAAAAATGGTTAAATTTATATGGTTATTTACATATATATGTGTAGAAATTTGAAGTGATTTGTAATATGATATAAGAAAGAACTGTACGCGCATCACTGCGGAAGGAGGAAAACGCATGATCATCACTGCAGCCGCCCGGATACACAGCTTTTTCGGAAAAAGCGAAAAGCCGAAACAGGACAGCGGGCACGACAGAAAAGAAGCCCCGGTACGCAGAACGCCCGGCCGGGAGACGATGACCATGCGTGCGCTCAGCGATCTGGGCGAGTGCATTGCGACGAGCACGCACGTGATCTATGGCAACGTACGGCTGTATCTGTGCGTGACGATGGAGCCCAAGCCCGATGCGCTCCGGGCGCAGATAGAGGCGGACCGCAAAGCCGCGCGCGGCATGTTCAGCGTGGACGAGATGTGGAGCGCGGCGGAGGTCAACAAGCGCTGGGCGAAGGACGCGGTGCTGACCGACGCGCAGGGCCGTGTGATCGAGCGGACGCTCATCGGCTCAAGGGGCATGACGGACGCGGGCGCGAAGGAAGTATTCTTTGAGTTTAACGCGCTGGATATTTATCCGGAGCAGATGTATCTGACAAACGGCGAAACCAGAATCCGCGTAAGATAAATACGGGCGCTGCGGCTTGCAGCGCCTTTTGCATGCACAAAACGATCCCTCTCCCGGAGTCCGGGAGAGGGATCGTGTGCTTCAGAAGAGATCAGCGGATGCGGGTGGGGGTCAGCAGGCGGCGGATTTCAAAGCCCTTGGAGAGGTTGCCGCTGAAGCGGAGCTGGCCGCTGAGATAGAGCTTATCCGTGGTCACGAAGCCGCGGGCCATATCCAGCAGGTTGTCGTAGCTGCATTCGATGAAGGCCTCGGCGTCCTGCGCCGGGGTCGGCAGAATCTGCAGGCCGCCGTTTTCAAAGCGGACATGGAAGATGCCTGCGCCGCGGCCGATGATGTGGAACTGCACGATGCGGCGATAGTCCTCCTGGATGGTCTGCGCACGGCGCGCCTTGATGATGCGGAAGTTGCTCATGTAGGCGAGCTTAAGGTCCTCAAACGCCTCTTCAAACGGAATCGGCTCGCCCTGACCGGCGCCGCCGGAGATATCGCTGTACATCTGCTGGTACTGCTGGGCGCTCTTGTCCCAGGAGAAATCCTTGGTCATGCAGCGCTTACGCAGGGTATCGAAGGTCTCCGTGTCGGAGAAATAGAGCTTGACCGCCTCGCGGATGGCCAGATACAGCGCGTGGGACTGATAATCGGAGAAGGCGAAGCCGTCGCCGATGCCGTCAAACTCCTTGTATGCGCGCACGGAGTCCTTCAGGCCGCCGGTTTCGTGGACGATCGGCACGGTGCCATAGCGCATGGCCATCATCTGGGACAGGCCGCACGGCTCGAAGCGGGAGGGCATGAGGTACATGTCCGCGCCGGCGAAGATCTTCGCCGCCATGAACTCGCTGTAGTCGCTGGAGAAACCGAGCTGACCCGGCCAGTTCTGCTTGGCCCAGTTGAAATACTCGATATACTTGTCCTCGCCCTGGCCGAAGATGATCAGCTGGACGCCCATGTCCATGAGCCTGGGCAGAATGTCCTTGATGAGCTCGATGCCCTTCTGCTCGTTGAGGCGGGCGACGACGCTCAGCAGCGGCCATTCCGGTTCCGGCGCGAGGCCGAAGATCTTCTGGATTTCCAGCTTGCAGCGGGCCTTGCCGGTGAGGTTGTTGGGCGTGAAATGGTAGGCGATGCGCGGGTCGCTCGACGGATCGTAGTGGCTCATGTCGATGCCGTTGAGGATGCCGTAGAGCTTGTTGTTGACCATATCCACAACGCCCTGCAGGCCGTTGGCAAAGTAGGGGAAGTGGAGTTCGCGCGCATAGGTCGGGGAGACGGTGGAAACCGCGTCCGCCATGAGCATCGCGCCCTTCATGAGGTTGATGTCCTGGCGGCCCTCAAACTCGTAGCCCAGGCCGCCGTCATACCAGCCGTCCGGCAGGGCGAAGGTGGTCGTCAGCTCGCTGCGGCCGAACTGGCCCTGATAGGCCATGTTGTGGATGGTGTAGACGCTCTTGATCGGCTTGAGCTCGTCGCGCACGACGGCGTCGTTCTTGAGGTAGATGATCGCCAGCGCGCTCTCCCAGTCGTTGCAGTGCAGGATATCGGGCACGAAGGTGAGCTGACCGATGAGATCGACCACCGCGCGGGAGAAGAACGCGAAGCGCAGCGAATCGTCGCCGTAGCCGTAGAGCTTGGGACGATGGAAGAAATTCTCATGCTCGATGAACCATACGGTCACACCGCTGAGCGAGCCGCGGCGCAGGTTGTAGCGGATGAGCTGGTCGCCGAGGCGGCATTCACAGCTCTTGACGAACTGGATTTCGTCGCCATGGTTATCGTGCGTCATCTTGTAGTACGGCACAATGATCTCGACATTGTCGCCTGCCTGCTGCAGTGCAGGCGGAAGGGAGAACGCAACATCGGCCAGACCGCCGGACTTGCTGAAGGGCGCGCATTCGCTGGTGACAAACAGGATGTTCATGGGAAAGGCTCCTTTCGTGCTGGGTATGATGATCAGGAGCGGGCGTCCATGCTCCTGCCTGGGGTTTGGGCGTGATAAAGAGAACTTCAGTTTGAGAAGTTCATGACAATATTGTATAGATAACGGTGGAAAATGTCAACGATTTCCATAAAAAATAAACCTGCAAATCGTGCAGAAAGCATTTATTTGCATCGGATATGAAGAAAAAAAGCTCCGCATGTGATGCGGAGCGGAAGATTATTCCCTGTTCTGCGCGGCGATGATGGCCAGCTCGTAGCATTCCTCTACGCGCTCGGCGAAGGTCTCCGTACTGAAGGGTCTGGCATAGCGGCTGGCGCTGCGGGCAATCCGGGTTCCCTCGTTCGAAAAGGCGCGGACGAGTCCCTGCAGCAGCGATTCGTCGGTGTCATCGGTCAGTATGCCGGATACGCCGTCGGTGATCACGCCGTCAAGGCATGTGTCGTACACCGCGCATACGCAGAGGCCGGAGGCCATGGCTTCCACATAAGTCAGCCCCTGGGTTTCAGATCGCGAGGCGCTGACGAATACGTCGCCCATCGCGTAATAGCGGTCGATCTTCTCCCAGGGCTTGGGGCCGGTCAGCGTCACATGATCTGAAACGCCCAGCTCCTGCGCCATCTGGGCAAGCATCTCGCGCTGCGGCCCTTCGCCCACAATCACAAAGCGTACGTCGGGATACACCTCAAGCAGGCGCGGAAACACGCGCATGATCTGCTCGATGTTCTTTTCCCTGGCGATGCGCCCGATGTTGAGCAGCACGCGTTCGCCGGCGCGTACGCCGCATTCCTCGCGAACCAGCTGCCTCTCCTCTTTGCTGTGCCGGGAGGGATCAAAGCGCGCGATATCCATGCCGCTGGGGATGATATCCGTCATGGTATGCACGCCGTAGTCGTAGAGCAGACCGGCGGTTTTACCCGTCGGCGCGATGATGCGGTCAAAGTGATTGCACCACCAGGAGGAGTACTTGCGCGCGACCTTGCGCGCCGCCTCGTCTGCCAGGCCGTGGGTGAGATAGTAGGTGTAGTCCTCCCAGATGGTGTGATAGGTGTGCACGCGGGCGCTGCCGTTGCTCATGGCGACGAGCCTGCCGAAGTAGCCCATCACAAATTCGCTGTTGGTGTGCACGACGTCAAAATCGAGCTTGGTGGCCTCCCAGGTTTTCAGCGGACCGGGAAACGCCATGTTGCGGTCCTTGAGCGCGACAAACGGCGCGGAATTGACATAATGGAAGAATTCGCTGCGGTGATCCTCCCAGCCCTTGCATTTGGGCGCGAAGACGTGCACCTCATGCCCGCGCTTGCTCAGCTCGCGCTGCAGCACGAGGCAGGACGTGGCGACGCCGTTGATTTCCGGATAGAACGTATCGGAGAACAGACCGATCTTCATGGCAAATCCCTTTCTGGTTCAGGCATGGCAGCACACAGGCTGTTCATATGTCCATTTTGACAATTTTAGTATAACATAATTCGCTTTTGCTTGCAAATCAAACCGATTTATGATAGGATTTGTATGAAAACAGGGGGAAGAGTTGCATCTTCCTTTTGTTATGGGGTGAATTTGCGTCGCTTTTGAAGGGAAGAGGCAAACAATCTGCATCTTTCCGACGGACAGAAAGAGAGGGAAACGCGTTGGAGATCCGCAGGGAGATCAGTCAGGTGTATTCCATCGCCATGCCGATTGGCGAAAACTGGACGGTCAGCCGCTGCCGCTATCAGGCACAGGAAAATGCAAAGGGGCGTCTGTGCATCGCAAGCGGTATTCATGGCGATGAGATGATGGGGCAGCTCATCATGTTCGGCATTGCCAGGCGCATCATGGAACATCCGCAGTGCCTTGCAGGCACGGTGGATCTGTATCCGATGCTCAACCCGCTTGGCCTGGATATTGCGGAGCGGATGGTGCCTGCCGGCACAAGGCTGGATATGAACCGCGCTTTCCCGGGCGCGGCGGACGGCACGCCGATGGAGGCGATGTGCCACCATATCGTCAGGGATATGGAGGGCGCGGATCTGGTGCTGGACCTGCACTCCAGCGCGCTGAACAAGAGCGAGCTGTACGAGGTGCGTATGAATGCGCGCGATGCGCAGCAGCTGCTTGAAAAAGCGCATGCGCTCTGCCCTCAGGTCATCTGGGTATATCCGGAAAAGCGCGCATACGACGCGCAGCTGACCAGCGCGCTGAGCGCCGCAGGCACGCCGGCAATGATCCTGGTCGCCAACGAGTGCAGCCGCTATCCGCAGCGCGAGGACGCGCAGAAGGTGATTGACGGCATCTTCTGCAAGATGAAGGAGATGGGCATCTGGACGGGCGAGGCGGCGCCGATGCCTGAGAAACCGGCGCCCTGCGTGCGCACGCAGCAGGATATGTGCCGCGTGACCTGCAGCAGACCGGGCATGTACGTACCGGAATACCGCCTTGGCGAATGGATTGAGCGCGGGGAAAAGCTGGGCGTGATCATCGACGCGCTTCTGGGTGAGACGCTTGAAGAGGTGCTTGCGCCTGCGTCGGGTCTGGTATTCAGCCAGCGCAGCTACTCCGCCGTGTATCCCGGCACGCTGATTGCGCGCATGTGCAGAAAGGAATGACCATGAAAAAAGATGTGATTTTCACCGTGCCGTCGTATTTCCGCGAGGATATGAACATCATGGGATACCGATTCGGAAAGGGAGAGAAAAGCTGCGCTGTGCTGGGTGCGCTGCGCGGCGACGAGGTGCAGCAGCTCTATGTCTGCGCGCGCCTGGTGGCCTTCCTGCGCGAGGTGGAGCGCGACGGCGGCATGACGCCGGGCAAGAGCGTTCTGGTTGTGCCCACGGCGATCGGTTTTTCCATGAACGCCGGCACGCGTCTGTGGGCGCCGGAAAACATGGACATCAACAGGCGCTTCCCCGGCGACGCCGAAGGCGGCACGACGGAGCAGATCGCCAATGCGCTCTTTGAAAAGCTGCGCCTGTACAAATATGGCGTGCAGCTGACCAGCTTCTATCAGCCGGGCTCGTTTGTGCCGCATGTGCGCATGATGGAGACCGGAAGGCAGAACCCGGAGCTGGGCTGCGAATTCGGCCTGCCCTATGTCTACGTGCGCGCGCCGCGCATTTCCGATCAGACGACGCTCAACTACTGCTGGCAGCAGGAGGGGACGAAGGCGTATTCTCTCTATGCCGGCAAGACGCAGGAGATTGACGAGGCGGCGGCGGATCAGACGCTGCGCGCCATCATCCGCTTCCTCAACAGCCGCGGCGTCATCCGCAGCGAGCAGACGCCCGGCGGCGCATCCACGGTCATCACCAACGATGATCTGATCACCGTCTCGGCCAAATCGGCGGGCCTTCTGCGCCGCGTGAAGCATGCCGGCGCGCATGTGCGCCGCGGCGAGCAGCTGGCGTTTATCGTCAATCCGCTGGACGGCTCGGTGAAGGAAGTGCTCAAGACCCCGGCGACGGGCATGCTCTTCTTCATCCAGAACGGCCCGTTTGTCACGGAGAATTCTCCGGTCTTCCAGGTGCTGTCCAAGTAAGATTCAGGAGTATCTATGTCTAAATCATATCCGGGCTTTCTTCGCACGATGCTGTCCCTCGCCATCCCGGTGACGCTGCAGAATCTGCTGTTTTCCTCCTTCACGCTGGTGGATACGCTGATGATCGGCAGGCTGGGCGATACGCAGCTGGCCGCCGTGGGCATGGCGGGCAAGTGGTCGTGGTTTCTGTCCATCGTGTTTTTCGGCTGTGCCAGCGGCGCGGGCGTGTTCATCGCGCAGTACTTCGGCGCGGGCAACACAAAGGGCATTCATCGCACATACGGCCTGATGACCATTCTGACGCTTCTGGCGTCCGCCGTCTTTATGCTGGCGGGCGTGATTGCGCCGCAGGCCATCGTGTCCATGTTCACCTCCGATCCGGAGGCCATCCGCTACGGCGCGTCCTACCTGCGCATCATCGCGCTGTGCTATCCGTTCCAGGCGATTTCCCGTTCAGGCTCTATGCTGCTGCAGAGTACGCAGAAGCCGACGATCCCTTTCATCGGCGCGGCGTGCTCCGTCGCGGCGAATGTGGTGCTCAACGCGCTGCTGATTTTCGGCCTGTGCGGCTTCCCGGCGCTGGGCGTGGAGGGCGCAGCGATTGCGACGGCGCTCTCCGCTGTGCTCAACACGGTGGTGATCTACTTTATCGGCCTGCGCCAAAGGACGCTGCTTTGCGCTTCGGTTTCGGATATGCTCGATATCCGCGGCGGCTTTGTGAAGGACTATCTGCGCATTGCCGCGCCGACGCTGTTCAATGAAACGACCTGGTCGCTGGGCATTCTCGTTTACAGTGCGATTTTCGGCCACATGAGCACGGAGGCGTATGCCGCCGTCACGGTGGTAAGGTCGATTGAGGATCTGATGTGCGTGGCGATCTTCGGCATGGGCGCATCCTGTGCGGCGATGATCGGCAGCCTGATCGGGCGCGGGGAGATCGACAGGGCGAAATACTGCGCGAAGGCGCATCTGGTCTTTGTCGAAGTACTCTCGGTCGTTATCGGCGTCGTTGTGCTGCTGCTGCGCGGCCCCATCATCGCGCTTTTTGGCGTGTCGGAATCCGTCGGCGCGGATGCGGCGGTGATTCTGGCGATATACGCCAGCGTGATGTGGCTGCGGAATATTCCCTACATGCTTGTCGTCGGCATTTTCCGCGCCGGCGGCGATACGAAGTACGCGCTGTATGTCGATTTTGCGGCGGCGTATCTGCTGGGTATTCCGCTCACAGCGCTTTCCGGTCTTGTGCTCCATTGGAGCCTGCCGGTCACATACCTGATCATGTATGTGCTGGAGGACATCCTCAAGGTGTTCCTCTATGGTACGCACTACCTGTCCGGCAAGTGGATCAAACCTGTGGTATAAGAAGGAGGAAATGATGAGTCAGCAAGGCAGCAAGATACCGGCGTTTGAGGAAAAGGCGGCGCCGAAAAAGGGCGCGATCCGCGAATTTGCTTCCTTTTATAAACCGCATATGCGCATGTTCCTGCTGGATATGGCCTGCGCGTCCGTCATCTCTCTGGTGGATATCTTCTTTCCGGTCTTTACGCGCTGGGTGCTCTATGATTATATTCCCAACCGGATGATGCGCACGTTTGCGCTCATGGCGGCGATGATGCTCGCGCTCTTTCTTGTCCGCACGGCGGCGCAGTGGGTGGTCACATATCTGGGCCATGTGATGGGCGTGCACATCGAGGCGGATATGCGCTCGGCCATCTTTGCGCACATGCAGAAGCTGGGCTTCAGCTTCTACGATAAAAACAGAACGGGCCTGCTCATGTCCCGCGTGACGAACGACCTGTTTGAGATCACGGAGCTTGCGCACCACGGCCCGGAGGATCTGTTCATCTCCTTCCTGACGCTCACCGGCGCGTTTATCGTGCTCTGGCGCATTCAGGTGAAGCTGGCGCTGGTGCTGATGATCTCCGTGCCGCTGATCGTTCTGTTCGTGGCGGCGCGCAGGAGCCGGATGATGTCCGTCTCCCGTGCGGTGAAGCAGCGCACGGCCGGCATCAACGCGGAGATCGAAAGCTCGATTTCCGGTATCCGCGTAGCCAAGGCCTTTGGCAATGAGCAGAAGGAGATTGAAAAGTTTACCGACTGCACGGGCAGATATGTATCCGCCAAGAGCGGCTATTACAAGGTGATGGCGGATTTCCACTCCGGCACGGAACTGATGATGAACCTGATGAGCCTGTCGGTGATTATCGCCGGAAGCTATCTGATCATGAAGGAACAGATGGATATTGCGACGCTGGTGACGTTCAACATGTATGTGGCCAGCGTGCAGAGCCCGATCCGCAAGCTGACGCAGTTCACGGAGCAGTTTACGCAGGGCATGGCGGGCTTCCAGCGCTTCCGCGCGATCATGCATGAGCAGCCGGACATCACCGACAGCCCGGCCGCCCAAGCGCTTGAAAACGTGCGGGGCGAGATTGAATTCAAGGACGTGACCTTCACCTATGACGAAAAGAAGGAAGCGGTGCTTGAAAACGTCAGCCTGCACATCAATCCGGGCGAGATGCTGGCGCTGGTCGGCCCCAGCGGCGGCGGAAAGACGACGCTCTGCCAGCTGATTCCGCGCTTTTATGAGGCGACCAGGGGCAGCATCACCATCGACGGGCAGGATATCCGGGATGTGAAGCTGGCGGATCTGCGCAGAAACATTGGCATCGTGCAGCAGGACGTTTTCCTCTTCGCGGGCACGATTGTGGACAATATCCGCTACGGCAGACCGGACGCGACGATGGAGGAGATCATCGAGGCGGCGAAGCTGGCCGAGATCCATGAGGACATCATGCGCATGCCCGACGGCTATGAGACCGTCGTGGGCGAGCGGGGCATCATGCTCTCCGGCGGGCAGAAGCAGCGCGTG
>JAFQOY010000040.1 GCA_017412025.1 Clostridia bacterium | reverse complement strand
TGGCCAGCATCTGCTGCTCGCCGCCGGAGAGCGTGCCGGCGATCTGCCTGTGGCGCTCCTTGAGCCTGGGGAAGCGGGTGAACACGTCGTCAAGCGACGCGCTGATTTCGCCCGCAGGACGGGTGTAGCCGCCCATTTCCAGGTTCTCGCGCACGGTCATCTGCTGGAAAACGCGGCGGCCTTCCGGGCAGAGCGCAAGGCCGTGGGGAACGATCTTGCTGGCGGACATGCCGGCGATGGGATGATCCATGAAGGTGACATGGCCGCTGCGCGGCTTCATCAGGCCGGCGACGGTGTTGAGCGTCGTGGATTTGCCCGCGCCGTTGGCGCCGATGAGCGTGACGATCTCGCCTTCGTTGACCTCGAAGGAGACGCCCTTGATGGCGTGGATGCTGCCGTAGTAAACGTGCAGATCCTCAACTTTGAGCATGGTCATGCTTTAGCCCTCCTTCTTCTTGCCCAGATACGCTTCGATGACGACCGGGTTATTCTGGATGTCATCGGCGGTACCCTTGGCGATGATGCGGCCGTAGTTGAGCACGCAGATGCCTTCGCAGATGCCCATGACCAGGTTCATGTCGTGCTCGATGAGCAGGACGGCGATCTGGAACTTGTCGCGGATCTTGATGATGTTGGCCATCAGCTCTTCGGTCTCGTGCGGATTCATGCCGGCGGCAGGCTCGTCCAGCAGCAGCAGGGACGGATTGGTCGCCAGCGCACGCACGATCTCCAGGCGGCGCTGCGCGCCATAGGGGAGGGAACCGGCCTGATGATCGGCCAGATCCTGCATGTCGAAGATGGAGAGCAGATCCAGCGCGCGCTCGTGCTGCTCGCGCTCGCCCTTCCAGAAGGACGGGAGGCGGAAGACGCCGGCGGGCGTGCTGTAGCGGATCTGGTTGTGCAGGCCGATGCGGACATTGTCCTCGACGGACATGTTGCCGAAGAGGCGGATGTTCTGGAAGGTGCGGGCGATGCCGAGCTTGTTGGCCTGCATGGTGTTCATGCCGGCGGTATCGCGCCCGTTGATGAGCACGGTGCCCATCGTCGGCTGATACACCTTGGTCAGCAGGTTAAAGACGGTGGTCTTGCCCGCGCCGTTGGGGCCGATCAGACCGGCGATCTCGGTTCTGCCGATGACGAGGTTGAAGTCCTCCACGGCGCGCAGGCCGCCGAAGTCGATGCCCAGGTTGCGCGTTTCAAGCACAGGGCGGGAATTGACGTCGCGCTCAGGCAGGATGCCATGGCTCGGCGCGGGAACCATTTTGGTCTGCGATTTGAACTTCTGGCTCATGCCTGTTCACCGTCCTTTCCGTTCTTTTTGAAGAGCTTTTCCTTTGTGCTGTCGATCATGGAACGCAGCATCGGATTGTTGCTGGCCAGCATGACCACGATCAGCACGATGGCGTAGATCAGCATGCGGTAGTTGCCGAACTCGCGCAGCATTTCCGGCAGCACGGTGAGCACCGTGGCGGCGATGATGGAGCCGCGGATGTTGCCGATGCCGCCGAGGACGACGAACACGAGCACGAGGATCGAGGTGTCGAACTTGAACTTGGCCGCCTGCACGGTGGAATAGTTGAGGCCGTAAAGCGCGCCGGCCATGCCCGCCAGCGCAGCGGAGATGACGAACGCCAGCATGCGGTACTTGGTGATGTTGATGCCCACGGACTCGGCGGCGATGCGGTTGTCGCGGATGGCCATGATCGCGCGGCCGGAGCGGCTGTTGATCAGGTTGAGCACGACGACGAGGGTAAAGAGCACGAGCAGGAAGCCTGCATTGAAAGACGCGAGCTTCTTGACGCCGATGGCGCCCATCGGTCCGTTGATGACCATGGTGCCCGGCAGATTGGGATCCAGGAATCCGAAATTGATCCTTGCGCCTTCCAGAGAGAAGTAGACGCAGTTGATCAGGTTACGGATGATCTCGCCGAAGGCGAGGGTGACGATGGCCAGATAGTCGCCGCGCAGGCGCAGCACCGGAATGCCGATGAGCACGCCGGCGACGGCCGCCACGCAGCTGCCGGTGGCCAGCGCCGCCAGCAGGCGGACGAGCTCGAGGTTGGCCTCCGGGAAGGCGGAGAGCAGCCACTGGCTGGCGAGAATGCCGGAGAAGGCGCCCACGCTCATGAAGCCGGCGTGGCCCAGGCTCAGCTCGCCGGAGATGCCGACGGTGAGGTTGAGCGAGACGGCCATGACGATATACACGCAGATCGGCACGAGCTGACCCTTGAGGGAACGGCTCATCTTAAAGCCGTCGATCATGCCCGACATGGCCAGCTGGCAGATCAGGTATACGATAATGACCATGGCGTACGTGATCAAATTGCGGGAAGGCTTTTTGTATTTCGTAGTTTTCATGACGTTCACCTTACACTTTCTCGTGGACCTTCTTGCCCAGCAGGCCCGTGGGCTTGACGAGCAGAACGACGATCAGCACGGCGAACACCAGCGCGTCGCCCAGCTCGGTGGAGACGTAGGCCTTGCCCAGGATCTCGATGACGCCCAGCAGGATGCCGCCGATGAGCGCGCCGGGAATGGAGCCGATGCCGCCGAAGACCGCAGCGGTGAACGCCTTGATGCCGGGCATGGAGCCGGTGGTCGGCATCAGCACCGGATAGGCCGAACACAGCAGCACGCCGGCGATGGCCGCCAGACCGGAGCCGATGGCAAAGGTCATGGAGATGGTCGCGTTGACGTTGATGCCCATGAGCTCTGCCGCGCCCTTGTCCTCGGATACGGCGCGCATCGCCTTGCCCATCTTGGTCTTGCCGGTGAACTGGGTGAGGGCGATCATGATGACGATGTTGGCCAGAACGGTGACGATGGTCTCGCTGGTGATGCGGAGCCTGCCGTCAAACAGGGAGAGCGTGCCCCAGCCGATGACGGAGGAGAAGCTCTTCGGGTTCGCGCCCCAGATGAGCAGCGCCAGGTTCTGCAGGAACCAGCTCATGCCGATGGCGGTGATGAGCACGGCCAGAGACGTGGCCTGACGCAGGGGTTTATAGGCCAGGCGCTCGATGACGATGCCCAGCGCCGTGCAAACGAGCACGGAAACCACCACGGACAATGCCGGCGGAAGCCCCCAGTACTGCGTGGCGCTGAAGGAGATAAATGCGCCGACCATGATGACGTCGCCATGGGCGAAGTTGAGCATCTTGGCGATGCCGTAAACCATGGAGTAGCCCAGCGCGATGATGGCGTAGACGCTGCCAAGGCTGATGCCGTTGACCAGATAGGACAGGAACTGAATCATGTTTGTGGAGTTCTCCTTTCGTGGTATCAATCCGGAGAAGCGCGGAATGAACGATGAATAATGAAGAATGAATAACGGCAGTGAATCGATCATTATTCACTTTTCATTATTCACTATTCATTTTTTTCTTCCATATTTATCTTTTGCCGTGCGTATTTGGCGGGAATACTGCCTGCCCGAATAACGCAGAACGCTCCCCGGCCCTGAAAGCCGGGCCGGGGAGCTTATGAAGCGTTTGAATGGGATTACTTCGCGCCGACGTACACGCCGTCCTTGATGACGACAGCGGTCGGGGTCTTGTCAACCTCGCCGGTGGCGTCCCAGTGCATGGTGCCGGTCAGACCGTTGATCTCGATCTGCTGCATGGCGGCGATCATCGGGTCGCAGGCGTCTTCCGGAGCGGTCTCGGCGGTGATGCCGGCCAGCTCAACGGCGGCCTTGAGCGCGTACATGCCGTCATAAGCGTCGGCGGCGAACTGGTTCGGGATCTCGCCGTGCTTGGCCTGGTAAGTGGAAACGAAGTTCTTGGTCAGGTCGTCCTGCGCATCCGCGGAGAACGGGGTGAGGAGCATGACGCCCTCGGCCAGGGAAGCGTCGAAGCCTTCCAGGGTGAGGATGCCGTCCATGCCGTCAACGCCGAAGAAGATCGGATCGTAGCCGACGGAATCGCACTGCGCAAGGATCAGGGAAGCCGGGGTGTAATAGATCGGCAGGAAGACCAGCTCGGCGCCGGCGTCCTTCATCTTGGAGATCTGGACGGAGAAGTCCGCGTTGGTGTCGTCGGAGAAAGCGGCCTCGGCCACGATCTCAAGACCCAGCTCAGCGGCCTTGGTCTTGAAGGAGTTGTAGATGCCGATGGAGTAGTCAAGCGCGTTGTTGTAGATGACGCCGACCTTGGTGGCCAGGGCGTTATCCACGATGTACTGCGCGGAAGCCAGACCCTGCGCAGAGTCCTTGAAGCAGACGCGGTAGACGTTGTCCTTGCCCTGGGTGATCGCGTCGGCGGAGCCGGACGGAGTGAGCATGAACACGCGCTCTTCGTTGGCGACGTCGGCCACGGCCATGCAGGAGCCGGAGGTGACGGTGGAGAGCATGATGTTCACGCCGTCGTCGAGCAGATCGTTGTAAGCGTTGACGCCGAGCTCGCCGTCGCCCTGGTCGTCAGCGGCCAGAATCTCGAACTGAACGCCGCCCAGCGCGTTGATTTCATCAGCGGCGATCTGCGCGCCGTACTGAACAGCCAGACCGTACACGGCGTAGGGGCCGGTCATCGGGCCGATAACGCCGACCTTGATGGCGTCGGCCATGGCGAAGGAAGCGGTCATCATCATGACGAGCGCCAGAGCGATCACGAGAAACTTCTTCATAATAGAATCCCCCTGTTAATGCGCCGGATCAGCGGCGCGTTGTGTATTCAGGCAGACGAGCCACGCTCTTCTGCGGCTGATGTCGCCCATTATACCGCAATTTACCGATATATTCAAGGGAGTTATGTTCACTTTCTTTCATGATGATGATGAATCGTTTTCACTTTATGCATGTCGGGATCAAGAAAATTGCAATCTTTGTGCCATATGGCCTGTACATGGGGCCGGAATGCATCTATAATGGTGGAAAAGGATTCCTGCATGGCCGGGAACCCGGGAACGAAAGAGGCGCATGGAGATGAATATGATCAACATGGCGGCGCTGTTTGCCGCGTTTTTATGCTGGGGAAGCACGTTTGTCGTGTTTAAGATTGCGCTGGAGACGGTGCCGCCGGTCACGCTGCTGCTGCTGCGGTATCTGGTCGCCGTGCCGGCGCTGTTTGCGATCCTGAAGCTGCGCGGCGCGCTCAGGCGGATCCGGAAGGAGGATATGCCGACGATTCTGCTTGTCGGCTTCATGGGCTATTTTGTCAGCTTTTCGCTGCAGATGCTGTCGGTCAACATGCTGACGGGCTCGGTCTCGTCGCTGCTGGGCGCGCTCAACCCCGTGTTCATCCCGATTCTGGCGTCCGTATTCTTGAAGGAGAGGATGACGTGGGCGAAGATTGGCTGCGTGGGCGTATGCATGACGGGCGTGGTGATCATCATCGGCGTAAACGGCACGGCGGATGCGGCGGGCGTGATGCTGATGCTGCTGTCCGTGTTTCTCTGGTCGGCGACGTCGATCGTCCTGCGGCGCATTGCGGGACGGTATGATCCGATGCAGGTGGTGATGACGGCTCTGCTGTGCGCCGTTCCCTTCCTCGGGCTGTGGAGCGCGGCGGAGCTTCGGACAAGCGCGATTGCATTTCCGCTTCCCACGGTGCTGTCCGTCCTGTATATGGGCACAGTCGGCATGGCCGTGCCGCATTCGCTGTGGAATTACTGCCTGTCGAAAATGGACGCCAGCTTCTGCTCGATGTTCTATCCGCTGCAGCCGCTGGTTTCCGCGACGCTGGGCGTGCTGATTCTCGGCGAGCAGATGACAGCCAGTTACCTGATCGGCGCGGCGGTCATCTGCTGCGGCATTGTCGGCGCGGTGCGCAGCGGGAAAAAGCCATAACCGCATGAACCCTCCGGGAGGAGGGTTCAGATTATCAATAAAGTCTGTTTTAAACTTTGGGGATGCATGAAGGGGCTGCAGCCCCTTCATATGAAATCCGCAGCAGCGACATGCGCGGTGCGAGGAGCGGCTGCAAGCCGCTTCCTATATCATTTTCTGACCGTACGCGCAGCGTACAAGAAAATGATGTTTTATCCGCTGTAAGTATGCGTTAGCAGACTTGCAGCGACAGACC
>JAFQOY010000039.1 GCA_017412025.1 Clostridia bacterium | reverse complement strand
GCGCCTGTGGGCGGCGTGGATGCACGGTGCTGCGTATCCAAGCGCGTGCTGGTCGGGGAAAAAGCTGTGCCGGGCGTGATGGGCATCAAGGCGATCCACCTGATGAGCGCGGAGGACAGAAAAAAGGCGCCCGACTTTGACTCGCTGGCCATCGATATCGGCTGCGACAGCAAAGAGGAGGCGGAGCGCCTGTGCCCGCCGGGCAGCTACGCGACGTTTGAAAGCGAGTACCGCGAATTCGGCGACGGCTTTGTCAAGGCGAAGGCGATTGACGACCGGATGGGCTGCATGATCCTGCTGGATATCCTTGAAAACTGCGGTTATGACGGCGATATCACCTGCGCATTTACCGTGCAGGAGGAGGTCGGCCTGCGCGGGGCGAAGGTTGCGGCGAGGAAGGTAAAGCCGGACCGGGCGATCATCATCGACACCACGGCTGTCAGCGACATGGGCATGACCGACAGCCACAGGCAGGTTGCGGTCTGCGGCGGCGGCGCGGCGCTCACGTTTATGGACAGGCGGACGATCATTCCGGACGCCATGCGCGATCTGGCGCTTGAGGCGGCGAAAAAGCGCGGCATTCCTGTGCAGATCAAGCGCGGAGCTGCGGGCGGTACGGACGCCGGAGAGATTCATAAGAGCATGGGCGGCGTTCCCTGTCTGGTGATCGTTCTGCCCTGCCGCTATGCGCATTCGCCGGTCAATGTGGCGAAACTCTCGGATATTCAGGCTGTGCGCGATCTTGCATTTGCCGTGATGGATGAGCTGAAATGATGAGCTGAAATAAAGGAGAATGCCTGATGAATATGCAGCTTTTAAATGATGTGCTGACCTGCTATGGAGCATCCGGCCATGAAGGCCGCGTGCGCGGCGTGATTGAAGAAGCGCTGCGCGGCTGTGCGGACAGCCTGATCACGGATGCGATGGGCAACCTGATCGCCGTGAAGAACGGCGACGGAACGGGAAAGAAGATCATGCTCAGCGCGCATATGGATCATATCGGTCTGGCCGTCATCGACGCGGATGAGAACGGCTTTCTGCGCGTATGCAATGTCGGCGGCGTCCGCGCCGGAAACATGATCTCCGGACACGTCGTGTTTGAAAACGGCGTCAAGGGCGTCGTGGGCGTCGATGGAAAGCTTGAAAAGGCGGCGGAAGTGTCCGACCTGTATATCGACATCGGCGCAGAAAATCGCGAAGAGGCGCTTTCCATGGTGCGCATCGGCGACGTCTGCGTGATGCAGCCGCGCGTATCCATGCTCGGCAAAAACCGCATGGCCGGTGCGGCGATGGACGACCGCATCGCGTGCTTTGTGCTGCTTGAGACGATGCTGGGCCTAGAAAAGGGCGCAAACGACGTGTATGCCGTCTTTTCCGTTCAGGAGGAGGTCGGTCTGCGCGGCGCGCAGACGGCGGCCTATGCGATCAATCCGGAACTGGGCATCGCCGTGGATGTGACGGGCGTGGGCGATGTGCCGAAGGCCGATGCGAAAATCGCCGTTTCCCTTGGAAAGGGCGCTGCGGTCAAGATCATGGATCGCTCCCTGATTGCCACGCCCGCTGTCGTGGAGATGATGGAAAACAGAGCGAAGGAAAGGAACATTCCCGTTCAGCGCGAGGTGCTGCCCTATGGCGGCACGGACGGCGGCGCGATTCAGCGCAGCCGCTGCGGCGTGCCCACGGGCGTGATTTCCATTCCCTGCCGCTATATCCACAGCGAGGCGGAGACGGTGGATCTTCGGGACGTTAAGGCGGCCATTGATCTGCTGACTGCATGCATCTCGGGCTGAATGCCTGATATGGAATAATCCGGTGCAGGATGCAGCGGATGCTGTGCCGGATGAGAAGCGTCCGTGCAAAGGAAGAGCATATCATTTTAACATGCTGGGAGAAGAGAGAATATGAGCAACGCCATCAGTCTGACCAACAAAACGGCAATATCATTGAGAAAAAACGCGGTGCGGATGAAAACGCTGCACTTTATCTATGCGGCTGTGCTCAGCGTTGTGATGGCTGCAGCGGCAGTGGGCGCAGGCATCCTGTGGCTGCCTGCCGCGCCGATTATCCTGGCGCTGATGATTCTGCTGGATGTGCTGATTGTCTTTAAGGGGCGCAGTGTTTATTTGTCGATGATCGGTCAGGCAATCTGCACGGAGGCTGCCGCGCGGGAGATCCGCGCAGGGTCAAGCGAAATGATGCGCAGAGAGCAGGCGATGAACGACCTGATGCAGATCAGGGCGGATGTGAGCGCGAAGCAGAAGCAGCAGACGGAAATGGAGATGGAGGAATACAAGCCCGTCCTGAACGGACAGAACGTCATTTCCATCCATGCTGTTCAGGCGCTGAATGAAGCAGAAAGAGAAAGCGCCGCCGGGCCGCAGCATCCTGCGGAATCTGCGCAGGAGGGACAGCTGCCGCGCAGGCGCAGGCGAAGCGAAGGCATTAAGCAGGAATAATCCTGCATTGTGAGGAGATATTCATGGCGGCGGTACTGTATACGTTATGGTTTATGCTTGGCGGCGCGGCGATGATCCGCTTTCAGCTGCCGGGAAAAAGCCCTGTTCTGCGCGTCTATCTGGGCGCTGCGCTGGGTCTGCTGCTTGAAATGCAGCTGCCTGCGCTGTGCGCTTACGCGTTTGATTTTTCGCTTCTGGCTCATGGCGCGGCCGCCGGGCTGCTGCTTGTGCTGGTTGCGGTCAGCTATCTTTTCAGGGACAGATCGGCTGCGAAAAAGTTTACGGATCAGGACAGACGGTTTCTGAGCACGATGGCGTTGGTCGTCCTGCCGCTGACGGTTTTTTCCGCTTATCTGCAGTATACGCATATGGTCATGCCGGCTTCGGACGGTTCCTACTGGTGCGGCCAGTCGACATACGGCGATCTGTGCATGCATCTATCCTTCATCACGTCCCTGCGGAATATGGAATTTCCCCCGACGTACAATCTGCTGTCCGGCACGGCGCTCAACTATCCGTATCTGGCGGATTCGCTGAGCACGACGATGATGCTCCTTGGCATGGATATTCAGGCGGCGCTGGTCTTTCCGGGCACGCTGCTGATGGCGATGACCTATGCCGGGTATATGCTCCTTGCGCAGCAGGTGCTTGGCGGACGGAACAGGGCGATTGCCGTCGCTGCGCTGCTGTTTTTCTTCAACGGCGGTCTCGGATTTCTGTATGACTTTGATCTGGCGGGCAGAGACCGGCTTCAGAAGGTCAGCGAGATTTTTACCGGTTATTATAAAACGCCGGCCAATCAGCCGGAGCTGAACCTGCGCTTTTCAAACGTCATTGCGGATCTGATGGTTCCGCAGCGCGCGCTGATGGGCGGCTGGGCGATGGGCATTCCGGCGCTGATGCTGGTGATTTCCTCCATGCGCGAAAAGTCCATGAGGCAGACCGTAATCCTTGGTCTGTGGGCCAGCTGCCTGCCGCTTGTGCATACGCATACCTTTCTGGCGCTGGGGCTGTTTTCCTGCGGATTTGTGCTTGCGCATCTGGTGATGGACGCGGGCGAGCGCAGGGGTGTGCTGCTGCGCGCCGGCGTGTATCTGGCGATTGTGCTCGTGCTGGCATTGCCGCAGGTGCTTGGCTCGGCGGTGAAACAGACGGTGGAGGGCGGTTCTCTCCGTTTCCAGTTCAACTGGGTGAACAACAGCGGCGGACGCGGCATGATTGACGGATACTTCTGGTTCTGGATCAAGAATGCCGGTATTCCGTTCATCCTGATGCTCTGCGCCGTGCTGGAATCGCGCAGACGCGGCTATCTGGATATCGTGCTGGGCATGGCGGCGATCTTCATGATTGCAGAAACGATTCTCTTCCAGCCTAACGAATACGACAACAACAAGCTCTTTTATATCTGGTTCATGTTCGCCATGATCATCGCGGCGGATTACGGCTCTGTTGTCATGCAGCGCCTTGCAGGCCTGCGCAGCAGATATCTGCTCGCTGCCCTGTTCCTGTTTGTCAGCGTGTTTTCAGGCGCGCTGTCCCTTGCGCGCGAGGCGGTGTCGGGCTATCAGCTCTTTTCTTCAACAGCGGTTGACGCTGGAAAGTGGATCGATGAAAACACGCCGCAGGACGCCCGGTTTATGACCGGCCAGCAGCATATCAACCCGGTCTGCTCGCTTGCAGGCAGGCAGATCATATGCGGAAGCGATCTGTATGTGTTCTTCCACGGGCTTGATTACAGATCCCATGCATACAATTGTCAGCGTTTTTATGAGAATCCGGAGCAGTATGCATCGGTGCTGGATTTTTACGACGTCGATTATATCTATGTCAGCGACTATGAGCGTTCCGAATTCGATGTGAATGTGGAAGCGATTGACGAGATGTACGATCTGGTTTATCAGAATCCGGATGTGCGGATTTATCAGGTGGGAAAATGATCGGGCGTTTTTTGAAGTACTCCCTGGAGAGGGAAAAAAAAATATGCGCCGTGCTGATGAAGGACGGCGTCATGAAAAAGACCAATCTGCTGGTGACGGCGATTGAGGAGGGCGGCGCAGGCTTTTATGCAAAGCTGCCCGGACGGAAAAAGGAAACGCGGTTTGATATGCAGGATGTGCTGACCTGCGCGTATGCGCGCGGGGATCAGGGAGAACTGGAATAAATCAAAAGCGGACGCATCGTGCGCCCGCTTTTATGTTTCAGTTTGCAGGGGTTTTGTCCGTTTTCTTCTTTTTGCGGATTCCTCTGAAGTCGCGCATGGTCCTGAAGCTCTTGCGCAGCTTGAAGGCCTGAATAAAGCAGAGAACCACAAACGCGATGGTGACCATGACCATCAGGTCTACCTTCTTGGAGGACATGCCCGTCAACGCGCCGAAGAGCGTGATGAGTGCGCTCAGGGCGGTGATGAGCAGCAGACCGAATGTGTTGATCTTCCTGCGCTCAAGAAATGCTTTCAGCGATTTGCTGTTCAGACGCATGGCGGTATCCTCCTGATCGTACAATCCATATCTATAAATATATTCGTTTGACAAGTGAGAATTCCTGTTAATTCTCCGTTAAATACAAAAGAGCTGATTTTTGAGCAGAAAATAACTTATCCACAAATACGATAAATCTGTGGATAAAACATTGCGTTCACAGAAGCCCGGCAAACAGCCCGGACAGAAGCACGGTGAGAATGCCGCTGACGACGATGGACAGGCTGCTCATCGCGCCCTCGATCTGTCCGATTTCCATGGCCTTGCTTGTGCCGATGGCGTGAGAGGATGTGCCGATGGCGATTCCCTTGGCGACAGGTTCAGTGATTCTGAAAATCTTACATACGGTTTCGGCAATCATATTGCCCAATATGCCGGTAATCAGGATGATGGCGACGGTGATGGACACATAGCCGCCCAGTTCCTCGCTGACGCTCATGCCGATGGCAGTGGTGATGGACTTGGGAAGGAGCGTCACATAGGATGCATGATCAAGGGAGAAAATCGCAGAGAGGAAAAACACGCACAAAAGGCTCGTGACCACACCGGAGAGAACGCCGGACAGGATGGCCAGAGGATACTTTTTCAGTAGGGAAATCTGCTCATAGAGCGGCACGGCCAGGCAGATGGTCGCAGGGGTCAGGAGGCTGCTGATGAGCCTGCTGCCGGCGGCATACGCCGTATAATGAACGTCAAGGAGAAGCAGCGCGCCAATCATCAGAATGATGGCGGTCAGCAGAGGATTGAGGATGGAAAGCCCTGTCTTTTTGCGGATATGGAGCCCGGCGAGATAGGCGCAGATGGTGGAAAAGACGCCGAAGAAAACGGAGGATTCAAGGAATGTATTCATCAGCTGTCTTTCTCCTTTCTGCCCCTGCGGATGAGCGCCTGCGTCACACGGCCGGATACGGCCATCACAGCGACGGTAGAGACGACGGTGATGACGGCGAACGGAAGAAGAGAGGGAAGCAGCAGGGAGAAAGAATCGACAAGGCCAGCGGCGGCAGGGATGAACATCAGCGGCATGATGCCGATAAGGAAGGATGAAACATCCCTGACGGATTCAAGCCGGATCACGCCAAGGCATAGCAGGCAAAAGAGCAGCACGATGCCGTATATGCTGGCGGGAACGGGCAGGGGAAGGAATGCGTTGAGCGCCTCGCCGACAAGAGATATCAACAGGATGATGGAAAACTGACGGACGTATATCAAGAGATCACCGGCTTTCATTATAGATGGATGTTCAAAAGAAACAGGTATATTGTATCAGCCCGGAGGGAAAAACACAACAAAGTTGACAGACGATTCGGGCAGATTTATAATGCGGAAAGAGAGCCTTGCAAGGCTTATGGAGGAAAACTGTATGAGCAAATACTGCACATCCGTACAGCAGATGATCGGCCGCACGCCGCTGCTTGAAGTGATGACGATAGAGAAGGAAATGAACCTCAAAGCCCGTTTGTTTGTAAAGCTGGAGGGATTCAACCCCGGCGGCTCCGCCAAGGACCGCGCTGCGCTTTATATGATCGACGATGCACAAAGGCGCGGCCTCATCCGTCCCGGCGCGATGATCATCGAGCCGACGAGCGGCAACACGGGCATCGGCCTTGCCTGCGTGGCAGGCTCGCTCGGGTATCGCGTGGTCATCGTCATGCCGGACAGCATGAGCATGGAGCGCAGGCAGCTGCTTGCCGCCTACGGCGCGGAGCTGGTGCTCACAGACGGCAGGCTCGGCATGAAGGGCGCGATTGAAAAAGCGGAGCAGCTGGCGAGGGAAAACCCGGGCAGCTTTATTCCCGGACAGTTTGACAATCCGGCCAATGCCAGAGCGCATTACGAGACGACCGGTCCGGAGATATATGACGATCTTGACGGAAAGGTTGACGTCTTCGCAGCCGGCGTGGGCACGGGCGGCACGATCACGGGCGTGGGCAGGTATCTGAAGGAAAAGAATCCGCATGTCAGGCTCGTTGCGGTGGAGCCTGCCGCTTCTCCGCTGCTTTCACAGGGAATTGCCGGACCGCATGGCCTGCAGGGCATCGGCGCCAATTTCGTGCCGGCGCTGCTTGACCGCAGTGTGATCGACGAGATCATGACCGTGACGGAGGAAGAGGCATACGCTGCAGGCAGAATGCTGGGCAGGCGCGAGGGCGTGCTGGCGGGCATTTCCTCCGGCGCATGCCTGCATGCGGCGATTTGTCTGGCATTGAAGGAAGAAAACGCGGGCAAAAACATCGTTGCGCTGCTGCCGGACGCGGGCGACAGATATCTGTCGACGCCCATGTTCAGCATCTGACATAGAAAAAACCTGAAATGCGATGGAGAGGATTACGATATGAACAAGCCGTACCGCTTTGAAACCATGCAGCTTCACGTCGGACAGGAAAAGCCCGACCCGGCGACCGGCGCGCGCGCCGTGCCGATCTATCAGACGACGTCGTATGTCTTTCATGATGCGGCGCATGCGACCGCGCTGTTTGATCTCTCTGAGGAGGGCAATATCTACGGCCGCATGAATAACCCGACGCAGGATGTGCTGGAAAAGCGCATTGCGGCGCTGGAAGGCGGCGCCGCAGCGCTGGCTGTGGCTTCCGGCGCGGCGGCGATTGCCTATGCGCTGCAGGCGCTGTGCAAAAACGGGGATCATATCGTCGCGCAGACGACGATCTACGGCGGCACGTACAATTTTCTCGCGCATACGTTTGAGGAAAGCGGCGTGACGACGACGTTTATCGACGCGCGCAATCACGCGCAGATCGAAGCGGCGATTCGGCCGAACACCAAATGCGTCTATCTGGAGACACTGGGCAACCCCAACAGCGATATCCCGGATATCGACGCGATTGCGGAGATTGCGCACAGGCACAATCTGCCTCTGGTCATCGACAACACATTCGGCACGCCGTACCTCATCCGCCCGATTGAGCACGGCGCGGATATCGTCGTGCATTCCGCGACGAAGTTCATCGGCGGCCACGGCACGTCTCTGGGCGGCGTGATTGTCGATTCCGGCAGATTCGACTGGAAGGCGAGCGGAAAGTTCCCGCAGATCTGCGAGCCGAACCCCAGCTATCACGGCGCGTCGTTTACAAAGGTGTACGGCGCGGCGGCGTTTGCCGCCTATATCCGCTGCGTGCTGCTGCGCGATACGGGCGCGTGTATTTCGCCGTTCAATTGCTTCCTGCTGCTGCAGGGCATGGAGACGCTCTCCCTGCGCCTGGAGCGCCATGCATATAATACGGAGAAGGTTGTGGCGTTCCTCAGCCGCCATCCCAGGGTCAGCAGGGTCAATCATCCCTCCCTGCCGGAGCATCCGGATCATGCGCTCTACGAAAAATACTTTCCCAATGGCGGCGCGTCGATCTTTACCATCGAAATCAATGGCGGGCGCGAGGCGACGCAGCAATTCTGCAACGAGCTCAAGGTGTTCTCTCTCCTTGCAAACGTTGCGGATATGAAGAGCCTGGTCATTCACCCTGCGACGACCACGCACGGCCAGCTCACCGACGAGGAGCTTGAGCAGCAGAACATTACGCCCAGCACCATCCGGCTTTCCATTGGCTGCGAGCATGTGGATGACATCATCGAGGATCTCGATCAGGCGCTCAATGCGATCGGATGAAGGTTTGAATTAAAAAAACAGAACAACTGAATCAAAACATATGAATAAGAGATTGTTTGCCGGTTTTTCAGCGATGGAAATCGGCTTCTGGTGCGCGCATGCGTCGTTTATTGCATATGCGTCGGCGTACCTGATGAGCAGGAGCGTCAGCGGCACAGTGGTGAGTATGCTGGTTTCTGCGTATCTGTTCAGCGCGTTTGCAGGCTCTCTGTTCTTTGGCAGGATCTGCGACAGGTATGCGACAAACAGGAAACCGTTTCTGTTCTGCATGCTTGTGTCGTCTGTGCTGATGTACGGTTTGTTCTTTCTGGCGGATCGTCCGGCGGCTGTCGCCGTGATCTATCCGCTTCTGGGCTTCTTCTTTCAGGCGCAGGGCGCCAATGCGGACGCTTGGGTGATTGCCGCCTGCAGGCACGATCAGAGCGTATTTGGCAAAATCCGCTCGACGCCGTCGTTTGCCTATGCGTTTGTCTGCGCAGCCGTCGGGCGCATGATCGAGGCGTTCGGGTATGGAGTCATGCTTGCAAGCAGCACATTCTTTCTTGTGATGGCGATTGTATCCGCGTGTCTGCTGCCGGACGGCCTGGAAGAGAAGGGTAAAAAGACGAACGAACCCGCGAGAGGCGATGTGCGTGTGCTGTTTGAAAGCCCGACGTACGCCATGCTCATCGCGCTTCTCTTTTTGATTGGTCTGGCAATTGCGCCGATCAACAACCTGAAGATCATCGTATTTGAAAACGTCGGCGGCAGCGTCCGGCATGTCGGCGCAGATTCCTTCGTCGGCGCGCTGACGCAGGTTCCCTTCATCGCGCTGGCAGCCATCACGCAGCGGTTTGCCGTCAGGCATCGGTTCAGGGCGGTCTCCATTCTGCCGTTTTGCATGATCCTGCTGACGTTTTTCGCCGTTTCTCCGGGCATGGTGATCGCCGGAAGCTGCCTTTACAACATGGGCTACGGCATCCTGCTGCCGACAATGCGCGACGTAACGGAAAAGCACGTCAGGAAAGACATGCGCAACTTTGGCCATAACCTTTCGGACGCTGTGTTCAACAGCTTTTCGGGCATTGTCAGCCTGATGTATGCAGGCGCTGTGTCGGATCGTTTCGGCACGGGCGCGATGATGGGCGTGTGTCTGGCCATTTCGGTTGTGCCGGTTGTGCTCAGTTTTCTGTACAGGGAAAAACAAGTATGAGAATAAAAGAGGTTTTCTCTCCCCTTTAAGGAAAGAAGACCTCTTTTTGTATTCAGATGGATGCATCATATTTAGGCAGATCCACCACGACGGCCTTATGATGCACGGCGGGCAGGAATTTCTGAAGTACGTCCGCAGTCTTCATGCGCAGGCTCGACGTGTTGACGCAGGGATGGCAGCCCAGCAGCGCGCTTTCCATAACGGGCCTGTCGATGAGCAGCTGCACATGGTTTTCCGTGTCGTTCATCAGCCCCATGACGGATACCGCGCCGGGCGTGATGTCGAGGAATTTTTCCATATCCTGCGCATCGGCAAAGGACAGCCGCGCGCTGCCGATCTGGGAAGAGATATCCTTGGTCTTAAACGGCTTGTCGCCGGGCATCATCAGCAGATAGAACTTCGTCTTCTGCCGGTTGCACAGAAACAGATTTTTGCAGATGATCACGCCGAGAATTTTGTCTACCTCAAGGCAGTCCTCCATCGTTCCGGCAGCTGCATGATCCGTGCGCTCGTAGGGAATTTCAAGCTGATCAAGCAGATCGTATACGCGCATTTCCTTGTCAAGCCTTCCATCGGCTGTTTCAGGTCTTCCGTGATAGAGCTCCATGTCTGTCTGCCTCCGTCATAAACTGATGTGTTCGCCGTTTACGCAGATCTGCGTCATTGCGCCGTCGCGGATGCGGTATCCCTCGCCCCAGAGCGTGTAATGATCGTCCCTGCGCATGACGTAGCTGCCGTCAATGAGCGCGATAAACTCCCGGCCGAAGCTGTCGCCGAACGTGATATCCTCAAACAGCCGCTTTCCGTCAAGGATGTTGTCTTTGACCATCTGGTAATGCGGCAGCACCTGCACGCGGCTGAGCGAAAGGCCCGGAATAAAGCGCCGGTACGCCGGATCGACGGATTCGCCCGGAAGCTCCGGCTGTGCGTAGACGACGTCCCTGCAGTTCATCGACCCTGCGCTGACGCCGATGATCACGCCGGTGTAATCGCGCAGCAGCACGTTAAGCCTGAGGCTTGAAAAAAAGGCGTTCTGCGTGGGCACATGCCCGCCGCCAAGCAGCACGACGTCGCTCAGCGCGATCAGCCGCGCGGCATCGCGCTCATTTCTTCCATCGAGCATGACGCTTGAGGAGACCGTCAGGCCGTGATAGTTGAACGCTTTGGTGAACGTGGCGCACATCTCGTCGTTGAGCGGCGCGTTATAAGGATCGGAACAGACGACGACGAGGCGGCTGTCGGGTTTCCAGCATGCGCGCAGATTGGCGACAAAGCTGTTGGACGCATCGAGGATGCATGGAAGATGAACGCCTTCGGGCACATTGTCGTCGCATGGGCTGCTGGTCATGAAGAGATACATCGCGTCACCGGCCTTTTTGCATGATCATGCATATTATAGCCTGCTTCTCAAAAACTGTAAATACAGGACGACAGCGGAATAATCCGGAAGCAGAACATGCTCAAAAGCGGAAATGCGCAAAAACCGAACGTTCGTGCAGAAAATTTTCCGGTTTTATTTACATGGCTGTCGGTATGGTGATAGAATAATACCCGCAAACGATTTACCCTTGATACTGAACAGGAGTGATGATGATGAGTAACAATATCCGTCCTGAATCCATGGAGCGCATCACCAATTTTGAACTGGCGAATGCGTTTATCGAAGAGCAGGTTGCCGCTGTGCGCGAGCAGGTGGGCGACAAGAAGGTGCTGCTGGCGCTGTCCGGCGGCGTGGACAGCTCCGTCGTCGCTGCGCTGCTGATCAAGGCGATCGGTAAGCAGCTCGTCTGCGTGCATGTCAATCATGGCCTCATGCGCAAGAACGAATCCGAAGGCGTCATCAAGATGTTCAAGGATGGCCTGGACGCCAATCTGATCTATGTGGACGCCACTGATCACTTCCTTGGCCTGCTGGCCGGCGTTTCCGATCCGGAGAGCAAGCGCAAGATCATCGGCAAGGAATTCATCACCGTGTTTGCCGACGAAGCGCGCAAGCTGGAGGGCATTTCCTTCCTGGCGCAGGGCACCATCTATCCCGACATCCTGGAGTCTATGAAGGCGGCCGAGGGCAAGAAGGCGGTCAAGTCCCATCACAACGTCGGCGGTCTGCCGGAGGATCTGCAGTTTGAGCTGGTGGAGCCGATCAAGCTGCTGTTTAAGGACGAGGTCCGCGTGGTCGGCGAGGCGCTGGGTCTGCCGCACGATATGGTCTATCGTCAGCCGTTCCCGGGCCCGGGTCTGGGCGTCCGCTGCCTGGGCGCAATCACCCGCGACCGTCTGCATGCCCTTCGTGAGGCGGACGCTATTCTGCGCGAGGAGTTTGATAAGAACGGCCTTGCCGGTAAGGTCTGGCAGTACTTCATTGCCGTGCCGGATATCAAGAGCGTCGGCGTGAAGGACGAGAGCCGCTACGAGGGCTGGCCGGCCATCATCCGCGCCGTGAACACCAAGGATGCGATGACCGCCACCATCGAAGAGATCCCCTACGCGCTGCTGCACCACATCACCTACCGCATTACCCATGAGGTGGAGGGCATTAACCGCGTGCTGCTGGATCTGACGCCCAAGCCCATCGGAACGATTGAGTGGGAATAAATCCCTCGGATTTATACATGAATATACACCCTGAATACCCTTATAGTTTAAGGATATTCAGGGTTTATTCATTTACATGGATATTGACTTTGCGGAACATATGCGGTATTCTTGCTGTATGAATTGCGGAACAATCAGCGTGCAATAAGGGTCTAAGCAATGGGGAGGGCTGAGCAATGAAATACACAACCTATAATGTTCAACAGCTAAACCGCAAAGGAAAACCTTGGCAGGCAAGAGCAAAGTATAAAGATGTTTATGGCAAGTGGAGAGAAATAAGTAAAATGTTGCCAGATGCAAAAGGCAAAAAAGAAGCAAGTCGGATGGCAAAAGAATGGTTTGATACACTTAATGCCGAAGCTGATTTGATGCCGAATGCAGGTAAGGTAAAGACAGTAGATGAAATTTATAAGGAATATCTAAAGCACCAATTAGATACAGGTGAAATAGAAAGAAGCACTTATAGCAATACACTTTATTCCTACAATAAATACATAAAGCCCTATCTTGGCGATTATGTATTTGCAACTATGGATAAGACTGTATTAAGTGGTTGGCTTACAAGGTTATATCAGGAAGGATTATCACAGAATACAATACATACAACCTATGCAAGATTAAAAAAAGTATATAATTACTTTTATAATAATGGTGAATTATTAAGAGACCCCTTTAAAGGTGTAAAGATGCCTAAGAAGGGAGAAGCAAAGATAACACATCTTAATAATGAGCAAATGGATAATGTATTGTCAGCGGTTTATCTTGACTTTGAACCGCAAGACCCCATGTATGTAGGAATACTCTTGGCTTTCTATGCAGGATTAAGGCGTGGTGAAATTTGCGGACTACGATGGAATGATATAGATTTTCATAAGCACACAATTACAGTTAGGTCTGCTGTTGGTGTAAGCAATGGTAAAGATGGTGATTATACAAAGAACCCGAAGAATAAAAGCTCCAACAGAACATTCCCTATGTTGCCACAGCTAGAAGAAGCATTAAAGCAGAGAAAGATATTGATTGCACCGCTTGATAGCTGGTATGTAGTTGGCAATGAAGAAGAATTTATGAGGCCCCAGCAGTATAACCGCCTGTTTGCAGAGTTTGTGGAGAGACATGGATTGGTAGATGCCTACGGTAAGAAGATTGTTCCGCATGGATTAAGGCATAACTTTGCAACTGTTGGTATTCGTGCAGGGATGGATATTGCAAGCCTTGCCCTTATGATGGGACACGCAAGCAGAGCAATGACCCTAGATACCTACGGTGATGCAAATGCTGATGCTCTTATTCATGCAAGCGTTAAGCTGAAAGATACATTCAATAAGAATACGGGTTAT
>JAFQOY010000038.1 GCA_017412025.1 Clostridia bacterium | reverse complement strand
GAGGGGTTGAAGTGCGCAAGGCGCACCTTTTTGTGCAGGCCATGGACATAAATGCAAGGGAGGGGCTCTGCGCCTCCCGGAGTGCTGTGCCGGCTGCGGGCGGAGAGGGGAACGCCCCCGTGGATGGAAGGCACTGCACGCCTGATTGCCTCCAATTGGGCATGGCATACGGGCAAATGGACGCGGAAATATCGCCCTGACGAATGAAAACGTTTCCGGAAACGTTACCAATTTGTGTATATTCCACAAATTGGCGGCAAAATATGGCAAACTAACGGAGATATTTTTAAAACCATATAGATTTTTGGTGGGTTTTACGATATAATGTGCTTGTATCTGTAAGTTGGCTTTGACGTTCTCGAAAGGAGAAGGGAACATGATACCCGAGAAGCGTTTTTTGAATCAGATTCAGCAGGTGCTTGCCCGCCTCATGCAGCCGCTGTGGCTGCTGGATACCGAAGGCGCCGTCCTGCTCCCGGAAGAAAACCGCAGTAAGATCAGCCTGCCGGAGTTTATGGAGCCGGGCATGCCCGTCGCCTTTGAAGGCAAGACTTTTTTGATGATCGGCATCACGCCGGAGCTCATTCTCTGCGCGGATGCGCAGGGCGCCGCCACGCACGACTGCATTGTGCTCGCCGGCGCGATGGTGCAGTCCATGGGCCGCGGCGAGGCCCCGATCCAGAGCCGGTATGACGTTTACCGCCGCGTGCTGCGCGAGGAGCTGACCGGCTCCGAGCTGGAGGCGCTGGCGCATGAGCATCAGATCGAGATGGCGCGCGAGCGCTGCGTGATGACGTTCCAGATCCTGCAGACGGAAAATGAGACCGCGTTCAACATGCTCGAGGAGATTGTGCCGCGCGCGGGCGGCGATCTGCTGGTGGAGATGGACCGCCATACCGTCGTGCTCCTCAAGAGCATGGACAATGTGGAAAACTTTGCCGAGATGTACCAGCTGGCCGAGGCGATTGAGCAGACCCTGCTTGACGAGGTCGGCAAGAGCTGCGTCGTGGGCATCGGCGAGCCGAAGAAGACCTTCCCGGAGATCGGGGAGAGCTATCGCGAGTCCCGCCGCGCGGTGGAGGTCGGCCGCATCTTCCTGAACGACCAGCATATCTACGTCTATCGCAGCCTGGTGCTCGAGCGCTTCCTGATGGACATTCCGCGCGAGATGGGCGCCCGTTATCACGGCATCCTCTTCAACCGCAAGACCGCGCGCCTTTTTAACGACGAGATGCTGCACACGATTGAGATGTTCTTCGCCAAGGATCTCAATCTGTCCGACACGGCGCGTCAGCTCTACATCCACCGCAACACGCTGGTGTATCGCCTTGACAAGGTGCAGCGCCAGACGGGGCTTGATCTGCGCAAGTTCGACGATGCGGTGACGTTCAAGATGATGATGCTCCTTGGTAAGAGCGGCAAGGACAAGCCGCGTCCCGTATACTGATCCGCAAAAGACAGCCGGCGCTGAAACCGCCGGCTGTTTTGGAATAGAAAGGAACCGTGAAGCAAGTGAAACGCCGACATATTTTTGCATCTCTGCTCTTAAGCGCCGTGCTGGCGGCGCTGTGCCTGTCTGCCTCCGCCTCTCAGCTTGGCCCCATGTTCAGGCGTCAGGAGACGGTGACGATCCCTGCGGAGGAATACGAACGCCTGCGCAGGTACGAGAAGCTCGACCTGCTCCTTGAGATGGCCGGCCTGTATTACTACGAGGACGTCGACGAGGAGGAAATGCTGGAAAACGCCGCCTACGGCCTGATCGCCGGTATCGGCGACGTGTACAGCACGTACTACACGAAGGAAGACATGGAAGCGCTCAACGAGGAGACGGAGGGCGAGTATGCCGGTATCGGCTGCCAGCTGCTGGCCGATTCCTCGGACATGATGATCACGGTGACGCGCGTGTTCAAGGGCAGCCCGGCGGAGGCTGTCGGCATGCGCACGGGCGACAAGATCGTGTACGTCAACGACGTGTACTATACCGCGCGGGAGATGGATGCGGCGGTCGACGTGATGCGCGGCACGCCGGGCGAGTCGGTCAAGGTGACGGTGCTGCGGGATCTGGAGACGATCGACTTTGAGATCACGCGTCAGGTTGTGAACATCAACTATGTCGAGCACGAGATCCTTGAGGGCGATATCGGCTATGTGATTGTGTATGACTTTCTCGGCGACGCGGTGGAGGGCTTTGCCCGCGCGCTTGAGGCGTTTGAGGCGGCCAATGTGCGCGCGATGATCATCGACCTGCGCAACAACGGCGGCGGCCTGCTCGACGCCAGCGTGGAGATGGCGGATATGATCCTGCCGGAGGGCACGGTCGTCTCCATCAAGGACAAGGCCGGCTATGAGGAAATCTTCCGCATCGACGATCAGTATTACGACGTGCCGATGGTGCTGCTGGTGAATGAATACAGCGCCAGCGCGTCGGAGATCCTCGCGGGCGCCGTGCGCGACTATGGCGAGGGCACGCTCGTGGGCACGAAGACGTTCGGCAAGGGCGTTGTTCAGAGCGTGTGGGACTTTGTGGACGGCACCGGCTTCAAGCTGACGACCGCGCGCTACTTCACGCCCAGCGGCGAATGCATCCACGAGGTGGGTATCGAGCCGCATGTGGAGGTCGCCCTTGACGAGGACGCTGTGACGAAGTACGGCATCAACAACCTGCCGCGGGAAAGCGACGCCCAGCTGCTCAGGGCGATTGAGCTGATCAACGCGGGGGAGGTCAGGTAAAAAGGCATACGGGAAGTCTCTCCTTCGTGAGGGGCTTCTCTTTGCTTTTGGGGACGTGCTCTCCTGAATCCCCCTTGAAACGACCTGGGCTGCGCCCCCCGGACCCGGGACTGTATTCGAACTCCCGTATACAGCCCCGGGGTCCAGGGGCCTCAGCGGAGCTGACGCTGCACCCCTGCGGAGCGCATCCCCGCAATTGACAGGCGAATTGTTTCTCCATTATAATGTATTATGAATATACATGTCCGT
>JAFQOY010000037.1 GCA_017412025.1 Clostridia bacterium | reverse complement strand
TCAAAGACGGATTGCGGTCCTTTGTGTATGCAGAATCCGGAATCGTATAAAAGTACTTCGAAACATCCTCACCGACGGACACGTCCGCATGCACGGCGCTGCCGCTGCAGGAGACAGATCCGCTCATCACGGACAAAACGCCGTCGTCCGCATGATACATGTCCATACGCACATAGCTGAACGCATCCATGAAGTTGGGCAGATAGAAATGCCCATCGTGTCCGCCATTATCGATGAAGAACCGGTGGTTCACGCCCATCTTCTCAAGCTTCTGGTTCAGCTCAATCGCCGGCACGCCGAATCCATAGGAATCCTGATTGCCGCAGATGAAGTAAAGCGAGAAGGAATCCATGTACTCGGCAGACTCCGTAGAAGCGATGACGTTCGGATTGCTCATGCCGCCGTAGCTGAACGCACCAAAGAAGCTGACCGCGCCGCTGAACAGATCCGGATTGCGCAGGGCGACGGCCATCGCGCCCTGTCCGCCCATCGAGCATCCCGCCGTCAGACGATAGCGCGCGTCGCGGATGGTGCGGTATTTCGCGTCGATCGCAGGAACCAGCTCCTCGGTGATCATCTTCTCCCAGTCTCCTGCCCACCAGCTGTCACCGGTGCTGTTGGGGATGACGACGATCATCTCGTCAAACAGGCCCATAGCAGCGCCCTGATCAAAGAGCTCGTTGACCCTGTCGATCCGGTAGGACGTGTGGTCGCTGTTAAACTGATGGAGCATATACACCGTCGGATAGCGCCGGCTTGACTCATGGTATCCCTCCGGCAGATAGATCAGATATTCGTTCTCAATCGGCCCCTGCTCGATCTTCGCTCTGGCGGCATATTCGGATTCAAACGTCTCCTCATAGAAGCGGTCGGATGCGCCGCCGCCATACAGCTGCTCATACGCAGCCGAGCTGTAAAGCCCGACAGGGCCGCCGTACCAGCCGCCTGCGCCATAGGGCAGATCGTTGTATGCGCGTACAACGAGCGTATTCTCCCCGCCGCGTACCAGAATGGCCGGATCAACCTCAAACAGGCTGTGCACCGCCCAGGTTGTCTCGCCGGTCGGCAGCCCCTTTTCATCCATGCCCGTCGAGCCGACGCGTACGCCGTTGAGATACACCTCGCAGCGATCGTCCACATATCCGACAGAAAGGATCAACTGCTGCGCGTCAAAGCTCTGCGGCAGCTCAAACGTCTTGACGTAATAGCCGTTCCCGGTGATGAAAAAGTCGAAATAGTCTTCGCCATAGACGGACAGCACGTTCTGATCGCCGATGTTGCCGTATCCCTTCGTCCAGTGTCCGGCGGCAGGACGGACAACTGTCCAGTCTGCCGTCGTCTCCTTCGTCAGCAAAGCCGGATCATCGACCGCCCCCTCGCCCATATACATGAATTTCCAGTCGCCCATCAGCTCAATCTTCTGGAAATCGCCGTCCGTGACCGGCGTTTCATCAGCGGCAATCGGCTCCTCCGCCGGTTTCTCCTGCCTCGCCTCCTGCGGGAACATGCGCCTTGTCAGCCTGTCGGCAGCGCGGAGCACGGATTCGCTGAGGAAGCCGTCGTCAAAACCGCCCGGACGCACGGTATACTCGTGGGCGGCGCTGCCTGTGCCAAAGCCGATAAACAGCGCGCCAATGTCGTTCGTGGATCCCCGCATGTTCGTCAGCGGATCATCAACAGGCGCGTCGATGTATGTGTAAAACCCGTTGAATACATCCGGACTGCTCAGCTTCATGTCTTCCATCATATCGTGCATGTCGCCGTATACGGCGTACCAGGGATTCTCTTCGCTGACAAAATCGCCGCGTATGCTGACAATGCAGTCAAACAGGCCGCCGTCCCTGACCGGCCTGATTTTCCTGTCCATCTGCGTGAGGCCAAGAAGATAGGAAAGATAGCCTCCCGTTCCCGTGCCCATCAGCACGCGGTGCGCCCTGTCCGCAATCGTCCTGTACTGCGCGTCCACATTCCCTGCAAGCACGCGGATCGCCTCATGAAGGTCCATGCCGGGCTCAAACGCGGGGCGTACAATGATCATCGGCGCGCAGTTTCCAGCAGCCATCTCGCCCGATAGCTTTTCCGCAATGCCGCTGTCATCCGCCGCATATCCATTCTGCGGCAGCAGATAGACGACAGGGTATCGCTGCTCCTGTTCGTCGTATCCCTTCGGAAGGAGCACCTCGTAATCGGCAGCGCCCTGCTCCGCCATACACGCGCCCGTCCCTGCAAGCAGGCACAGCAGCACAAGCGCAGCAAGCAGCAGTTTTCCATATCTCATTGGCATATATCCCCCGTTTCCCGTGATGTTGCTGTCACAGCTGATCTTTTTCATCTTATCACGACTGCGCGATGAAGTAAACCCGTATTTCAAAACAGACAGCCGGGCTGTTCCATTTAAGAATATTCAGTTTTTGCTGTTCAATCCGCAATGCTTGTCCATCACACCGCGCCATATTTACGCCAGTTCACCCTTTCCATTATAATAGGGTTATATCCTGCCGGTATTGTCGATATTGTACGGAGGTATACCTTATGCCAAGATCCATCGATATGTTCAACCATTATCTCCCGCCGGAATTCTACGACAAGGTGATCAGCCTGGGCGGCAGCGCGCACATGCTCACCCGCGCGCGGAAAATGCCCGCGATGAGCGACCTCTCCTACCGCCTGCGTCTGATGGACACGTTCGAGGGCTATCAGCAAATCCCCTGTATCGTCAGCCCGAACGTCGAGCAGCTTGTCGCGCCGGAGCACACGGCGCAGCTCGCCCGCTCCGCAAACGAGGCATTCTACGACCTCTGCCAGAAGTATCCGGACAAATTCCCCAGCTTTGTCGCCGTGCTGCCGCTTGACGATCTGGACAAGGCCAGCCGCGAGGCCGAATACGCCATTACACAGCTGGGCGCAGCCGGCGCGCAGATCTTTACCAACCAGGACGGACGCGCCGTGGACAGCGAGGAATTCTACAAGCTCTATCACACGCTCAACGACCTTGACGCCATCCTCTGGGTTCATCCGGCGCGCACGTTCAGGCAGCCCTATTACAAAGACGAGGAGCTTGAGCGCTACGAGCTCTGGTGGACGATGATGTGGCCGATTGAGACGACCATGGCCGCCTCCCGTCTGGTCTATTCGGGCGTTTTTGAGCGCTGCCCGAAGCTGAATATCGTGCTCCACCACGCAGGCGGCATGCTGCCGATGGAGGAAGGGCGGCTTGAAAACGGCCTGAAGCTCTACGGCACGCGCACCGCGCCCGACATGCAGCGCCTGACCGACAGCCCCATCAAGGGCAAAAAGCAGATCGATCAGTTCCGCCGCTTCACAGCGGACTGCGCCACGTTCGGCAGCCGCGCCGCAATCGAATGCGCCATCAACTTCTTCGGCGTGGAGAACATGGTCTTTGCAAGCGATCTGCCCTTCGATCCGGAAGACGGCTTCGGCTATGTCCGCCGCACGCTGGCGGACATCGACGCGCTGCAGATTCCCGAAGAACAGAAGGATGCGCTGCGCTACAAAAATGCGCTGCGAATTCTCAAACGGATCAAATAAACGCAATGCGCCGGCGCTCCCCGCAGGGAGCGCCGGCATTCTTATGTATTCTGCTTTCTGGATCGGTTGCGGTACTGCAGCGGCGATATGCCCTCGCTGCGCTTGAACAGGCGGATGAAGTGCGACGCACTGGAAAGCCCCACGGCAGATGCAATCGCCTGAATTTCGCTGTCCGAATGGAGCAGCAGATCCTTTGCGCGCGCAAGCCGCGCCATGACCACATATTCCTTGAACGTATAGCCTGTGACGGCGGAAAAACGGTGGCTCAGATAAAACTTGCTGATAAAGAACTGCCTGGCCACCGCCTCAAGCGTCAGCGGCTGCTCAAGATGCGACTCGATGTAATTCTGGATATCAAAGATCACCATCTGTCCCGCCTGCTTGCGCACGCCGGGGAAGGCGTCCGGATTGTTCCTGTACATATGCACGAGGATATTGCGCATGCCGGACATGATCAATTCCTGCCAGTAAGGCTGCTGTCTGCGGTATTCCTGCTTCATCATATCCAGCATATGGCGGTAATGGATGATCTCCTCCGCCTGACAGCGATACAGATGGCAGAAGCCCTCCGGCCTCTGCTTGAATATGGACAGCAGCAGCGGGTCATGAATCAGCGTGGAGAGCGCCTCGTTGGAAAAGCGCGCCATATACCGCTCATATCCCGCGCTGTGCGAGGTGATGCAGTGGCTTTCCATATTGCTCACACACAGGATATCGCCCTCTTCAATCCTGTACTCCATACCTGCAATGGAAAAGGAGGCATGTCCGCCAAGACACATGATCAGCTCCACCTGATTGTGAAAATGCGGCTTCTTGATCTGCGCGCCCGGAGACATGTATTGTCTGGCCGCATCCCGGCGATGCACGATGCAGATATCCGTCTCCGGCAAAAAGCATAACACCGCTCTTCCCTCCCCTGCATAGTCTCTATACCCATTATATCAGATTCCGCTGTGCGCGCAAGCAGAGCAAACAAACCGGAAAAAAGAAAAGAGTCTGTGATCTGCCAGGCAGCACAGACTCTTTTCTTTATCAGGAGAATGAGAGGGGATTACGCTTCTTTGGGGCCGGGCCTGAAGATCATCCTGTCAAGCGCAAAGCCAATCACAATCAGCGCCAGACCGACCAGGTCGGTCACGCTGCCCGGGATGAGCGTGCACAGCGCAGCAACCGCCAGCATGATGCGGCTGACCGGGCTCCAATACTTGAACATGTAGCCCTCAATCGCACCGGTGAGGCACAGTACGCCGATGACAGAGGTCACAACGGCGAGGAGCACCTCCATCGCAGCGCCCTGCATGAGCAGCTGCGGGCTGAGCAGGAAGATGAACGGGATGATGTACGCCACCAGACCCATACGGAATGCTGCAAAGCCGGTCTTGTTCGGATTCGCCTTGGCGATCGCCGCCGCGGTATACGCCGTGATGGCGACCGGCGGGGTCAGCGCGCCGACGCTGGCGAACATGAAGATGAACATGTGCGCTGCCAGCGGGGAAGCGCCCATCTGAACCAGCGGATTGACCAGAACCGTCGCCAGGATGACGTAGGTCGGCGTCGGCGGCATGCCGCAGCCCAGGATGATGGTGATGGCCGCGGTCAGGATGGCCGCAACGTAGAGGTTGCCGCCGGAGATGTTCATGAGCGTGTAGCTGAGCTTGGTCGCCAGACCGGTCATGGAGATGACGCCGACGATGATGCCTGCAGCCGCGCAGGAAATCGCGATGCTCATGACGCTCTTGGTGCCGGACTCCAGCGCCTCCAGGATGGTGCGCAGGGTCGGTCGGGTCGCCTTCTTGAAGAAGGCAACGACGAGCGTGAGGACGGTCGCCCAGAAGGCGGACTTCATCGGGCTCCAGCCGATCATGATGACCGCGATGATGAAGACGATCGGCAGACCCATCTGGCCGCGCTCCTTCATCACCTGCTTGACGGACGGAAGCTCATCAGCCGGGATACCCAGCAGGTGCTCCTTCACGGCGATGGAGTCGACGACCATCATCGCAGAGAGGTAATACAGCACAGCCGGAACGATCGCAGCAACAGCGATTTCGGAATAGCTCTTGCTCAGGAACTCGGCCATCATGAACGCCGCGGCGCCCATGATCGGCGGGGTGAACATGCCGCCGGTGGAGGCGACAGCCTCAACCGCGCCGGCGATGTGCGGCTTATAGCCCATGCGCTTCATCAGCGGGATGGTGAAGGTGCCGGTGGTGACGACGTTCGCCGCCGGAGAACCGGAAATCATGCCCATCAGCGCGCTGGAAGCGATGGCCGTCTTCGCCGGGCCGCCGCGGAAGCGGCCGGTACCGGCATACGCCACGTCAACGAACCACTGGCCTGCGCCGAAGGTCTCCAGGAAGCAGCCGAAGATGACAAAACAGATGATGTACGTGCCCGCGATACCGGCCGGAACGCCGAAGATGCTGACGGTGGACACATACATGAACGAAGAGGTGCGCGCCCAAGTCTCACCGCGGTGAGCAATGATGTCCGGGAGATACGGGCCGACCAGCGCATACACCAGAAACACGATGCAGGTAATGACCAGAGGCCAGCCCGTCGTCTTATAGGTGGCAAGCATCAGCAGGCCGATCATCAGCGTGCCCATGATGACGTCCGTCTGAGGGGAGGTCGCCGTCATGTTCACGCGATCCTGCCAGACGGTGAGGATATACGCGCCGGTAGCAAAGAATCCGCCCGCCGTGATCCAGTCCAGCACCCGGGTCAGCGCATTGCGCTGACCCTTGAAGGTGAAGGGCTTGGTGAGGAAAACCGCAATACCACAGACCGTAATCAGCACGCAGCGCTGGAACATCTCGTCAAACGCGCCGAAGCCGGCCGTGTACATGTAGATACAGGAGGTTACGATAAATGTGATTTTAATCAGCCACGAACGGATCTTATCATCCAGATTCATGTTCGTCTGGGTGAGGTCAGACATGATTACATCGCTCCAATCTCAGTGAAGTAACGCTGAGCACCCGGATGCATCGGGATGGAAACGCGGACAGCGCCCTCGAGGTTCAGGCCCTTGGCCGCCTTGTGAGAGTTCTGAATGGTCTCGATGTTCTCGAAGAGAGCCTTGGTCATTTCGTAGACGATCTCCTCGTCCAGGTCGGCGCGGACGGAAACCATGTTGCTGATGTACATGGTGTTCGCTTCTTCCTTCATGTTGTCATACACGGTGGTCGCGATCGGGCCGTAGCCGAAGTAGCCGTACTCGGCGCAGAGCTCCTCAGCCTTGTCGGCGTCGACGCTCAGCAGACGGAAGGCCTTGCCGCCGGCAGCCAGCTGCTGGATAGCGGAAGCCGGGATAGCAACCTGGATAACAACGGCGTCGCAGTTGCCGTCTTCCAGCTGAGAGATGCCGTCGTCATACGCGACGTAGGAAGCCTTGACGTCGTCGATGGAGAAGCCATACTTGCCCCAGATCAGGTCAGCGACAGCGATCGCGCCGTTGCCGGCCGGGCCCATGCAGACCTTCTTGCCGATCAGGTCGGACATGGACTGGATCGGGCTGTTCTCCAGAACGACAACCTGGAAGTAGCCCTTGGACAGGCCGCCGAAGAGCGCGTTGATGTTCTTATACGGGTTGCCCACGTAGTTGCCGGTGCCCTCATAGGCGTCCATCATGTTGTTGCCCTGCACGACGCCGATGTCGCAGGTGCCTTCGTTGATCAGGCGGAGGTTGTCAAGGGAGCCGCCGGTGACCTGCGCGGTCGCGTTGGTGCCCAGGTTATTGGTCAGCACTTCGGCAAGAGCCACGCCGATGGGATAGTAAGCGCCGCCGGTCGCGCCGGTGCCAACGGTCATGAAGCGCGGGATCTTCACGTCGGCAGAAGAGGTCATCGGAATCGCCATGCACAGCACGAGCGCCAGAGCGAGGAACAGGATAGAAGTCTTCTTCATGGTGTTTGTCTCCTTTTCTGAATCAATTGATGTATGTGGACAGGCCCATCCACTCCGGGCTCTGTCAATTACATTTATTATAGTCTCAAAATGACCCGGGCGTAAATTCTTTTGCTTTTATCCAGCAATCCATGCGTATGATTGCGCAAAAACTGTCGATTTTCAGCCGCGGTTTACCGTCTTTTGAGCATCAACTGTATAGCCATACAGGAAAAAGGCAAAGCCGCTCCACCGGGGAACCGGCAGAGCGGCTTTGTTGTGTTTCGTCTGCCGTCAGATTGTTGCAGCTATTGAATTAGTCGGCGAACTGGGTCATATCGACCTTCGGCAGCTGGCTGCGCTCAAGGCCCAGAGCAACCCAATCCTTCTCCTCCTGGTTCAGCGGGAGAACCGGACGGCGCATGAGGCCGCTGGAGAAGATGCCGCGCTGCACGAGCGCTTCCTTCAGGCGGGCATGCGCCTCACCGGACGGCTGGCCGCCGCCGTAGATCGCCTGAGAGATGTGATAGATGCGGTCGGACCAGTCCTGCGCTTCCTTGAGGGTGTGCTTGTCCGGGTTCGCGAACACTTCGCGGGCCGGGCAGATGATCTCCGGCACGCAGCCGGCGAAGCCAATCAGAGCGCCGTCCATGCCCGGGAACCAGCTGACGCACAGGGTCTCGTCGTGGCAGGTGATCAGGGAGATGTCCGGGCACTCCTGGCGCAGCTTGCGCACGTCGTGCTCGTAGATGGAGGTCACGCGGGTGCCCATCTTGATGCACTTGACGTGATCGATCTCCTTGCACATCTTGATGAGCATGTCGACCGGGTAGAACGCACGGCTGGTGGCCGGATAGAGGTGGATGATGATGTCGATGTCAGCGCCCTCGGCGACTTCCTTGACATACTGGAACGGAGCATCCTCGTGCATGCCAAAGCGCAGCCACATGTGCGGCGGCATGAGCAGGATGCCGTCAGCGCCGGCTTCCTTGGCTTCCTTCGCCATCTCGATGGACTCAATGGTGTTCTCACAGTTGAGGCCGGAGATGATGGTCATCTTGTCGCCGCACTCCTCGGCGCAGATCTCGATGACGCGCTTGCGCTCCGCACGGCTCAGGCCGGTGATTTCGCCGGTGTGGCCGTTGCAGACCAGGCCCTGAATGCCCTGATCATAGAAGCTCTTCATCCAGCGCAGATACGCACGGAACTCCGGCTCGTTGATGGAGTAATCGTCATTCAGCGGAACGGAAACAGCCGGGAAGATGGTCTTGAAATTCTTAACCTTAGCCATAATTCATTCTCCTTTGCTCTGTTGATCATGTATGCTGCCATTGGTCTTTGGCAGCTTTACTGTCAGGCTCCGGCGCGCGCAGCCATCGCCTCTGCAAACGTCATGCAAACGTTTGCATTTCTTATGGTTCATTTATACCATACATCCCATATCCCGTCAATCCGTTTGGATCGGTCTGCAATGTTTTGCAGACCAGATGCAACGTTTTGCACAAATTAACACAGAATTAATGTGCAGTTCCATTTCTTCCGATCTATTTTTCTGAAACAATTGCCATTCCCCCCTTCCCTGTGATATAATAATAAAGATTGGAAAATATATCCAAACGTTTGCGCAAGCAGCCCTTGCGCACAATTCCCGCATATAAAGGAGGCATGCGCATGGCAACACTCAAGGACGTCGCTAAGCTCGCCTGTGTGGACGTGAGCACCGTATCGCGCGCACTCAACAACACCTCATATGTTCATCCGGACACCAAGGAGCGCATCTACGCCGCCGTCAAGCAGCTCAGCTATCAGCCGAATGTGCTGGCTCAGGGCCTTCGTCAGGGCAAGCGCCATACCATCGGCGTCGTTGTCCCCAGCCTTCATATGAGCATCCACGCAGAACTGACGCACGGCATCGAGCAGGAAGCCCGCAAAAAAGGATATTCCACCCTGCTGTGCAACACAGAGGATCAGCCGAAGATCGAAAAGGAATGCCTGAACCGCCTGCGCAACGGCTTTGTCGACGGCATCATCATCGCCGCCACCGGCAAGAACAACCGCCTCCTGCAGGACATCCGCTCAAGCGGCATCCCCATCCTGCAGATCATCCGCCAGCAGAACGCAAACATCAGCAGCGTCGTCGCGGACTACACCGCCTGCGGCTACGACGCCGTGAAATATCTTTACAGCAAAGGCTGCCGCAAGATCGGCATGATCAACGGCTCGACCGATCTCGTCCCCTATCGTGACCGGTATACCGGCTATCGCCGTGCGCTGGAAGAGCTTCACCTTGAAGAGGTGAGCGCCCTCTCCCTCAAGCCCGGCAACACGTTTGAATACGGCTATCAGTGCACAGAGGAATTGCTTGAAATCTGCCCGGATCTGGACGCGATCATGGCCGCGGTGGATATTCAGGGCCTGGGCGCGATGCGCGCGCTCAAGGCGCACGGCATCCGCGTGCCGGATCAGGTTCGCCTGATGAGCATGACCGGCCACTCCATCGGCGCGCTGCTGGAGACGGCCATGACGTCGCTTGAAATCCCCGCCCGCGAGATGGGTGAAAAAGCGCTGCGGATGATCCTTGACGAGATCGAGGCCGATGCGGACGCCAAGCCCAGCGCGCAGCATCTGGTCTTCCCCGCGTCGCTGGTGGAACGCGAAAGCACCTGAAATGCATACAAAATGCGCCGCAGGAAGATTTCCTGCGGCGCAGTCTGCTTGATTCCACTCCCTCAGCCAGCTTCGCTGACAGCTCCCTCAAGAGGGAATCTGCTGAAATACTGTTTCATTTTTAAAACCGTCGCAGTCTGACGGGTCTTTTATCGCCTCCCTCCTGAGGGAGGCGGCATGCCGCACGCATGACGGAGGAAGTATACCCCGTGTCGTTTGGGCGAATCATTCAGTGGGTAATCGTGTTGATAAAGTGCGTCTCCGTCTTGGAGTACATGATCTTCTGCGCATGATACAGGCCGTAATAGCCGGAGAGCATGTAGCTGACGGCAACCGTCGTCAGATAGTACGGCATACCCTCAAATCCGAAGAGCTCAAAGGAGATCAGCAGGGACGTGATCGGGCAGTTGGTCACGCCGCAGAACACGCCGATCATGCCCATCGCCGTGGCCAGCTCCGCCGGCATGCCGAACAGCGGCGCCATCACACAGCCAAAGGCAGCGCCGATGCAGAAGGAGGGCACGATTTCGCCGCCCTTGAAGCCGGCGCCGATGGTCAGCGCGGTGAAGATGATCTTCAGCATAAACGCGCCGGAGCCCACGCTGCCGCCGTGATGGAGGATCTCCTCAATGATGCCCATGCCGGAGCCCAGATACATATCCGTCCTCAGCAGCGCGCACAGCGCGAGAATCGCGCAGCCGGACGCAAAGATGCGGATATACGGATTGCGGATGTGGTGATCGAGCAGGTGCTCCGTCTGATGCAGAATCATGCAGAACAGGATGCTGACCAGGCCGAAGAGCGCTGCAAGCGCAACCGCCTTGAAGAACATCAGCGCCTGCATCTGCGGCATGCCGGCAATCGGGAACACCTCCGGCGGCATCTGAAACAGCTCCGCGACAAAATGGCCGATCATCGACGCCGTCACGCACGGCACCAGCGCCGAATAATGCATGATGCCGACGCTGACCACCTCAAGGGAGAAGATCGTCGCCGCCAGCGGCGTGCCAAAGAGCGCCGAAAAGCCCGCGCTCATGCCGCACATGATGATGATGTGCTGGTCGTTCGCGTTCAGCTTCAGCGTCTTGCCCATTTTGTTGGCAATGCTGCCGCCCAGCTGGATGGCCGCGCCCTCCCGGCCGGCAGAGCCGCCGCAAAGATGCGTGATCACCGTGGATACGAAGATCAGCGGCGCCATTCTGAAGGGAATGCCGGTTGAGGAGTGAATCGACGCGATGACCATGTTCGTGCCCCTGTCGTCCGTATCGCGGAAGAAACGGTACAGGAACACGATGGCCAGACCGCCGAAGGGCAGCGCCAGCATCACCATCGGGTGCGCCGCGCGGAAGCTGTTGACGGCGATGAGCACGTGACCGAACACGGACGCCACCGCGCCGACAATCACGCCGACAACGCTCGCCATCAAAAGCCATTTGATCAGCGTCTTCGCGTTAAAGACGCTGCTGGTCGCGTAATGCTGCGCGATCTTTTTGGATTTTTCAGTGATAAGCATAGATACGCCTCATCTTCTGTTATTTGCACACTGCATTATGACACAACCGAACGCATAATGCAAGAACTCCCCGGCGATATTTTTCCTCATCGCCGGGGAGTATCTTTTCTTATTCCATTTGCCTGAGCGCCGTCCTCACAGCAGCCGGAGGAACTCGCCCACGCGCCTTGCGATGATGGCATGGCCCTCGTCGCTGGGGTGCAGGCCGTCGGGCATCAGCCGCTCGCGGGATACGGCGTTCTTCGGCTGCATGCCGCTGGTCGCATACAGGTCAAGCACGGGCAGCGCATAATACGCCGCCACCTCCAGCAGGATTCTGCGATAATCGGCAAGCACAGCGCGCACGTCAAGCTTCCTGTCCGTGCCGTCTCCCGCCGGGCAGTCCTCCTCATGGCGGTGAAGCGGAGAGAGGATGACCACCGGCTTTCCGCAGTAACGCTCTGTCAGATAGCTCATCAGCGTATGGCATGCGCCGTAGAATGTGGATGGATCGCGATCCTCAAACGCGCCCAGCGGCGCGTCGCCGTGGCCAAAGTCGTTGGTGCAGCCAAAGACGACGACGGCGTCCGCAGTTTCATCCATTTCAAGCATTCTCTGACAGAAATAACGCTCATGCGGCTCGTCCGTCATCACCCGCTGGCGCGCAAAGCGCGAGCCGGAAAGGCCGTAATTGTTCACCTTCGCCCCGTACATCCGGGCAAACACGTCGGTATAGCGCTTCTGTGTGCAGGATGCGCCCACGCCCTCGGTGATGCTGTCGCCCAGAAAGTTAATCACTGCGCCCTTGAGTTCCATCCCCTCAACCTCCGATCTTGTGAAACAGCGGCTCCGGGTTATTTCCCGGAGCCGCCAGTGTATCATGCCGTTATCAACTGCAATCAGCAGAACTTTGCAATGGCAGCCCTGATGCGTGCGGCGACGGCCTCCACCTTCGGCATATCCTCAGCGGTGACGCCGACCATCGGCCTGTGCACAGCGCCAAGCTGAAGGCCCTCGTTGATCTTAAGCACCTTCTTGATGACCGCATACATATGGCCGTGGCAGGAGCACAGATCCGCGATGATGCCGTTCACCTCATGCTGGATCGGCTGTGCCTCAACAAATCTGCCTTCCTTCACCAGCTCGTCCATCTTCAGGAACAGCTCCGGCATGGCCGCATAGGTGCCGCCGATGCCGCCGCAGGCGCCGATGGCGCGGCCGGCAATAAACTGCTCGTCCGGGCCGTTGAACACCACGCAGTTCTCTCCGCCTGCGTCCACAAAGCCCTGAATATCCTGCGTAGGCATGGAGGAGTTCTTCACGCCGATGACGCGCGGATTCTTCCTCATCTCCCTGAACAGCTTCACGCTCAGCGCAACGCCGGCCAGCTGCGGGATGTTGTAGATGATAAAATCCGTATTCGGCGCAGCAGCGGAAATGTCGTTCCAGTACTGCGCAATCGCATAATCCGGCAGACGGAAGTAGATCGGCGGAATGCTGGCGATCGCGTCGACGCCCAGCTTCTCCGCATGCGCGGCGAGCTCGCAGCTCTCCTCCGTGTTGTTGCAGGCCACGTGCGCGATGATCGTGCATTCGCCCTTTACTTCCTCCATCACGGCCTCGAGCGTCAGCATGCGCTCTTCCTTCTCCAGATAGATGCACTCGCCGGAGGAGCCGCCCACATACAGGCCCTTGACGCCCTTATTGACCAGATGACGTGCAAGCTTCTTCGTGCGCTCCACGCTCACCTTGCCGTTTTCGTCATAGCAGGCATAGAACGCAGGGATAATGCCATGATATTTTTCAAGATTGCTCATATACATTCCTCATTCAATAAAATCTGACAGTGTAAAACAAAATCCGTCCATCATGATAAATCGCAATGGACGGATTGTCAAGCAGAAATCAGCCCTTGACAGCGCCCATGGTGATGCCGCGGGTAAAGAACTTCTGGAACATCAGGAAGATGATGATGATCGGAATCGAACCCAGCGACGCACCGGCCATGATCAGGCCGTAATCGGTGGAAAGCTCGCTCTGAAGCTTGGCGATGCCCAGAGAGATCGTCAGCACAGTCGTATCGTTAAGCATGATCAGCTGCAGGAAGTAATCGTTCCACGCAGTGATGAACGTAAAAATCGCCAGCGCGCCGATGCCCGGCTTGATCATCGGCAGCACGATCTGCGTAAAGGTACGCGTTTCGCCGGCGCCGTCGATCTTGGCGGCCTCCAGCAGCTCGCCCGGAATGTTCTCGGAGAACTGCTTCATCAGGAACACGCCGAACGGCCAGCCGACCGTCGGCAGAATGACGGCCCAGAGGGTGTTGTGCAGCTTCAGGAACGCCATCTCCTTGAGCAGCGGGATGAGGATGACCTGCTTGGGCAGGGCCATCGCGCAGATGAACAGGGAGAAGATGAACGTACGGCCGATGAATTTCTTCTTGGCCAGCGCATAGCCGCCCATCGCCGCGCAGATGCAGGTCAGCGCCATGGACATCACGCACAGGAACACCGTGTTGAACAGCCACAGGAACGCCGGCTTCTCAAACAGCTTCTGATAGTTGAGCAGCACAGGCTCCGTCGGGAACCAGACCGGGATGCGGGCGTTGACCGCCTGCGGGCCCTTGAAGGAACCGGTGATGATCCAGTACAGCGGGAAGGTGAAGAGCACGGCCAGGATGATCAGCGCGATGATGCTGGCAATCTGGAACGGCGTGACCTGATGCACGCTGTGGTCCTGATTGCCGGACTTCGGCTTCTTGAAGTGATGTACCTGGGCGGGAGCAGATTTGATGTTTTCACTCATTTTTCTTCTCCTCCCCTCTTAGCCGTTATCGCTCTTGGCGAGCTTGAACTGCAGGGCGCTGAACAGAGCGATGATGAGCGCAAGGATGATGCCCATCGCACTGCCGTAGCCGTAGCGGCTCAGTTTGAATGCATTGTAATAGATGTAGTACATGATGGTCTGGGTGGAGTTATTCGGTCCGCCCGACGTCAAAAGCTGAATCAGCGCGAAGCACTGGAAGGAGTTGATCGTCGTAATGACCAGGATGTACAGCGTGGTGGGCATGATCTGCGGCCACTTGATCTTCCAGAAGACCTGCAGATTCGTGGCGCCGTCCACCTCCGCAGCCTCGACTAGAGAGTGATCGACGTTGGAGAGCGCGGAGACGTAGAGCACGATCGGCTGGCCGACAGACGTGGTCAGCAGGATCAGAATGATGCAGCCAAGCGCATATTCCGGGCTGCCCAGCCAGTTGATGTTCTTGCTGATGATACCGAGGTTTTTGAATACGTAGTTCAGCACGCCGGTGTACGGGCTGAACATCCACTTCCACACAACCGTAACCGCCACGGAGCCGGTGACGACCGGCAGATAGAAAATGCAGCGGAACAGAGAGGTGTAGCGGTCGTGCATCTTGTAGATGACGGAAGCCACCCACAGAGAAAAGATACACGTAATCGGCACGGAGGTAACGACGATGACGATGGTATTGACCAGCGCCTTGCGGAAGATCGGATCCGCGATCAGCTCCTTGTAGTTGGCAAGGCCGGTGAACGTGAAATCCGTCATCGTATAGTTGAAGAAGCTGGTCACAAGACACATGCCCATCGGGAAGATGACGAAGCCGAGGAAGAACAGCAGGCTGGGCAGCATGAACAGATAGCCCGCAATATTCTCCCTGCGGCGGGTCGCCGCCATGCTGGTGGGCGCTTTGGCGGTATTTTGCATGCAGGTATCCCCCTCAAAACATAGCATAACGCCCCCTTCCTCAGGGGAACGGGGGCGTTATGCCGATTACTCAAGCGTATTCAGATATTTGTTTGCTATGCCCGATCTTACTTGATGCTGGCATTCGCGTTGGTGGTGTAAACGGCAACCTCAGCCGCCACATCGCCGCCGGCGAAGATGCGCTGGAGCAGGTTCCACCACTCGGTGCGCTGGGTCGCCCAGCCGCCGGTGACGTTGTAGTAGTCGCCCAGGTACGGCATGAAGACCGCGAAATCAGCGTTCTCAGCCTTCTCGGTGCCGGCGTAGACGTCGCCGAAGGAGCTGCGGACCGGGAAGAAGCCGGTCGCATACACGCTCTGCGGGCCCTGCACAGCGTCGTCACACACGAACTTCACGAATTCCTTGGCAGCGGCAGCCTTCTCATCGTTGCCGTTGTCAAACAGGCCGAAGCCCCAGATGCCGCCGCACAGCTCCGGAACGCCGTCGTCAGACGGGAACGCCATCGGGAAGGACACGACGCCTTCCGCCAGGGAAGCCTTGTTGGAAGCAGCCGCAGAGGCGTTCCAGCAGAAGCTCATCGCAGCGGTGCCGTTGCAGAACAGAGCGATTTCGTCGCCGGCGACGATGGCCGGGTCAGCAGTCAGGACGCCCTCGTTGACGAGGTCGCGCAGCAGGGTCAGGCCCTTGATGTTCTCTTCGCTGTCCGCAGTGTAGGCGGTATGGTCAGCATTGGTGAACTTGCCGGAGTACAGGTTGTTGACGAGAGCACGGGTGCCCTGGTCGCCGCCCTGGCCGCCGCAGTAGACGATGCCGGTCACCGGGGTGGTGCCGTTCTCGGCCAGCGCGCGCAGCGCGTTCACGAAGCCTTCGGTGGTCCAGGTGCGGGTTTCCTCGTTGAGGTACTGCATCGCGCCGGCCGCCTCAAAGGCAGTCTTGTTGATGGTCATGCAGTGCGTGGTCATGCACAGCGGATACTCATAGAACTTGCCGTCCGGGCTCTTGCAGGCCGCGACGACCGCCTGAGAGGTCGCGCCGATATCGGCCAGCGCTTCTTCGGTCCACAGGTCGGAGATGTCGAGCATCTTGCCCGCGGCGCCCCAGTTGGTCACCAGACGCTCCGGACCTTCCATGATGATGTCCGGGGTGGTGCCGGCCTCGATGGCGGTGGTCACCTGATCGTCGCCGGAGGTGTAGTCAAGGTACTGAACGGTCACCTTGATGTCCGGGAACTTCTCGTTGAACTTGGCAATGATGCCGTCGACGGTTTCAGCGTTGGTCCAGTTGCCGATCGGATAGGTCCACAGGGTGATCTCGGTCTCGGCGATAGCGAGCACCGGAATCATGAGAACCAGGCACAGGAGCAGAGCAAACAGTTTCTTCATGCGGGAATCCTCCTTAATAATTGTCATACTTCAGGCTTACGCCTTCTCTTGACAAAAATGTACTACAAATCAAATTGTCTGTCAAGAGTTTTGGACGATATTTTTGCTCAAAATAATCATTTTTTCCAAATCATCGCCCGATTGTTTAGATATTATCATTGACACGCCTTTTTCTTTTCAGTATAATAAACATGCAAACATCCTACATACTACAAGCATACATTTCAAGAAACCAGAGGTGGCTGATGAAGACCATCAAGCGAGACGAAAAACTCTATATTCAGACGTTCCGTGAAATCCGGAGCTATATCATCCGCAACGGGCTCAAACCCGGCGATCTGCTTCCTACAGAGCTGGAAATGAGCCAGACGCTGGGCGTATCGCGCAACGTGCTGCGCGAGGCCATCAAAAGCATGGAGCTGATGGGCATGGTTTCCGCCTGCCCGGGCAGGGGCACCATGGTGCGGGAATTCAGTCTCGACTTCGTATTCCAGAACGTGCTCTTTTTCAACGTCGGCGGCGAGGACAAGCCCGTGCGCGAGATGTTCGGCATCCGGCGGATGCTGGAACTGAGCTACATGCGTCAGGCTTTTTATGCCCTGCAGAAGGAGGACGTCGATCTGCTGCACGACTGCCTGCGCAGGATGCATGAAAGCAAAAACAACGACATGGCCTTCACCGCGGCAGACCGCGACTTCCACACGGCGCTCTTCCGTTCGCTCAATAACGGCGTGCTCAATTCGCTGATGGACGCCATCTGGGCAGTCGACGAAGGATTTGAGCTGGAAAAGAAGTCGCCCCATCTGATCAGCTCCATTCCCAAGCACGAGGCCATCGTCAAGGCGCTGGACGAATACGATTACCGCGCCTTTGCCCGCGCCATGGAGGAGCATTTCTCCTCCGGCAAATATCTCAAGCCGGATTCCTTTGAAGAACACACCTGATCACGCTGTGCACTGCGCACCTGCGTCTTCCATATAAACAAGGGAGGAAAACCATCATGACCAAGCAAGAACTCTTTGATCTGATCAAGGGCACCATCGTCGTCTCCTGCCAGGCCACGCCCGGCGAACCGCTGTACATGAAGGATCAGTCCATCATGTATCTGATGGCGCGCGCCGCCAAGCAGGCGGGCGCGAAGATGATCCGCACCAGCTCCGTGCGCGACATCGTGGAGATCAAGGAAGAGACCGGCCTGCCCGTCATTGGCCTGATCAAGCGCGAATATCCCGGCTATACCGGCCGCATCACCATGACCATGCGCGAGGTGGACGAGTGCATGGAAGCCATGGCCGACATCGTCTCCATCGACTGCACGTTCAACGAGCGCGCGGACGGCCTCACTCCGGCCGAGTTCCTCAGACAGGTAAAGGCGAAATACCCGAACATCATCATCATGGCCGACTGCGCGACGCTTGAAGAGGCCGTCGCCGCCTACGAGGCCGGCGCGGATCTGGTTGGCAGCACGATGAACGGCTATACCCCGCAGACGAAGCACTGCAAGGGCGAGCCGAACTATCAGCTGGTTCGCGACATGGTCGCCGCGCTTCCCTGCCCGGTCATCGCCGAGGGCCGCGTGCACACGCCGGAGCAGGCGCGAAAGATGCTGGAGATCGGCGCATGGGCCGTCGTCGTCGGCGGCGCGATCACCCGTCCGCTGGAAATCGCCAACCGCTTCATGGCCGCCGTCAAGGATCTGTAATTGCAAACCCCTGTAGGGGCGGGGCTCTGCTCCGCCCTGAATTCTTTTTGAGAAAGGATTTTCCGATGATCCTGAGCATCGATATCGGCGGAACCGCCGTCAAAATGGGGCTGATCGACCGCAGCGGCAGCATCCATGCCCGCCATGAAGCCAGCGTTTGCCACGACGGCTATCAGACGCCCATCCTCACCACCGTCATCAGAGAGGCAAAGGCCTTTGTTTCCCGCGAATGCGCAGATATTGAGGGCGTCGGCGTGTCCGCCACCGGACAGGTGGACGACAAAGCCGGCGTCGTCATCGGCACCAACGGCAAGATCCCGCATTATGAAGGCTCCCCGATCAAGACGGAGATGGAGGCGGCCTTCGGCGTGCCCGCGTTTGCGCTCAACGACGCCAACGCCGCCGCGCTCGGCGAGTGCTTCTGCGGCCGCGCAAAGGGCATGAACAACGTGCTGATGATCACGCTGGGCACCGGCGTGGGCGGCGGCATCGTGCTGGGCGGCAGGATCTTCGGCGGCACGCGCGGCATCGCCGGCGAGCTGGGGCATATTCCGCTCTACGCAGACGGCATTCCCTGCCCATGCGGCAGCCGCGGCTGTTACGAGAGCTACGCCGCGACGACGGCACTTGTGCGTCTGGCCAAAGAGGCCACGGGCGAAGAAGAGATGAACGGACGCATCATTTTCGCCCGCGCAGCGGAGGGCGACGCTGTCATGGGCGCTGTACTCGACCGCTGGATCGGCGATATCGCCGCCGGCGTCGTCGGTCTCGTGCACACGTTCAATCCCGAGATGGTGCTCATCGGCGGCGGCGTGTCCTCGCAGGAAGAGCTTCTCATCCGTCCGCTGCGCGAACGGGTGAAAAAGAGCGTCATGCCGCGCTTTGGCGAATGCCTGCAGCTGGAAGCGGCGACCCTCGGCAACGACGCGGGCATGATCGGCGCAGCGAAGTTCTATCTGGACAATGTCAGAATCTGATCAAAAAACAAACGCCCGCAATTGGCGAGCGTTAGCAGACAATTTGAAATCCCCGCCGGACGGCGGGGATTTCGCTTTTGTCTTTTGTATGCACGCGGCGGGAATTACTTGCCCGCAGCGGCGTTCGCGCCCGCAATGCGGCCGTAAACGATGATATCAGCGATCGCGTCAGAGCCAAGGCGGTTGGTGCCGTGGATGTCGCCGGTCACCTCGCCCGCAGCAAACAGACCCGGGATCACCGCGCCGTCAACGTCGATTACCTGCGCATCGGTGTTGATCTTCAGGCCGCCCATGCAGTGATGGATTGCCGGGGTGCTGACCATGATGTAATACGGTCCGTCGGTAAAGGCGGTCAGCGTGCCGCGCTTGTTGAACTCCAGATCCTTGCCGTCGGCAGCATACTGGTTGTAGCGCTCGACGGTCGCCTTCAGCTCCTCAGCGTTGATGCCGAAGAAAGCGCAGGCCTCCTCCATGGTATCGGCCTTGACCAGCTTGCCGCGGCGGATCAGATCGTCATACTCCTGCTGATGGCTTGCAGCCACGCCGGAAGCCTGCATGCTGGCCTCGTCCCAGAACATGTAGGACACGCCGCCGGTCTGCTCGGTCACGGCGAAGGAGATGACGTCGCGGCGCTCAAGCTCCTCGACGAAGCGCTTGCCTTCCAGGTTCACGAGAATGGAGCGTCCCTCCAGACGCACGTCGCCCACATAGAGCAGCGCGCCGGTCTCCACGTCGCAGGTCGGATAGGTCTGGATGTGCTGCATGTCGACGACCTGCGCGCCCAGCGCCTGCGCCATCACGATGCCGTCGCCGGTAGAGCCCACAGAGTTGGTGGAGAGAATCTTCTCGTCCATCTTCGGGTTGTACTGCTTGCGCATCTCGATGTTGGAGCCGAAGCCGCCGGTAGCGAGAATCACGCCCTTGTTGGCGGTATAGGTGATCTCCTGGCCGTTGAAATCAGCCTTCACGGCGTTCACGCGGCCGTCGGTCATCACCAGCTCCGTCGCAGCGGTGTTCTTGTGGATCACAGCGCCCACGGCCTCAGCCTTGGCATTGAGCTTCTGAATCAGCTCGACGCCGCTGGCGTTGAGCGGAACGAGAGAGCGCATCACGGAATGGCCGCCGAAGAACAGCATGTAATCTTCAAACGTCACCTGGACGTCGTCGCGCAGCCAAAGCGCGCCGTTCAGCGCATTTTCAGCCAGCACGCGGATCAGAGCCGGATCGCCTTCGTTGTCGCCGCCCTTGAGGATATCGTTGTAGAAGGTTTCCACATCGTCCTCAACGCCTTCCTTCTCCTGCTGCCAGTTGCCCGGCGCGGCCATTTCGCCGCCGGAGATCAGGGTGTTGCCGCCGACATTGCTCATCTTCTCCAGCACGATGACGCTCGCGCCGTCCTCGGCAGCGGTGATCGCCGCCGCCAGGCCCGCGCCGCCCGCGCCGACGATGATGACGTCCGCGGTATAAGCCGCCTCACGCGCCTCGCCCGCCGGGGCGGCCGCTTCCTTCGCCGTCAGCTGATCCGGCGTGACGCCGGCGGCAGCCAGCGCCGCAGTCACAGCAGCCTTGAGGCCGTTGGAGGACAGGGTCGCGCCGGTCACGCCGTCCACGTCCACCTTGTTCTGCGCGACCATCGCCGCACCGACGGTGTCCAGCGCATCGGCAAAGCCCGGGGTCTCGCCATGGCTGATCACGTTGATGGCGGCAATCTCGCCGCCGGCGAGGGTCACTTCAACCTTGATCATGCCGCCCTTGCCGGCGCCTTCGCCGCTGAACGTACCATCTGCAGCCAGCGCGCCCGCAGCCATGGTCATCAGCATGGCGGCGAGAAGCATGATGCTCATCAGTTTCTTCATATCTTCTTCCTCCTGATTGATATTTGGTTGTTTCCAACCAACATAACTGATTTTATCAATTTAAATCTTACAAGTCAAGTTTTAAATATCATTTCTTATGTATTATATCTATCGTATTTCATTTCATATAATGTAAATTCATCCATTCCGACGAACATACAAAAAAACCGCCGATGCTGCCAGATCGGCGGTCTGATTGAAAAACAACCCGTCTGTTCAATTTTCAGACATCAAGCCTTCGCGCCATGCTCTGCGCAATGCGCGGCGCAACCACGTTCACAAACGCATCGTTGCCAAAGTGCGCTGCGCGGATGCGCGCCGTGATGCCCGTGCCGTTTACCTCGTTGGAATCCGTATCGCGCGGAATATCGACATATGTATCCGGGCTCCATCGTCTGTAGTTTTCCCAGATCTCTTCGCACTGCCCCTGACGATACCAGTAGGATACCGTTTCATAATTGTACCAGATACCCCTGTCCCATGCGCCGCGATACACCCTGTCCGGATAACGCGCGGCAAAATCGGCAAAGAAATCCCTCGTCATCGCCTCAAAGCCCAGCTTCTGCCCTGCAGCGTCGCCGTTGTCGTGCTCTCCCTGGCACCAGACCACGCCCAGAAACCTGTTCTCCCCGTTGAGGTCAAGCGCATAGGCAATGCGGTCCTTCATTCCCTGATAGTAATTGGAAGAAACGCCCCAGCGCCATACGCCCGGCGCGGGCAAAAGCGTCTTTTCATCGTACGGCCCATATTCACCCACCGTAAAGCCGGAACCGCCATACGCACAGGAAATCACCAGAATATCATAATCCTGCGGAATGAAGCTGAGCAGCAGATGGCAAAGCGGCAGATGGACGCCCTTCGTGCCTGTACCGGAATTGGCAGGATTGCCGAACGGACGCATATCCTGATAGCTCTGCGCACATGCGCCAAGCCCGATAATCTTCAGATTATCCTCACCATGCACACCCAGCTGCCGGATTCGTTTCGTATCAAACTGCGCCTCATAATCTGCAGCAACAGGCGATTCGTCATAGCCCACGGCGTTTGACTGCCCTGCAACGCAGAGCACCATGTATTTCCTTTTCATCTGTTCGTTCTTTCATGCCTCCGCGCAGTCATTCTCCGCTCTCTTCCATGCCCAGCAGGCGCATGGCGCTTCCGCAGAATATGTCTCGCTTTTCTTCCTGCGTCAGCGCCAGCGCCTCAATTCTCATGACAGCGTTCTTCTGCCCATCCCATGGGCTGTCCGTGCCGAAGACCACCCGTCCGCTGCCAAAGGCCCTGACCATACCGATGAATGCTTCTTCATCCATGAGACGATACATCTTCTCCGGCCGCCTGCCCTCCTCAAACGGCGTAAGCCCGCCCAGCGACAGCGCCGTGTCAATGATCGCTGACGTATCTGCCAGATACTCCAAAACCTCGTTCCAGTCCTGCCAGCCGCCCATGTGCGCGCAGACAAGCTTCACAGGACCTGCCATCGCAAGCGCCCGCCGGATCATCTGCGGCGAGCAGAACACCTCGTCCGGATAAGCGATATCCTGGCCAGCATGCATCACCACGATCAGCCCCAGCTCGCCCGCCTTGCTCAGGATACGCACAAATCGCGGATCGTCGATGTTCACGCCCTGATAGAGCGGGTGGATCTTGATACCCTTGATCCCTCTCCGTGCAATGCGTTCAAGCTCCGCTTCTGCGTCCGGCGTTTCGGGATGGATGCCGCCGAAGTAAACCAGACCATCGATTCCGTCAAGCTGCATAGACAGATTGTTCACCGAAACAGCCTTGACCGGATTGGTGACCACAGGCAGGGCTACCGATATGTCAATTCCGGCTCTGCGCATGGATTCTTTCAGTCCCTTGCCCGTTCCGTCGCTGTGCGCAGGGCAATTGCAGGCCCTTTCCAGCTTTCTGACGGCCGTTTCCGCAATCTTTTCCGGAAACGTATGGGTATGAAAATCAATGATCATTCAATCCATCACCTTCTTCATGGACGACAGTTTACGCCATTATCTGCTGAATGTCAAGAAAAAAAGCAAAAGCCGTTGACAATTTGATGACTTTTATGCTTATTGCTGATACAATGGTGAACATATCAGCGACCATGCCTTTAAAAAGGCCGTCCATACACATACAAATACAACCGATAAAGGAGAATTGACCGTGCTGCTGACCGATTATCTTGAGCGCAACGCCAGACTCTGGGGCATGGAAACCGCCCTGGTTGAAATCAACCCCTCCGAAGAAAGAGATCGTGCCGTCACCTGGCATGAATTCAACCTGATTGAAAGCGCCAATCCGGACGCGCCCTACCGCAGAGAGATGAGCTGGCAGGACTTTGACCGCCGTGCCAACCGCTTTGCAAACCTGCTCCTCAGCCGCAGCGTCGCGCGCGGCACAAAGGTCGCCATCCTGATGATGAACTGCCTGGAATGGCTGCCGATCTATTTCGGCATCCTCAAGGCCGGCTGCATCGCCGTGCCGATGAATTTTCGCTATTCCAGCGACGAAATCAAGTACTGCCTCGATCTGGCAGACGTTGAGGTGCTCATCTTTGGACCCGAGTTCATCAGCCGCATCGACGCCATCCAGAGCGAGCTGACCGGACTGCGCTTCATGTTCTTTGTCGGCAAGGACAGACCCGCATACGCCGAGGACTGCATGCGCCTGACGACGTTCTGTTCCTCCAATCCGCCGCCCGTCGCCCTTGACGAAAAGGACCATGCCGCCATCTACTTCTCCTCCGGCACGACGGGCTTCCCCAAGGCGATCCTGCACAACCACCGCGCGCTGGCCTATGCCTGCGAAGTGGAGCAGGCGCATCACGGGCAGAAGAAGGACGACGTATTCCTCTGCATTCCGCCGCTGTATCATACCGGTGCAAAGATGCACTGGTTCGGCTCGCTGCATGCCGGCGGCAAGGCCGTGCTGCTGCGCGGCGTAAAGCCCGAGTGGATCCTCCGCGCGGTAAGCGATGAAAACTGCAGCATCGTCTGGCTGCTCGTGCCGTGGGCGCAGGATCTGCTGGACGCTGTGGACGCCGGCCGGGTCAAGCTTTCCGATTACAAACTTGATCAGTGGCGTCTGATGCATATCGGCGCGCAGCCGGTTCCGCCCAGCCTGATCAACCGCTGGCTCGGCAAATTTCCGCATCACCTGTACGACACCAACTATGGCCTTTCCGAATCCATCGGTCCGGGCTGCGTGCATCTGGGCGTAGAGAACGTGCACAAGGTCGGCGCCATCGGCAAGCCCGGCTACAACTGGCAGGCCAGGATCGTCTCCCCCTCCGGCGAAGATGTCGCGCGCGGCGACGTGGGCGAACTGATTGTCCGCGGCGACGGCGTGATGCTGTGCTACTACAAGAATGAAGAGGCCACAGGCGAGGTGCTCAGAGACGGCTGGCTCTATACCGGCGACATGGCGCGCATGGACGAGGACGGCTTCATCTTCCTCGTCGACCGCAAGAAGGACGTCGTCATCTCCGGCGGCGAAAACCTCTATCCCGTGCAGATCGAGGACTTCATGCGCGGCTTTGACAAGATCAAGGACGTCGCCGTCATCGGCCTGCCGCATCCGCGCCTGGGCGAAATTGCCGCCGCCATCGTGGAAATCAAGGAAGGCTGCACCTGCACGGAAGAGGAGATCAACGCCTTCTGCGAGGGCATGCCCCGCTACAAGCGCCCCAGAAAGGTCATCTTTGATCAGATTCCGCGCAATCCCACCGGCAAAATCGAAAAGCCCGTTCTGCGCGAAAAGTACTGCCGCGGCCGTCTGGTCGAAGCGCAGATCACCGGCTGATTTCCTCTGCGTCTGGCCGGATTTGAATTCTACATTTTCCCCTTCCGCCGTCCGGCGGAAGGGGAAATATATCAGGCTGCTGCAATCCTCTCTTATTCTCCCGTGGGCAGCAGCGCCTCCGAACGGCAGGAAAATCATGCAACTGCTCAATCAAACATCCACTTCAATACAAGGAGATGCATATTATGGACCTGTTCATCAAGCTCGCCATGCTGTTTATTTTCTTCGGAATGACCATCGGCATCGGCCTGTACTGCCGCAGACACGCCACGGACGTCAACGGTTTCGTGCTCGGCGGCCGCAGCGTCGGCCCCTGGCTGACGGCGTTCGCCTACGGCACGTCCTATTTCTCCGCTGTGGTGTTCGTCGGTTATGCCGGTCAGTTTGGCTGGAAATACGGCATCGCAGCGACATGGGCAGGTATCGGCAACGCGCTCATCGGCTCGCTGATGGCCTGGGCGCTGCTGGGCAGGCGCACGCGCGTGATGACGCAGCATCTCTCCAGCGCAACCATGCCGCAGTTCTTCTGCGAGCGCTTCGCAAGCCCTGCGCTCAAGATTGCCTCTTCCGCCATCATCTTCATCTTCCTCATCCCCTACACCGCATCGCTTTACAACGGCCTCAGCCGCCTTTTTGGCATGGCGTTTGACATCGACTACAGCGTCTGCGTCATCGTCATGGCCATCCTGACCGCCGTCTACGTCATTGCCGGCGGATACATGGCTACCGCCGTCAACGACTTCGTGCAGGGCATCATCATGATCATCGGCATCATCGCCGTCATCGGCGCTGTGCTCAAGGGACAGGGCGGCTTCATGCAGGCGCTTGACAAGCTCGGCCGCGTGTCCGATCCGTCCGTCAGCAGCACGCCCGGCGTGTTCGCCTCCTTCTTCGGCCCGGATCCCGTCAACCTGCTGGGCGTCGTCATCCTCACGTCGCTGGGCACCTGGGGTCTGCCGCAGATGGTGCAGAAGTTCTACGCCATCAAAAGCGAGCAGGCCATCTCCAAGGGCCTGATCATCTCCACCCTCTTCGCCGCCATCGTCGCCGGCGGATGCTACTTCCTCGGCGGTTTCGGCAGGCTCTTTGCCGATCAGGTGGACGTGGTCTCCCAAGGCTTTGACTCGATCATCCCCACCATGCTCTCGAATCTTTCCCCGTTCCTGATCTCCGTCGTCGTCATCCTCGTGCTCTCCGCGTCCATGTCCACGCTTTCCTCGCTCGTGCTCACGTCCTCTTCCACGCTGACGCTGGATTTCATCAAGGGCACGCTCGTCAAGGACATGGACGAAAAGAAGCAGCTGTTTGTCATGCGATGCCTGATCGTCGTATTTATCGCCATTTCCGTCGTGCTGGCCATCCTGCAGTACAAATCAAATGTCACCTTCATCGCGCAGCTGATGGGCGTGAGCTGGGGCGCGCTCGCCGGCGCGTTCCTCGCTCCATTCCTCTACGGCCTGTACTGGAAGGGCACTACCGTCGTTTCCGTGTGGGTCAGCTTTATCTTCTCCACCGTCGTCATGCTGGCCAATATCTTTGTCAAGTCGAGCTTTCCGGCGCTGCTGCAGTCGCCCATCAATGCCGGCGCGTTCTGCATGATCGCAGGCCTGGTTCTCGTGCCCGCCGTCAGCCTGTTTACGTCGAAGCTGCCCGGTGCGCATCTTGATCAGGTATTCTCCTGCTATGACCGCAAAGTGACGGTTACTGTCCGCGATTCCATCGGAAATCATACGGAAAACTGATTATTTGACAAAATCTGCAATTTTTATGCGCACAGAGAGCAGAATTGTGGTATATTTATGAGTATCGACTCATAAGGAGGTTTCTCCATGAAGCAGCTTATGCTGGGCAACGCCGCCGTTGCCCGCGGACTCTATGAAGCCGGATGTGAATTCATATCCAGCTACCCCGGCACGCCCTCCACGGAAATCACCGAGGAAGCCGCCAAATTTGAAGAAGTATACGCCGAATGGGCGCCGAACGAAAAGGTCGCCATGGAATCGGCTTTCGGCGCGTGCCTTGCCGGCAGGCGCAGCTTCTGCGGCATGAAGCATGTCGGCCTCAATGTTGCCGCCGATCCGCTCTTTACCATCAGCTATACCGGCGTCAACGCAGGCATGGTCATCGGCGTTGCCGACGACGCGGGCATGCATTCCAGCCAGAACGAGCAGGATTCCCGCCACTATGCGCGCGCAGCCAAGCTCCCGATGCTCGAGCCGTCCGATTCTGCCGAGGCGCTCGCCTTTGCGAAGCTGGCCTACGAGCTCTCCGAGCAGTTTGACACGCCGGTGCTGCTGAAGATGTGTACCCGCATCGCGCATTCCCAGAGCGTGGTGGAAACCGGCGAACGGATCACCGCGCAGAAAACCTACGCCAAGAATCCGCAGAAGTACATCATGATGCCCGGCAACGCCAGAAACCGCCATCCCGTCGTCGAGGCGCGCACGAAGGCGCTCGCCGACTGGGCGGAGACCGCGTCCGTCAACCGGATTGAGGACGGACGGGATCACAGCTGCGGCGTCATCACCTCCTCCACCGCCTATCAGTATGTGAAGGAGGTCTGCGGCGATACGTATCCCGTTTTGAAGCTCGGCATGATCTATCCGATGCCGGAGAAGAAGATCCGCGACTTCGCCGCATCGGTTGACAGGCTGATCGTCGTCGAGGAACTCGACAGCTTCATCGAGGCGCACTGCCGCGACATGGGTCTTGCCGTCACCGGCAAGGAGCTCTTCCCCTGCGTCGGCGAATTCAGCCAGAATCTCGTCGCTGAGAAGCTCGGCATGGCCGCGCCCGGCGCGGGCGCAAAGGTGGAGGACGCCATCCCTGCCCGACCGCCCGTGATGTGCGCCGGATGCCCGCACCGCAGCCTCTTCTACACGCTCGCCAAGAACAGGATCACGGCTCTCGGCGATATCGGCTGCTACACGCTGGGCGCTGTGCCGCCGCTGGGCGCGCTGGATACGACCATCTGCATGGGCGCCTCCATCTCCGGCGCGCACGGCTTCACCAAGGCGCTCCGCGGCGCGGCGGACGGAAAGACCGTCGCCGTCATCGGCGATTCGACCTTCATGCACTCCGGCGTGACCGGCCTGATCAACGTCGCCTACAACGAATCCAACACCACCGTCATCATCGTGGACAATTCCATCACCGGCATGACCGGACACCAGCAGAACCCGACCACCGGCTACAACCTCAAGGGCGATCCCTGCACGAAGATCGATCTGGAAACGCTGTGCCGCGCCGTGGGCATCCGCCGCGTGCGCGTGGTCGATCCGTATGACCTCAAGCAGACGGAGACCGCCATCCTTGAAGAGCTTGAAGCAAACGAACCCTCCGTCATCATCAGCCGCCGCCCGTGCGCGCTGCTCAAGTATGTAAAGCATGCAAAGCCCGTCGTCGTTGACAGCGACAAGTGCCGCAGCTGCAGGCTGTGCATGAAGATCGGCTGTCCGGCCATCAGCATGAAGGACGGCAAGGCCGCCATCGACAACACCCTGTGCACCGGCTGCGGCGTGTGCACGCAGCTGTGCCATTTCGACGCGCTGCACGCGGCAAAGGAGGACTGAGCATGGAAACGAAGAACATCATGATCGTCGGCGTCGGCGGTCAGGGCAGCCTGCTTGCCTCCAAGCTTCTGGGCCGCATTCTGCTTGAGAAGGGCTATGACGTCAAGGTATCCGAGGTGCACGGCATGAGCCAGCGCGGCGGCAGCGTCGTCACCTATGTGCGCTTCGGCGAGAAGGTCTATTCCCCCGTCATCGACAGGGGCGAGGCGGATTACATCGTCTCCTTCGAGCTGCTGGAAGCTGCCCGCTGGAGCGAATATCTGCGCGAGGGCGGCAAAATCGTCACCAACACGCAGCAGATCAACCCGATGCCGGTCATCACCGGCGCGGCGCAGTACCCCGAACACCTTGACAAAAAGCTGGAAGAGAAAGGCATTCTCGTCGATCAGCTCAACGCCCTTGCGCTGGCTGAAAGCGCCGGTTCCGCCAAGGCGGTCAACATCGTACTCATGGGCCATCTTTCCCGCAACTTCGACTTCACGATCGAAGAATGGATGGACGCAATCGAAAAGTCCGTTCCTGCGAAATTTCTTGAGCTGAACAAAAGAGCCTTCCTGCTCGGCAGAGAGGCATAACCGTTTTGCATACACTCACCTCATTCACAAAGGAGAGATTCCATATGCCCAATTATTATCAGCCGGAAATCGAAACCGCATCCCGCGAGCAGATTCTTGCCTGGCAGAACGAGCGCCTTGTCAAGCAGGTAAAGCACGTATGGGACAATGTGCCCTACTACCGCAAAAAGATGGAAGAGAAGGGCGTTACGCCGGATGACGTCAAGAGCGTCGACGACCTGCACAAGCTGCCCTTCCTCACCAAGGCCGACCTGCGCGACGCCTATCCCTACGGCCTGATGGGCAAGCCGCTGAGCGAATGCGTCCGCATTCAGTCCACCTCCGGCACCACCGGCCGCCGCGTCGTCGCGTTCTATACGCAGCACGACATCGACCTGTGGGAGGACTGCTGCGCGCGCGCCATCGTCGCCGCCGGCGGAACAAAGGAGGACGTCGTTCAGGTTGCCTACGGTTACGGCCTGTTCACCGGCGGCCCCGGTCTGAACGGCGGCTCTCACCGCGTCGGCTGCCTCACGCTGCCCATGTCCTCCGGCAATACCGAGCGCCAGCTTCAGTTCATGACCGATCTTGAGGCGACCATCCTCTGCTGCACGCCGTCCTACGCCGCCTATCTGGGCGAATCCATCCACGAGATGGGCCTGAGGGATAAGATCAAGCTGAAGGCGGGCATCTTCGGCGCGGAAGCATGGAGCGAGGAAATGCGCCGCGACATCGAGAAGAGCCTGGGCATCAAGGCCTATGACATCTACGGCCTGACCGAGACGTCCGGCCCCGGCGTGAGCTTTGAGTGCTGCGAACAGACTGGCATGCACATCAACGAAGACCACTTCATCGCCGAAATCATCGATCCCGAAACCGGCGAAGTGCTGCCCGAGGGCGAAAAGGGCGAGCTGGTCTTCACCGCCATCACCAAGGAAGCCTTCCCGCTGCTGCGCTACCGCACGCGCGACATCTGCGTGCTCAGCCGCAAGCCGTGCTCCTGCGGCCGCACGCATGTGAAGATGAGCAAGCCCATGGGCCGCAGCGACGATATGCTCATCATCAAGGGCGTCAACGTCTTCCCGTCCCAGATCGAAACCGTGCTGCTTGAGCAGGGCTATCCGGCCAACTATCAGATCATCGTCGACCGCGTCAACCACTCCGACACCCTCGAGGTGCTCGTGGAGATGCATCCCAGCAAGTTCTCCGACTCTCTGGCCGACATCCACAACGAGGAGAAGAAGCTCGTCGCCGCGCTCAAGACTATGCTGGGCATCTATGCCAAGGTGCGCATCGTATCACCCAAGAGCATCACGCGCTCGGAGGGCAAGGCCGTGCGCATCATCGACAAGCGCAAGATTTAAGGAGGAGAGCACATGATCGTCCATCAGATTTCGATTTTCCTTGAAAACCGCGCCGGTCAGCTGGCGCAGGTCACCCGCGTTCTGGCAGACCACGGCATCGACATGCGCGCCATCTCCATCGCAGAAACCTCCGACTATGGCGTACTGCGCCTGATCGTGGACGATGCGGAAAAGGCGACCGGCGTGCTGCTTGCCAACGGCTACGTCCTCTCCATGACGCCGGTGCACGTCGTCGCCGTTCCGGATCAGGCCGGCGGCCTGGTGCCGGTGCTGGAGGCGCTGGCCGAGGGCGAGCTGGACATCGAGTACATGTACTCCCTGTTCACCCACAAGGAAGGCAAGGCCTATATGGTCTTCCGCAATTCCGATGAGGAGAAGTTCGTCTCCCTCCTCGCCGCGCACGGCGTGTCCCTGGCGACAAAGGAAGAACTCGGACTTAAATAATGCACAGCAACCTGCCCCCGGCGCTGCAGCGCCGGGGGTTTTTTGCATAAAAACAGGCATGGCACGGAGTGCATCACTCTCCGCACCATGCCTGTTTTCGTTTATTCGCTGTGCTGTTGGCGCCGGCAGCCTTGCGGCTTCCTCCGCGCCGCATATGGGATCTGTGCGCCAGCGCACTTCAACTCCTCAGGCGCTTTGTGCCAGCTCTCCCTTCAGAGGAGCCCTGGCCTGGCAAGCATCCCTTGCCTCCGCTGAAAGGGGAGGGGCACCGCGTGAGCGGTGGAGGGATTCACGCAATTTCTTCTTGATCAAAAAAAGAAGCAGACGCGTGCCTGCGCATCTGCCTCGTTTTTGTGGTTTTGCTTCCGGCACCGGAGAATCTCTCATAGAGTTGGCTTACTTTACATCACTGTAAAATCTCTTCACAACCCCAAAGTATCAATCTCTCATAGAGTTGGCTTACAAGGAAATGTATGAAGTCGGCAAAATCTCTGCCCATCTGGTATCAATCTCTCATAGAGTTGGCTTACGATTAACAACATAAGGAGGAAGAGAGCAATGTTTGAGTTTGTATCAATCTCTCATAGAGTTGGCTTACAGGATGTCAATATGTTTTACGATGAAATCATCATTATTGTATCAATCTCTCATAGAGTTGGCTTACAACAGTATCTACTGTGTTTTTTGATTATACCACATGAAACATCGCCCGTCAAGCCCTTCTTTTCGTGGTCATTGTCGTTTTTTCGTCCTCCTTTTTTCCTTATTTTGCTCAATTCCTCAAATTGACCAGAGATCGACCCATATTTCATCCGTTATTCTCCTGTTACGGTTCATAATTTTCCTCTGTTTTTTCCTCATTTTTCCCTGTATCTTCAGATTTTTCTGGCTCTTCCGGCTTCGACCGCACTTTTCACCCTCTACGGCTTGCGGACGGCAGAAAAAAAGGAAGCCCCGAATCGCTTCGGGGCTTCCTGCAGGTCAAACGTATTTTCCAATCAATAGGTTGTCATGTTCTTCAGGCTCGTGCAGTTGTAGAACGCACGCTTGCCGATGCGGGTCACGGCATTGGGCAGCTCCGCGCGCTCAAGCTTCGTGCATCCATTGAACGTATTGTCCTCAATCACCGTCACGCCGGAAGGCACCCTGATGCTCTCAAGACCCGTGCAGCCGGAGAACGCACCCGCGCCGATACTCGTCACTGCATCCGGCAGAGTGACGCTGGTGATACCGGTCTTATTGGCGAAAGCGGAGGCCGCAATCGCCGTCACCTGCGCGCCGCCGATCGTATCCGGCACGACAACTGCCGTCTTGCTGCCGATATAGCCGGTGATCGTCGCCTTGCCGCCTGCGATGGTGTAGGTGAATTCAAGCTGCTCCACCTTCACCGGCGTGCTGTATGCGCTGTGGGAACGGGTGCCCTGATCGTCGCGCACCGTGCGGATCTTGAAGTACTTGTCCTTCAGATTAGCGTTCAGGGACGCACTCTGCGTCGCCGTCGTCTTTGCCAGCACCGTAACGACGTCTGTATACGTTCCGTTCTCCGTGTCGCTTGCAAAAATCTTATACTTGTGCGCGGTCGCCGTCGTGTTCCACTTGAGCACCACATTGCCGCTGCTGCTGCTGATCGTCGCGCTCACGCCGTCCACGATGCCAACC
>JAFQOY010000036.1 GCA_017412025.1 Clostridia bacterium | reverse complement strand
GCAAGAGGGGGAGGGGGGATTTCGATTTCCCCCTTCTCCCCCTCTTGACTCCCCTGAATCCCCCTGAAACGACCAGGGTTGCCACCCTGGACCCGGGGCTGTATACGAAGCTGCGTATACAGCTCCGGGGTCCAGGGGCCTCAGCCCATGGTCGTTTGCAGGGGGGAATGGGGGTCCAGGGGGATCTGGGGGGAGAATCGAAACTCCCCCCGATCCCTCTGGCCTGCGGAGCACGCATCCCTGCGCCAAAGGCGCAGGCGTCCCCCTGTGAGAACCTTAATGCGCCCCTTCAAAGGCAGCGCAAAAAAACAACGAAAGGAGCATCTGTCATGCTCAAAACCGGCGCAATCCTCCTCGCCTCCGGCCGCAGCGAGCGCTTCGGCGCAAACAAGCTCCTGGCCGACTTCGGCGGCAGACCGATGATCGCCCGCGCGATGGACGCGCTCAGCGCGCTGCCGCTTGCGCGCGTGGCCGTCGTGACGGCGTATCCCGAGATTGCCGCGCTGGCGCGGGCATACGGCTTTGAGCCGGTTGAAAACGCGCATCCCGAGCGCGGGCAGGCGCATTCCATCGCGCTGGGCGTGCGCGCCCTTTGCGATGCGGACGCGCTGCTCCTGCTGGTCGGCGATCAGCCGCTTTTGACGGCGGCCTCGCTTGAGAGCCTGCTTGATGAATATACGCGCAGCGCAAAGAGAATCGCCTGCCTGCGCGACAGCACGCACATGGGCAATCCTGCCGTGTTTTCCAGCGCGTATTTTCCGGCGCTGATGGCGCTTGAGGGCGACTGCGGCGCGAAATCCATCCTGCGCGCGCACGAAGGCGACCTGCTGGCCGTTGACTGCCGGGGGGAAAACGAGCTTTGCGACTGCGACGATCCGCAGGCGCTGCGCGCGCTTGCAGGCAGCATGCGATAAAAGGAAACGGGGCTTCGGGGGAGGGGCGTTGCTCCTCCTTTTTTGTGCAAATTTCCTTTTTCACGCCCGTCAGTTGCTGTTCATTCTTCCATCTTGCGCGACAGGGACAAAGCGCGTATAATACCGCTCGTTCACAGGACATGGATGAGTGGAAAAGAGGCGCTGTTTTTGACCAGAGATATGACAAAGGGCAGGCCGCTTGGGCTGATCGTCAGCTTCGCGCTGCCGCTACTGGCGGGCATGCTCTTTCAGCAGCTGTATAATTTTGTGGATGCGATGATCGTCGGGCGCTTTCTGGGCGTGAACGCGCTGGCGGGCGTGGGCGCGACCGGCTCGATCAACTTTCTTGTGCTTGGCTTCTGTATGGGCGTGTGCGCAGGGTTCTCTATCCCGCTGGCGCAGCGCTTCGGCGCGGGAGAGCTGAGCCGCATGCGCGAGTTTGCAGCCAACGCGATCTATCTGTCGGCTGCCTTTGCGCTGGTGATGACGACGGCGACGGTCGTCTTCTGCCGCGATATCCTCACGGCGATGGACACGCCGCAGGACTGTATGCAGGAAGCGTATGCGTACATCTCCGTGATCTTTGCGGGCATTCCCTTCGCGTTCCTGTATAACCTGACCTCCGGCTTCCTGCGCGCGCTGGGGGACAGCAAAACGCCGCTGTTCTTCCTCGTGCTCTCCTCGGTGATGAATGTCGCGCTGGATCTTCTGTTCATCCTCGGGCTTGATATGGGCATATCCGGCGCGTCGCTGGCGACGGTGATCAGCCAGGCGGCGTCGGGACTGCTGTGCCTTGGATGGATCGCGCTGAAGGTGCCGGCGCTGCATATTGCCGGCGGAGAATGGCGCGCAAGGGGTGTGCGCATGACGGAGCTGTGCGCCTGCGGCCTGCCGATGGGGCTGCAGTATTCCATCACAGCCATCGGCAGCGTGATCCTGCAGACGGCGGTCAACGGCCTGGGCGCGCACTGCGTGGCGGCGGTGACGGCGACGGGCAAGGTCTTTGGATTCCTGGCCTGCCCGTTTGACGCGCTCGGCTCGACCATGGCGACTTATACGGCGCAGAACGCGGGCGCTGGGAAATATGATCGCCTGAACAGGGGCGTATTCAGCGCTTCGCTGATGGGCTTTGTCTATTCGCTGGGGGCGCTTGTCTTTGCGGTCTGCCTCGGCGACGACGCAGTGATGCTCTTTGTTTCCGGCGCAGAGACGGAGATCATCACCCTGGCGCACCGGTATATGATGGTGTCGGCGGTGTTCTGTCCCTTCCTGACACTGGTGAACGTCGTCCGCTTTGCGATTCAGGGAATGGGCTTTTCTGCGCTTGCCATTCTGGCTGGCGTACTGGAGATGGCAGCGCGCATGCTGGCAGGCCTTCTGCTCGTTCCGGCGCTGGGCTTCACAGGCGCGATGCTTGGCTCGCCGCTGGCGTGGGTGCTGGCGGATCTGTTCCTTGTTCCGGCATATTTCCGCTGCAGGCGCGTGCTGATGACGCGCGTGCATCATCGCTACGACCCTGCGTAAGCTACCGGCGGAGGCGGTTTTTGCTGCGGAAAGCGGCACGGCGAAGAAAGAAAACAGAAAAGAGAAAAAAATGTATTTTTATGCTTGACAAATGCTGTGTGCGGATGTATAATAAGTCTCGCTGATTGAGCAACAGCCAAGCAGATGGAGAGTTGGCTGAGTGGTCTAAGGCGCACGACTGGAAATCGTGTGTGGGCTGATACCCCACCTAGGGTTCAAATCCCTAACTCTCCGCCAAGCCATGATGGGAAACCATCAAACCCGTTCAGGTCTCGACCGCCTGAGCGGGTCTTTTTTATGCCGTGCCTCGACCGCACAGCATACCTCCCAATCAAAACCCCGAACCTCCTTTCTGCGGTCAAAGACCGCGCTTCGTGAAGTACTCTTCCAGCGCTGTTATCACCACATCGGTGACTGTCAGCATGCTGGATTCAACGTGTTCCTTGAGTCTGGCGTTCAGATCCAGAGGGATCCTCGCCGCGATCCGCTTTGTGAAGGCGGTTTCTTCCGTCCACGCTCTGGGCGTTGGCGTCTTGCGCGCTCTGCTGGCCATTCGTGCCGCACCTCCCTTGCGTCAAATGTTGCACACAGCATATCACGCCGGAGAGCAGCAGCGCAAGGGGAAGATGCAAAAAAGAGCGAATTTGGTAACAAGTCGAACAAAAAAGTCGAAAACGATCAAAAAAAGAGCCATTTAAACGCATTATCTCGTAACAAGATGGGGAATTGCCCATTGGATTTGAGATAGGCCTTTTAAATGGCTCTGATTTTTTGAGGATGCAAAGGCAGCTGAGAGAAGCGGCGGCGTGACCTTCCGCCGCCGCTTGCCCTCACTCTGGATTCCCTGAGGCGAAAAATGGCTTATCCCTTTTAGCTGCCATCATGAGTATACGACACGGATCTGCAGCACGTCAAGGACGATTCGCGCCAAATCGCCGGAATTGCCCCTAGAATCGTTTGGACGGCTTTGGACGGGGAAGTTACCGTCAAAGGCCATCAAACGGCGCTAGAGGGACAAGCCAGAGCGCGAGGCGAGGGGAAAGGAGCGGAGACTGTCCCGCTCAACACCGCCCGCCTGCGCCTGCCCCTCGCTGATCCGCGCCGCTGGCGTCTGCGCGCCCTGCGCTCTGCCGCCGCG
>JAFQOY010000035.1 GCA_017412025.1 Clostridia bacterium | reverse complement strand
GCGCAGCTCGTCAAACAGCTGGACGTTGATGCCCTCGTTGCACAGAACGAGCGCGGCAGCCTTGGCGAACTCCGGGCTCATGCGGCGGGAGTCGTACGCGATGACGACGCCGCGCTTGGCGTATTCCGGATCCTGGCTGTTGATGTAATCGGCAAAGCCCTTGGTCGCGCGGCGGACGTTATACAGGTTCATGCGGTTGGTGCCCGCGCCGAGCACGCCGCGCATGCCGGCGGTGCCGAAGGACAGCTCGGTATAGAAGCGGTCCTCGATTTCCTTTTCGTTGCCCTCAAGCGCCTTGAGTTCTTCGACGGTCGCGGTATCGTCGGCAAAGTCGCGCAGCCAGGCTTCGTACTGTTCACGATAGGTCATGGTCATCAATCCTCCAAATCATCATTCTTCTGAATGGCCGGACAGTCCGGCTCAAAAGAGCATAAAAACACCTATGACAATTATAATGCAAATCATCCAGATTTTAAAGGGGAGATTTGCAGGAATATTCTTTTTTCGCAGGAGATCGCCCTTGTGCCGCATGAAAAGGACGTGTATAATGGGCAAAGAAGCGCCAAAGGAGGGCAATAAAGATGAAGATAAACTGGGATCTGAGCGTATTTTACAGCGGATTTGACGATCCTGCTTATGAGCGCGATATGAATGCGCTCCCGCAGAAAGTGGCAGAACTGGCCAGGCTGATCGATGCGCCGGAGGATGATGCGGCGAAGAAGATCCGCGCGGTTGTGGATATGGTGGAGAAGCTCACCGCGGACATGGAGCGCGTGAGCCTGATGAACATGCTGACGATCTCCGTGGATGCGGAGCATCCGCAGGCCAACGCCGCGCAGACCCCGATGAACCGCGTGTTCATGGCGTTTGCGCAGTGCGAGAGCAGCTTTGCGCGCTATCTGGCGTCCGTTGCGGATCTGGATGCGGCGATTGCCAGCGATGAAGAGCTTGCGCGCCGAGGCTTTGTGCTGCGCGAATATGCGCAGAAGGCGCGCCATCAGCTTAACGAGGCGATTGAGGGGCCGGTGCTGCGCATGCAGCTCTCCGGCGGCAAGGCGCTCTCCCAGCTGCGGGGCAAGCTGGAGGCGACGCTGACGGCGAATTACCGGGGCGAGGAGATCCCGCTTTCCGCGGTGCGCGGCAAGGCGTATGATCCCGATCCGCAGGTGCGCCGCGACGCCTATGAGGCGGAGATCGCCTGCTACAGCAAGGTCGAAATCCCGATGGCGGTCTGCCTCAACTCCATCAAGGCGGAAGGCCAGACGATGGCGGAGCTGCGCGGCTATGAGGGCGTGCTGGATATGACGCTGGCCGACTCGCGTCTTGGCAGAAAGACGCTTGAGGCGATGTGGACGGCGATTGCCGAGGCGCTGCCGGAGCTTCGGAAGTATTTCAAGGCAAAGGGCAGGCTGCTGGGGCACGAAAACGGACTGCCGTTCTACGACCTGTTTGCGCCGGTCGGCAGCAGCAGCACGACCTACACCATCGAGCAGGCGAGAGCGCTGCTGCTTGAGGTGTTTGAAAAGTTTACGCCTGAGATGAGCGGCATGATGGCCAGGGCCTTTGACGAGGGCTGGATCGACGTATTCCCCCAAAAGGGCAAGCGCGGCGGCGCGTTCTGCGCGGGCTGCTACGAGCAGAACATCAGCCGCATCATGACCAATTTCTCCGGCAGCCTCTCCGACGTCAGCACGCTGGCGCATGAGCTGGGACATGCCTTCAATAACCAGATGCTCAGCCGCGTGCCGGTGATGATGACCGACACGCCGATGCCGCTGGCAGAGACGGCCTCCACGTTCAACGAGACGCTGCTTTCCGGCGTGCTGATGGAAAAGGCGGAGCGCGATGAGGAAATGATGCTGCTGGACGCGAGCCTGACGGAAAACACGCAGGTGATGGTGGATATCTACAGCCGCTTCCTGTTTGAAGAGAAGGTCGTCGCCGCGCAGGCGGATCACGCGCTGAGCGTGCAGGAGCTCAAGGATACGATGCTCTGGGCGCAGGCGCAGAGCTATGGAGACGGCCTTGATCCCGATGTGCGCCATCCGTATATGTGGGCGTGCAAGAGCCATTACTATTCCACCGGAAGGCATTTTTACAACTTCCCGTATGCCTTCGGCGGCCTCTTCGGGCGCGGCCCGTATGCGCGCTACAAGGCGGAGGGGCAGGCGTTTGTGCCGGTATACTGCGATCTGCTGTCCCGCTTCGGCAGCGACACGATCGAGAATGTGACCGCCAGCGTCGGCATCGACGTGACGACGCCGGATTTCTGGCGGGAAGCCGTGGCAACCGTCGTAGAAGAAGCGCAGCGCTTCGCGCAGCTGGTTGAGGAAGAACTCAAATAATCCTGCCGTCTTGAATCCCTCCCCGTTTTGTGCTATACTATACTGCAGCACTTGACGGGGAGGGAATCGTATGGCGCGCGCAAAGGGCATCAAGCCCATGGCACAGAATAAAAAAGCGTTTCACGATTACTTCGTCGAGGAGCGCATCGAGTGCGGCATGGAGCTCAAGGGCACGGAGGTCAAGAGCATGCGTCAGGGGCGCATGAACCTCAAGGAGAGCTTTGCCATCGTCAAGGATGGCGAGGTACTTGTCTGCGGCATGCATATCAGCCCCTATGAGCAGGGCAACATCTTCAATACCGATCCGATGCGGCAAAAGCGCCTGCTGCTGCACAAGAGCCAGATTCGCCATCTGGCGCAGGAAGCAGGCAAGATGGGCTATTCGCTCATCCCGCTTCAGGTGTACCTCAAGGACGGCAGATTCAAGATGGAGCTGGGCGTGTGCAAGGGCAAGAAGCTTCATGACAAGCGCGATTCCATCGCGGAGCGCGACACCAAGCGCGAAATGCAGCGCGCGCTGCGCAATAACAACAAGTTCGACTGATCCATGAGGATCGTCGGCCAGACACGGGGGTGTACTGGTTTCGACGGGATTGTGGGCGGTCGGGTAAGCGAGCCGTGGCCCCGAGCCACGTTAAAATCGGGAAATTAAAAATTAACTGACAATAACAATTATTGCCTCGCGGCCTAATTAGGCTGCGCGTCGGCCCGGAGATCCCGCTGCTCCGGTTCCCGGCGTCGATTTAGCGGGCCATGACCATGCCTAAGCTTTGCAGCATGGCCACATGATGAAGCTACTGAACCCTTGAGCCCGTCTGTGGGCGCCTGGGAGAGGGAATGTTAAAACGCAGACTGCGCTCGGAGAAAGCCTGGCAGTCGCTTTTTCGGACAGGGGTTCGATTC